>JADZFV010000364.1 GCA_020854255.1 Candidatus Melainabacteria bacterium | reverse complement strand
CCGGCGCCGCCTCCTCCACCTCCTGCAGCTGCCACTCCGCCGCCTCCACCTGCGCCGGTGAAGCCAGTCGAGACCAGCCATACTGTGGCTGAATCTAAGGCTCCGCCCGGAAGTGCAGATCAGATAAGGCCCAGAAGACCCGACCAAACTCTCATCGAAGCTGCAATAGATGAGAGCGAATTATTGACCCGCGTCGCCACGGACGTGGCAGACGAAAAGCCAGCAAAGCCAGCTCAACCGGCAACTGCGCAGGCTTTGCCTGCGCCGCCCAACCAGGAGTCATTTGAAGAAAAAGAAGAAAAACCCGTTTCCGCTAAAACTCCGGATCCTTTCAGACCGAAACGGCACGACCAAACTCTCATCGAGGCGGCAATCGACGAAGGTGAGCTCTTGACGCGCGCTCCCAAAGAGGCAGCTGATGATTTTTCGCTCAAGGCGAGCGAAGAATCCAGGGACTTTGGCTCTGTAGACACACCGGATCGGACAGCCAAAGACCAAGATCGTTTTGCAACGGATAAAGCAGTCACGATCAACCAATCGGTAGCCGATCGGCTGGCTATGGCTGCTAAAAAAACCCCCATTACTGAAAAGGAGTCTCAAAGAGAGACTGCCGGCCTGCCGCAAGCCCATAATTCGGCAACCATGCCAGGTGAATTGTTCAGTGCCGGTCTGACTAAGCCTGATAAGTCTCCTTCCGATTTGATGAACAGTGCTGCCGCCAATTTCATCAATCAGGATACGCAGGCGAGCAAGCCAGAGCCCCCTGCTTCAAGCGGGCAAGCAGGCTCGTCAAGCGCGGCTGCGCGGCTATTGCAGGCTGCAGCCGACAAATCTGCCACCCCGCCGGGACAGTCAAAAACTGGTCTGGGTGCAATGTTTGCAGCAAAAAATGCCGGTCACCCTTCAGAAGATGCTCTCGAGCCCGCCAAGCCCTCCGGAAAACCGCTGGAGAACCCAGTGCAATCGAAGGCGGGTATGCAATCGGCAGGATCTGCTGCTAAGCTTTCCCAGACGGACCTTACGGCCGCTGAAGCTGCCGAGAAGGCGCCGAAGTCTGACCCCGCTGCCAAACCCATGGAATCGCCAACACACCGGACTGCACCGCCTGATACCACCCAGAAGAAGAGCACTGGCTTGGGAAATTTGCTCTCGGCCAAGTTGGCGCAGGTGCCACCTCCTGAAGAGGAAGAATTAAAACCTGCTGCCGCTCCTGCCAAATCTGATGATTCGATGACCGGTATGCCGGCGGCAAAACCACAAGTCTCAATGTCAGGCTTGCCTGCCGCACCGGCAGATTCGCAAACCAATCTGCCGTCTTGTGCGCCCGAAAAACCCAAGGCGAAGTCTTCGGGTTATTTCAGCGCCATCCAGTCTCGGACAAACATGCCGGCAGCAAAGGCGCCGGAATCAAGACCCGATCCGCCCAAGAAATCGCGCACTGATTTGCCTGCTCAGTCATTTGAGTCGGCAGCATCAGCAAGTTTCAACTCTGACTTCAACGCCACTAGCGGCTTCAATGATGAAAGTGGTTTCAAAGGCGGCGGCGCCCAAGATCGCCTGGCCGCGGCCAAAGCCCTGTCAGGCTCGCAACCTGAGCTGTCAGATTCGCCCCTGCCTCAGGGAGACGAAAAAATTTCCTCGGCCGTGAGCAGGCTTATGGAAGCAGCCAAGCGCAAGGAGCAGGACGTCTCTACCAGAAGCGGAACATTTTCTTCCGGCGCATCGCAATCGATGCAGTCATCCTCGCTGCCTCAAGGAGGCATGTCTTCCGGCTCCTTGTCTGCCCAGCCGGACCTCGGTTCGGCTGCCAGCCGGCTGGCAGCCGCCTCAGGCGACGCCAATGACGCCCTCACGTCAGACCTGATGAATCGCTTCCTGGAGGCCGCCAATCGCGGCTCCGAGTTGAAGAAAAAAGCGTCGGACGCCAATCACGCACGCGGCCAAGCCATCAATCGAGAAATGGCTCAACCGAGTTCGGCTGGTCCTTCAATGGAAAATGCACCGCAAATAGACATTGCCGAGCAAACCCAGGAGCGTTTGCGGATGGCCATGGAATCGACAGGCAAACACGCTGCCCGACCGGCTCCTCCGAAGATGCCCGACTTGTCCTCGATGCGCCCTTCCGATTTGCAGTTGCACCAGTTGACGCAAATGAGAGGCGGCGGCGACCTGGAAATCAATCTTGATGCTCCCGGAGCTAAGAAAGACAGCCAGACGCGCTCTCGTATGCGCAGCGCTTTCAAGAATCAGGGCATCGATATTCGCTACGTGGTGCTGACACTGGCATTTCTAATTGCCGGCGGAGCCGGTTACTGGTTCATTCTCAAACCGATTTTAGAAAAGCCGCCCGCACCTGTCGTGACGGCTCCCAACCCTGCTCAGCAGAGTTTTGCATCCGGGAAATTCACAAAGGCGATCGAAGTACTCGAGAAAAAGGAAAAGAAGACTCCTCTGACTGATGAGGAAGAAGACTTGCTGCATCACGCTCGCTTCAAACAAGCCGAGGTTTTCGTGAAACAAAAACGCTTTATCGAAGCTAAAAAGCTGCTCAAGAAAATTCCGGAAGACTCAACGCACGCGCCGAAAGTCAAAGCGCTGAAAGACAAATATAAGAAGCTTCGCCGGTAGGTTTATCTCCCTTCAGGGGGATAGCCTTGGACCAGGTGCTTGATTCAAGCACCACATACGTGTGCTTAGATGGTGCTTAGACGCATCCGCACGCGCGATAGTATTAGATATCGGCGTGGGTAAAAAGATATAAAGACCTGCTTGTTCGTGTCCCATGAAGCTCTGCCTCAATTGCCATAAACAGTTCGCCGATGAGGTCGAATTGTGCCCGCATGAGGGTTCGTATCTCGTTCCATTGCCGAGCGATCCACTTTTGGGCGCGCTTATAGACGAACGTTATCGGGTCGAATCGTTAATCGCCAAAGGCGCCGTAGGCAGTGTTTACAAAGCCAAACAAGAATTGCTGGGGCGGCAGGTCGCCCTCAAAGTGCTGCACGGTTATCTGGGCGCGGACCCTGAGTCGCTCGTCCGCTTCCACCGTGAAGCCAAAGCAATAAGCAGGCTCGAGCATCCTAATTTACTCACTTTGTACGACTTCGGCATGACCGCCGACGGGCAGCCTTATTTTGTTATGGACCTGTTGAACGGCACCACTTTGGCCAAAGTCTTGACCAAGGAAGGGCGCTTGGACGCCAGGCGAGCTTTGACAATTATCAAACAAGTTCTGGAAGCGCTTTGCGAGGCGCACAGAAAAGGCATCGTACACAGGGACATAAAACCGCCCAACATTGTTTTGGTGGAGAAGGAAGAAACCAAAGAATTCGTCAAACTAGTCGACTTCAGCATTGCCAAAATGGCTGATAACTCGACAATAGATCCGGTGCAATTGACTGTCGACGGAATTATCTGCGGCAGCCCTGCCTATATGAGTCCTGAGCAATGCCGGGGCTCGGATGTAGACGGGCGCAGCGACATTTATTCGATTGGCATCGTCCTTTTCGAAGCACTGACCGGCAAAAGGCCGTTTTCCGCCAAAGATCTAATCAGCTTGATGTATCTGCACGTCAACGATGAACCACCCAAACTTTCCGATGTAGAGCCGGATTTGCAATTTCCTCCCATGCTTGAGGAAATGATTTCCTCTACTCTGGCAAAAGATCCGGCATCCAGACCGCAGAGCGTAGAAGCGCTCCTGGCCAGACTGAATTCTGTTCTGGCCGAGTGCACAAGCGAAACTTTGCCCATTTTGCCGGCTGCGGGAGCCATAAATGCAGCTGCCAGCCATGAGCATGTTTCACCGCTTTTCACAACTGAAACCGAAAAGCACCACGGCGCAATGAGCGACAGCCAAGACATTTTCATCGGAGTGAAAACAAAAAAAGAAACAAACACAAGCGACAACAAGACTTCAACAGGAGAAAATGCTGCCGCCTCATTGATTGAATTGAGCAATGCCTCATTGCCTCAACGCGAGGCGGCATCGGCAGAGACAGCTTTCGATGCCACGCCTGGAGCGGCATCAGGGGACGCTCTGCCGCGCATTGAGCCGTCGAATGCAGCGGCAATTTCAAAGTCTTACGACCACAGCACAAGAGATTTGATCGCCAGCGACACGCCACCACTCGTGGTGCCACGCCGGCAGGAAGAACCAGGCGTACGCAGCCGGGACCTGCGCAGCACCGGCTCTCATGCACCGGAAGCAGCGGCAGCCTACCACAATGAGTCTGAAAGGACGCCCGAAGCACTGAAGATCATTTTGCCCTTGCTCGTCATACTCGTCGTAGTGAGCGTCGGATTACTGAAATTGTGGGACCTGGCCACTCCGGATACACCTGAAGAAATGCTGGTCAGAGGGCAGACCGAACAGGCGATCGCCTTTTTGGAGAACCGCAAACGCACAGGCAAACACTTGTCACAGGCGGAGTCCTCCACGCTTCACACCGCCTATCTCAACCTGGCGCGCAAGTATGCCAACCAGAACAAATTTGCTCAGGCCATCAGTGTGCTGAAGAAAATCCCCGCCGGTTCGCAAATGCAAGACACTGCCAACCTGCTGATGCAGGCTTACAAACGCCAGCAAGGGCGGTGAAGCAATGAAACTCTGCAACACCTGCAATGAACTTTTCGAAGACGACAAAGACCTCTGTCCGGTAGACAGCGTTCGCCTGCACGATGCCGGAAAAAGCCCTTTTATCGGCAAGTACATTGACGATCGTTACCGGATTTTGGCTTTCCTGGGACAGGGTTCGATGGGAGCTGTTTTCCGGGCTCTGGATGAAACCACCTCCAGGCAGATGGCGATAAAACTCCTGCATGGCAGCCGCGCGAGCGATCCTAATTCTCGCCGTCGTTTTCTGCGCGAGGCAAAGACGATAAGCGTCCTCAATCATCCAAATATCGTCAAACTCTTTCACTATGGACTGTTGGGCGAAGAACAGCCTTACATCGTCACGGAATTCTTGAAAGGCGATTCACTGGCAAAGCGGATTCGCGATAAAGGCCACATTCCGCTTGATGAAGCTCTGCCGATTATGCGCCAGGTTTTGAGCGCGGTTGCCGAGGCTCACAGAGCAAAAATTATTCATCGCGATTTAAAACCGGAAAATATCGTCCTGGAAAAAGATGTCGTAAAAGTGCTCGATTTCGGCGTCGCCAAATTGATGTTCGAGCGCAACGAGGAGTCCGGCTCTCTGACCATGGACGGCAAGGTTTGCGGCTCGCCGGGTTATATGAGTCCCGAGCAATGCCGCGGAGAGGAGCTCGATATTCGCAGCGATGTTTATTCGCTTGGTGTAACTATTTTTGAAATGCTGACAGGCAAACGACCATTCTATGCAGATGACGTCATGGGGCTGATGTTCATGCACGTCAATCGTCCACCGCCCAGTTTGAACGCCATTCGCGTTGACTTGCCATTTCCTGCCGGTCTGGAAGCGGCAGTTCGCAAGGCGTTGAGCAAAACCAAGTACGAAAGGCAAAACAACGCTGAAGAACTTCTCGACGACATTGAAATGTCGCTTTCCAGATTCGATAAAAAGAAAAAGGAAAGCGGCCCTCAGATCTCGTCGGGCTGGATTCCTTTTGATGATGCGACGGCAAAAGCAGTCCATCTGGCCCTCAAGGAGAGCCAATTCGCCATCACTACACCCAACGAAATTCTTTGCGCATCCGGTAATTTCATGCGCGAGGAGAAAGCCCATGCCGAGCAAGCAACGAGCAAAAAAGACATTCTTTCAGCAGCTTCCAGACACAAGTTCAATGTCTTCGTCTTCACGCTGGTTTCCGCTTTCCTGATGTTCTCAGCCCTCAAACTTGTTTTTCCCGAACAGCCTCCGCCCCAGCTTTCCACTGTGGAAGAATTGATTTCTCAAGGCCGAAATGACGAAGCCCTTTCCATGCTCGACAAGCTTAAGAGGCAAAAACTGAAACAGCAAGAGCAAACCTATGTCGATGATTTGCTCTTCAACTTAGGCATACGCCTGGCCCAATCCAAAGACTATCAAGGGGCCGCCGACTCGCTATTGCGGGTAAGCAAAAGCTCCGATCATTTCTCGAAAGCAGCCACTCTTGGCAAGCGATACAGGAAACTCGGTTCTGAAAACTAACGACTTTACTACTGGGAGTTAAGGCAGTGACTGAGACCATCAAAGTAGTGATCATCGAAGATCACCAGGCGACACTGGACGGTCTGTCCCTGGGCTTGTCGCAGGAAAGCGACATCAAAGTGATTGCCACTTCTCTGGACGGCGATGAAGGCTTTGCCATGGTCGAAGAGATGAAACCAGATGTGGTGCTTCTCGATCTGCATCTACCCGGGAGCCACGGTCCCAGATCGATGGTGGAGAAATTTTCGCAATTGAAAGAATCGAAACTGGTGATTTTTTCTGCCGAAAGCCGCATGGCGTTTATCCAGACAGTGCTGTCCATGGGCGTTCAAGCCTATTTGCTCAAGTCCGAGCGCGTCGCTAAAGTTTCAGAGACAATAAGACGCGTGAAGGCCGGAGAAACGGGCATTGTCTCCGAACAAGTGAAGGGCAACTGGAAAAAACTTACACGCAGCGAAGATGAAGTGCTGCGCATGATGGCCAGAGGCATGAAGTATCAAGACATTGCCGATGCGCGCACCACCTCCATCACCACTGTGCGCAAGCAGTGTGAAACTTTGCTTCTAAAACTCGGTCTTGACACCAGAGAGCAATTGATTGCCTGGGCAGTCGAGAACGGATACGGAAGCGTTGACATGGGCGCAAGAGGCGTATAGTTTTGCCGTGGTTAATTTTCCTTTCGATGCAAGAAAACTGGCAAAACTGCTTTTCCCTTCCAAGACAACTGCAGTAAAGCGTACTTTTCCTCCCGAGCAAAAAGCCAAGACTGCAGCGGTTGCAGAAAACGAGGATAAAGAGTTCACCCGCGTTGCATTGGACCTGATGGACAGCCTTTTCGACGCTTTGCGCCACCGCGTTGCCAACGAAGAAAACAAAGAAAGGTTCAAAAATTTGGAATTGATGGCTCCAAAACACATCAAGGAGCCCGATAGCCCGCCGCAGATAAAAGGTCTGGTCAGTCAGAAAAAACTGCCGCAAAGCTTTTATAGATTTCGCGCCCGCAATGAAGAATATTGTCTTTCCGTCCGCGCTTCGGCGCGCGCAATCGAGATATTTGTCATTCCCTCAAAAGAGCTTGTCTTTCTTTCCTACGCCGAGTTTGACACGAGATTGAAAGCGCGCCTCGATCTCGTGCATACAAAATACGGACATACCTGGTGTCTAAACAATGAGAGGATACGGGTCGAGGAAATTCTCCTGCTTCTCGACCGCAGCCTTTCATCTCTTTACCCGGATGAAGAGCAAGACGGCACCAGTGACCCGGCATTGCATCGCCCTCAGGCGGCGCCAAAAGTCCATCGTCCGCCCAAAGTCGATCAGCACAAGCTGGAGATGCAAAATCTGGCCTGGAAGTTAGTGCAACAACAAGAAGAGACGAAGCGGCGTGTGGCAAGGGACTTGCACGACACTGTGATTGCCGATATGTTGATGCTGAAAAGATACATATCAGGCGATCGCGCGCTGACAAATGATGAAGTGATGGAAACTCTCGATGAAATAGTCGAAAAATTGCGCGATATTTGCAATGATTATGCTCCGCGCAATCTTCAAGACTGGGGCTTAAAAGTAAGCATTGAAGGGCTTCTGGAGCGGGTTGAAGAACGCTCAGGAATTTCCTGCCAGATGGAAATCGAACGAGATATTGCGCGCCTTCCGGAGCTTGCGCAACTGCACATTTTTAGAATTGTGCAGGAGGCATTGAACAACGCTGAGAAATATTCGTCGGCAACTCAAATCATGGTCAAGATTGAAGAAACTGCCGACGGCTGGATGAAGTTTATCGTCTCGGACAACGGCTCGGGCTATGACGTTCAACTGCTCGATGAAGAAAGAAGTGATTCAGGCGGTATGGGCATGACCAGCATGCGCCAGCGCGCCGAAATCATTCGTTCGCTCTATTTGACTGAGCTGGCATTTTCTTCGAAACCAGGCGAAGGCGCAGAAGTTCGCCTTCACGTAAAACTCCGCTAGCCTGCAGAGAGGGGCGACGCCATGCGTCGTCCGGTCGCCTATCCGGCTTTCTAAACCTGTATAGTGGCGTATTCAATACCAGACTACAGAACCGGCTCAGGCAGAGAGAATAATTTCCTTGTATTGGCCATGGCAATCTGAGCGATGGACTCTACAGAAGCACCTCTCAGCTCAGCAAGTCTTTCAGCGACGTACCAGACATATTGCGGTTCGTTTTTGGCGCCTCGGACCTTCTGTGGTGCCAGAAAAGGACAATCTGTTTCCACCAGAATTTTGTCTTCCGGCACCTGTTTAGCGGCTTGTTGCAAGGATTTGGCATTAGGGAATGTGACTATACCGGAGAAAGATACATAAAATCCCAAGTCCGCGATAGCGGACAAGTGCTCCGGCGCACCTGTAAAACAATGAAAAACTCCTTTGAGCGAATCGGCGTGATTGCCGGCGCCTTCCTCTTTAAGGATGTCGAAAGCCTCTTGCCAGGCGTCTCGGCAATGCACAATAACCGGTTTGTTCAGACGCTTTGCCAGGCGGCATTGCGCGGCGAATGCCTGGCGCTGGCTGTCGTGGTCGCTGTTATTGTAGAAAAAATCCAGACCGCACTCTCCCACTCCTACTGCCTTTGGATGGGCTGACGCTTCTTCAATCGCTTCGGCGCACTTATCGCTCCAGTCCTTCGCTCCATGGGGATGCAGCCCGGTCGCGAAAAACAGGTTGGCATGCCGCTCTGCAATATCTTTCAGTTCGTCGACATTATCCAGAACCACCCCTGGATTGACCATTTGCACAACGCCGTTTGCAAACGATCGCTGAATTACCTCCTCGCGCTCTGCGCCGAAAAATTCGCTCACCACATGAGCGTGGCTGTCAATAATGCCGCATGTTTTTTTCGGCACTTTTTTTGTTTTTTCCATAACTGTACGGTCACCTGAAATCGATTAAAATTGGTCTTTAAGCGAATTTGCGCTCAAAGCTCAGATGTTTAGTAAAACACGTACTTTCCGCCCTGTCCCATTAGTACTCACACGTAGTTTTGAACCCAAATCCGAATTTACTTTTTCGGGTTTTCGAGTAAAGTACATATATGGAATCCTGACAACCCTCTTACTACTCACAAGTGCCTGCCATGAAGCCATCCACCTCGTCCTGTAAAGATATTTTCTGCAAAATGACGACCTTAACTCTGACCGCAGCCTTTGCCGGTCAGTTTCTGGTTTCACCATGTCAGGCTGCGCAGACATCAAAGGCACCCTACAAAATTCGCATCGAACAGGGTTTTATCAAGCCGGAAGAAGGTCCCAGCCTGAACCGCAATGACATGAAAAACGCCGGCGACCCTTTTGACAGCAGTGGTTCAGGACAGGAGGACACCTTCGAGGCACCTCCATCCGCTTTCCAGGTGCAGACCACAAAAACCGGCAATCCGCAGCCTTTCCAGGTGCGCGCTGATGAGGATGGCGGATTCAACGGGCAGGGTATGCCCGCCATGGGCGACCAGATGCCGCAACAGCAGGCGCCGCGCCAGGCAATGATGCCGCCGGATATGCAGCCGCCCACTCAAGTTAATCAGATGCGCCCCAATAATCCAAACGACCCGGATGGTCAAGATATGCAACTGGCCTGGGATGAATGGCACAGGCGCGTGGCAGAAGCAATTTACAACCAGATCAGCAGTTATGCAAAGACTATGCTGAGCAAAAGCCCGCCTCTGGTATGCATAATCAATTACACCATCACAAGAGACGGGCGGGTCGTCAACGTGCATATGCAGCAAAACAGCTCCAGTATTATCTATAACGCTATGGTCTATGCGGTGGTCAGTAAAATGGCCGGCAATCCTGTGCTGCAGTTTCCGCAAGGCAGCAGGCGCATGACCGTTGATAAAATATCCACATTCGGTCACAACAACGGTGGTCCGCAAGGATTCCGCTCGATCACGGGCGACAAAGAGAGATTGCTGCAACAGCAAAGGGGACGGTAAGTGCCGGGGACGGCAATCAGCGCGCTGGCTGAGGAGCTTGTCAGAGTTGTCGGGAAGAAATATGTTCTTTCCACGCCTTCGTCTCTGGCTTTATACGAATGCGACGCCGAAACAATGGATGTGGCGCGCCCAGACCTTGTCGTCCTGCCCAGGTCGACGCTAGAAGTCCAGAGGGTTGTCGAATTAGCCAACAAATTCTCCGTACCCTTCACTGCTCGAGGCGCAGCTACTGGGCTTTCCGGCGGCGCCACCACAATCTACGGCGGTCTGAGCATAGTCTTGACGCGCATGAATCGCATCCTCTCCATCGATCCCAAGGACATGGTGGCGCAAGCGGAAGCAGGCGTGACAAATCTTGCCGTCTCGCACGCTGCCGCGCCTTATGGTCTCTATTTTGCGCCCGACCCGTCCAGCCAGTCGGCATCGACAATCGGCGGCAATCTGGCGGAGAATTCGGGCGGGCCGCATACGCTTAAATACGGCATGACCGTGCATCACGTTCTCAGCACAAAAGTAGTTTTGCCGGACGGCAGTCTCACCGTATTTGGTGGCAGGGCAAAAGACAAAATCTCACTTGATTTGCTGGGATTGATGGTTGGCTCCGAAGGCACTCTGGGCATCGCCACTGAGGCAAGTGTAAGGCTTTTGCCCAAGTCGCGTTTTGTCGAAACCATGCTTGCCTACTTTCCCAGTGTGGCCACAGGAGGCCAGGCAGTTTCCGATATAGTCGCTCATGGAGTGGTGCCGGCGGCGATGGAAATGATCGACAGCGTCACACTTAATGCCGTTGAAGATTATTTGCACATGGGTCTGAATCGTGCTGCCGGCTGCCTTCTGGTCGTCGAGCTGGACGGGCCCAGCGAAAGCATTCATGTGCAAAGACAGATTGTCGAATTGGTGGCGAAAGAGAATGCAGCGCTTTCACTCAACTGGGCAAAGGACGAAAAGGAAAGGGCTCTGATCTGGAAAGCGCGCAAGACTTCATTTGGAGCTCTGGGTCGCATCGCGCCGCACGGATATGTTCTGGACGGCGTCATCCCCAGAAGCAAACTCAAGGAAGCAATTGAAAGAATTGCCGAGATTGGGGAGAAACATAAACTGACAATCGCCAATGTTTATCATGCCGGCGACGGCAACCTCCACCCTTGCCTTCTCTATCATCGTGAAAATGAGGATGAGGTGCAACGGGTGATGCTGGCAGGGCGCCAAATTTTAGAGCTTTGTGTGGACCTGGGAGGAACATTATCAGGCGAACACGGTATCGGCATAGAGAAGGTCCACGAGATGCCCATGGCCTTTTCCGCACACGATCTGGAGGCGATGACCTGGATTAAGAAAGCCTTCGACCCACGCTCCATATGCAATCCCGGCAAAATCATTCCACAGCTGAAATCTTGCGGCGAATCGGGCATGCGCCCGCTTTTACGGCATAAGCTTCTGACGGGCTGTTGAGTCGGGGAGTATTGACCGCAGCTGAGCGGGCATAAAGAGAACGACTTACCAGCAAATCCAGCTCAGGTTATCGGCGGCATTAATATGGCTAAGATTCTTCTGGTGGAAGACGATCAAAACCTGGCTTTTCTGCTCCAGATGCAGCTCGAGCACGAAAAGCAAATGGTCGATGTCGTGCATTCCGGTGTCGATGCCTTGCAAAGTCTCAAAGACCATACTTACGATCTCGTGATAATGGACTGGATGCTGCCCGATTTGAGCGGAGTCGACGTCATCTCCAAGTTTAGAAACTTCGGCGGGCGCACGCCAATATTGATGCTGACTGCAAAGGGCGCACCAGAAGATATGGCCCAGGGATTGGACGCCGGAGCAGATGATTATCTGGTCAAGCCATTTCATCCCACCGAATTGGGAGCGAGAGTGAGAGCCTTGATTCGCCGGCCGGCCGCCTTTGCCGGTCGTGTTTTGCAAATACAAGACCTGGAATTAGACACGCAGACAAGCAGGGTGGTCCGGGCAGAGCGCGAAATTGAACTGACCGCCAAGGAATTTTCGCTTCTGGAACTTTTGATGCGTCATCCCAATCAAAGTTTTTCCCTGGAGCAAATTTTGGATCGCCTCTGGCAGACAGACTCTTCTGCATCGATTGACACGGTGAGAACGCACATGAAGACGCTCAGAAAAAAACTGGGAGACAGCGAAGACAATTCAATTATCCGCACCAAGCGAGGTCTCGGCTACAGAATTGTCGACCAATAAAACTGAAAGCCATAGCGAGGAATCACTGTTGACTGTTGACGATAAAGTTTCTGAGCCAAAAGGCAAAGTTTCCCCTTTTGCATTTCTCCTGTCTTCTCTGGCAGTCTTGCTTGCCACATTATTTTTGGCCAACACTTTTTTTATTTTGAGAGCAGCTCGGCTGCTTGATGAAGTGGGAGCTCAATCAGCTTACAGAGCGGCACAAGAGCAAAATTTCGTGGCAGCCGGAAAAGCGGTGGACCAGGTTTTACAAAACTATAGACCGGACGGCTTTTTCCTTCGCGAACCAATCAAAAGCGAGATTACTGTCTACCAGAATAGCAATGCCGTAAACAAAGCAGCGAAAAAAAACAACCAAACATCGACTGCAGTGCCCGCTCCCTTTGCTACGGTGAGGACTTCATTGGTAGCCTGGATTCCAGCGCCTCAGCTATTTGCAGGCACCTTCGAAAAATTGAAAGTCTCGCATACAAACAATCCAAACCTGGTCAGATTTACAGCTTTGCACTCCAGTCCGTGCCTGACGCTCTATGATGAGATTCAGAAGAGCGGGCGAACATCTATATAGGACACGAAGCGACTAAATGGAAAAGTCGGCTAATACAAAAAATTCAGGACCCTCAAGCTCGCTTACGACCAAAGCCGCGCTTGCAGTTCTGGCCACAGCAATGGTTTTGCTCTACATAGGCGGTGTAGCCAGCCAGCAGCTGCAGCCGCCCAGTAATTCTCTTTCGCAGAGTCAAGACGCACTCTTTGAAATGGAAGAGACAATGACTTCCTACACTGACTTGCGCTGCAATGAAATTGCGTACATCGCTCAGGGCAAAGAGGAGAATCTGCCCGTGATTAGAGAGTGCGCTGCCAAGCTCAATCAGCATTTGGACCGCTTGCTCCAGCTGATGAAAGATCGCTCCAACCAGGCTGAATTTCGAGCACTCAAGGTCAATATCAACGATCGAATCGCACTCGACGAGCTGATCATCGAAACACGAAAGAAAAGTGGATTTGCTGCCACTGCACCACTTTTCGAATCAGCCAAATTTCAAAAACTGACAAGTTTGATCGAGAGCCAGCTGTCTGACTTGCGCAGCCGAGAAAAGCAAATGCAACTGGCCACCAACGAAACCATAGGCAACAACAATCTTCAAACGCTAGGCGCCATCTGGATTATGATGATGGCCGCTTTCCTCATACT
>JADZFV010000363.1 GCA_020854255.1 Candidatus Melainabacteria bacterium | reverse complement strand
TTCGAAAAGACCCCCCGAATGGAGCTATAGCAAGCTGTGACTCCATCACAAGTCATTTATTTTCATGCTTCAAGCAGAGCGCTTGCTTCCCGGTGAGGCGAATTCATGCGTCTGGCAAACTTGTTTGTTCGGCAGTGCTGCTTTCGCGTCCAGAGCGCGGCAAGGCATGAGCGCCGGTTGTTCTTGTTTTTTCGTTCCGGTAATCAGCCAGACCGAAGCGAGAATGATCGTGCCGGCCGCCACTGTCTGCGCGCTTATCGTTTCGCCGGCAAAAGCCCAACCGAGAAATATCGCCACAATCGGATTGACGTAGGCGTAGGTTGAAACCTTTGATGCGCTCACGTGATTGAGCAGCCAGAGATAGGACGAATAACCGACAATCGAACCGAACACGATCAGGTAGGCCACCGCCAGAACCGAATTCAATGAAACATGCAAATTAGCAATTTGCGTGTGCTCACCCATGACCAGCGAAACCAGCCCGAGCACAGTTCCGCCGCAGATCATCTGCATGGCAATGCCGACCATAAGCGAACTGGGCCTTTCCACTCGGCGCGAGTATATGGTGCCGAACGACCAGCTTAGTGAACCGAACATCACACAGGCAATGCCAAACCAATTGATGCCGCCCTCGACAAACAGATTTTGCGGTCCGATCAAAGTGACGATGCCCAGAGTTCCTAAAATAAGCCCGAGAATTTTCTTTGTCTCAATCTTCTGCTTGCGATTTTCCAGCCATTCCAAAATTGCGACGTAGACAGGCACCATGGCAATGAGAAGGGAGATACAACCGGTCGAAATCGTTTTCGTTGCCAATACAACGCTGCCATTACTGGCCGCCAGAAGCAATGTCCCAATTATCAAAGCAGAGAGCCAGTGTCGTTTTTTCGGGCGCTCATGACCGAGCAACATCAACACTGCAAAAAAGCCCAGACCAGCCATAAGGAAGCGAAGCGATGCCATCATAAATGGTGGCATCGTGTCGATGGCGATTTTGATCGCCAGGTAAGTCGAGCCCCAGATCAGATAAATACCGATGAAGGCGAATACGATTTTTAGTTTTGAGACTGCCATATGGGTCTCCATTTTACGAGGTTTCCTTTCGCAGGACATGCCGAACTCTGCAATTTTCCCCAGTTGGCAGCACTGCGATTCTTGCTTATTAAATCCAGCCAATCTCTTAAGCCAATCCAGCCAATCGACTAATTCTCTTAGGCGGTGAATCCAACTTGCCTCATATTACTCCTGCTCCTTGGCAAAACCACCTAATCTGGTAAAATACAAACAAAATGCGAACAGCGTTAGTTTTTTCCACACGCCCGGGCACTCAGATGGACGATATAGACCTAAGACTATTAGCCTCGCTAAAAGAAGACGCCAAGCGTAAGTATAGCGATCTTGCCTATCTACTAAACCTGTCGGCGCCCTCGGTGCATGCGCGCGTGAAGAAATTGGAGCAGCTGGGAGTTATCGAGTCCTACACGATCAATCTCAATCATAAGATGCTGGGTGCCAAGCTGACGGCATTCGTGCGCGTCACGACCGAAGGAGTAAGCTGCACGGACATTCCGGCGTCTTTCGAACCTTATCCCGAGGTAGAAGAGCTGCATTCGGTAGCCGGCGAAGAGAGCCTTTTGCTTAAGGTGCGAACCCGAGATACTGAATCCCTGGACATATTGCTCGATCAAATCCGCAAGATTCCGGGCGTGCGCAAGACTGTCACCTCGATTGTCCTGGGCACCCGCATCGACCGGGGCACCGACCCAACCGCATTTAATCCCGGCGGGGTTAACGGCAACGGCAACGGACACGGGCATGCCAACGGCAAGTAGCGGATTCTCTTCGAAAAGCTCAACTGTATGGAATATGTATAAGGTCTGACCGGGTACAATTTATCCATGGAAGCCCAGTGAGTTCGTGCAGGATACTCAATCGAGTATTACCGCAAAAGTCTGTACGATTGGTTTTGTTTGATGGAACTCGCAAATAAAAACAAGCACCAAATACAATTTCTATTTCCGCGCCTGAGCGTTGAAATGAAGGCGCCGGCATCCACTTTGACTCAAGCTTTTCCATCTGTAGACCTGGTCAATTTAACCGACAGTATTTGCATAGATTTATTCGCTCAAATGGCTCTCGCGCCTCTGGAAACTTCCACCGTGGCGACTGTAGGCTCAGCGGCGGATGAGACAGATGAATGAGCGCTGGCGAATCCTCATTCTCGAAGACAGCCCCGATGACGTAAATCGTGTTACCGAGGAATTGAATCGCGCCGGAATTGATTTCATAGCGCGCGTCGCCTCCAGCAAGCAACAGTTCGAACAAGTCCTGGAAGACTTCGTACCCGACCTGGTTCTCTCCAAATTTACGCTGCCCGGAATCAATTGCTACGACGCTCTGCATCACGTGCGCAAGATTCACAGCGCGCTACCTTTCATCGTCGTTTCGGATCCGGTTGGAGAAGACGCCGCCACCGCGACGATCCGCCAGGGCGCCAATGATTTCGTCTTAAAAGGACGCCTGGCCGGACTCTCCAACTCAGTCGAATCGGCGCTCAGTGCTTTTGAAGATCAGCTGGAAAGAGAGCAAGACAACGCGCTTGCTTACAGCCGTTTGCGCACCATGAAAAAACCGCAAACATTGACGCGCGAAAAACCGATGGTGGGCGAGCACATCCGTGTTCTGGTCATGGAAGACGAACAGACCGACTTGCTGGCTCTGGAGAACGAACTGGACAAGCTCGATGCTTCATCGACTCTGCTAGCCGTCACCAATCGCAATGACTTCTTGCGCGCGCTTATGGACTTCGAGCCGCAGATCATCATTTCCGACTACGCATTGCCGGGCTTTGACGGCATTTCCGCACTCGGGCTGCGCAATGAAATTTGTCCGGAAGTGCCTTTCATTTTGACGTCCGGCATTCTCGACGAAGAAATCGGCATGGAGGCGCTCAAGCACGGCGTCACCGACTACGTTCAAAAAGGACCGAAGAGCCGCATTCACTTTGCCGTGGAACGAGCACTGTCCGAAGCGGGGGCGCGCAAGGATAGGGCGCTTGCCGAAAGCAATTTGAAACGCTCCGAATTGATGTTTCGCCAGCTGGCTGAAAACCTGGGTGCAGCGCTCTGGATCGCCTCTCAAGATTTAAGCAAGCTTTTCTACGTCAATCGAGCCTACGAGCGCATCTGGGGTCAATCGGCCGATACACTCTATCGCAAACCGCTGGCCTTTCTCGACCCTATTCATCCGAACGACAAAGAAAAAATGATGCGCACTCTGTCAGCTGCCACTGCCGACAATATCGATACGCACGTGCGCATTCTCAGGCCCGACGGAGATATCACCTGGGTGTGGATACGAACATTTCCGATCTCATCTTCCGGTCATCAAATCAATCGCACATGCGGACTGGCGCAGGACATCACGGAGTGGAAACGGGCTCAACTGGAGGCAAAAAAATCGCAAGAGAAAGAAAAGGCATTGCTCACGCGCTTGCAATTGCAAATGGAGCGCATGCCGATCGCCTGCATTCTTCAGGATGCCGATTTCAATATAATCTACTGGAACCCAGTAGCCACGAAGATTTTTGGCTACAGCGCCGAGGAAGCAATCGGCAAACATCCGCGCGATTTGATCATTCATCCA
>JADZFV010000362.1 GCA_020854255.1 Candidatus Melainabacteria bacterium | reverse complement strand
CGACAGCCAGTAAAGGTAGCCAAGCATGCCCGACAACCCAAAGTAAGCAATTGATATTGCCACTTTCTGGGTCATTGTCGCCGCAACCTGCACATGCCCACCCCTGGAAGGTAGTTCGTCAGGATTTTTGAACTGATGCACGAGATTCAAAAACGCAATTATGCAAATAATGCCGAAGATGAACGACTTGAAGTAAAACGCAAAGGCAAAAAGCACGCCGATGCCGGGAATTAAGAGCCATTTGTTGATGGCATTTACAACAAAACCACCGTCCAATGGCTTGGCCGGTATCAATTGGATTATATTCAAGAAAATCCCGACGCTGCCGGCCGCCATGAAAAAGAGGTTTTGCGTGAGCGCGCCATAGTAGTAGCAACCGGCGGCTGCCACTCCACCAACCAGTGGTCCGGCCAGTGCCACCCATGCATCCGTCGCCTGATCGGCGGGCATTTTCTCCATTTCGACAAACGCGCCCAGCCCCGGAATAAACATAATCGGCTTCGGATCTAGCTTATATGCCTTCATCCAAACGTAGTGCCCAAGCTCGTGAATCAAGATCATGCCCACCACGATGACTGCAAATATAGGGCCCCAGAGGGCCCAATACAGCGCGATTGAGGCGAAAAACATGAGCGCGCTTTTGAACAGCCAGCCCAGCTTCAGAAAGCTCAAACCCTTAAGAGCTGCAAAGATGTAGAACTTTCCTTTGAGCGCAATGATGCCCAAAATCCCCAGTCCGCCAAGCAGCCCGGCTTTGCTTTTCTTTTCCGGCCCGGGTTCGCAATGCTGCTGAAAGCGCTCTTCGCCGTGCCCTCCAGCCTCTCGACCAGTTTCCGGTTGTTCTTGTGCGGACATCAAAAGTTCCTCTTTTCTATGCTTCTTGTTTCGTACCCGCCTGTGACTTTTCGTCAAGGGGCGATGCAAGGCATCGCTCTTTGTGCACTCGAATAAGTCGCCCCCTGCACTTAAAGAAAACGCCCCTCCATGCACTCAAACATATATGCAGCGTAGCATCGCCTGAGACGCTTTGCTGCGACGGCAAGAAGCGCACAAGAAGCCAAGAGCTGGAACCAACACTTTCGCATCTGTTGGTCGCCAGAAACATGAGTCTCAAATCATGGAACCGGTGGGCGTTTCCAGCGTCAAAAGCAAATACCGAAACATGTTTGCGGCAAATCTAAAACGCCCTGAACATTTACTGACGCCCGTTAGTCGCTAAAATATGTGGGTTATGGTTTCATCGGTTCGTTCTCGCAATCGAATATTTCGCCCGCTCGACATTATGGTCGAGCAATTCGGCCGAGGCTGCCAGCTTTTCGGGCAGTGTCTTATCTTGCTGTTTCACACGCTGAAATACATCCTCAAAGGCGAAATAGACTGGCGCGAAACCTGGCGCCAGAGCTACAAGATCGGTGTCGAATCCTGCATCGTCGTTTCATTGACTGCTCTTTTCACCGGCTTTGCGATGTCGCTGCAAATTTCGCGCGAACTCGTATTGTTTGGAGCCGACACCGCAATCGGCGGCGTCGTATCGCTTGCTCTGGTTAGAGAAATCGGCCCGATCACGGCAGGCATCATGGTAGCCGGCCGCGTCGGATCATCTGTGGCTGCAGAACTTACAACCATGATGATTACAGAGCAAATCGATGCGCTCAAAGTAATGCGTGTCGATCCCGTTCAATTCCTTGTGGTGCCGCGCTTCGTTGCCGCCATGCTGATGATGCCGGCACTGACTGTTTATGCCATGGCGCTTGGGCTGGTGGCGGGAATCCTCATCGCATACACAGCTGCCAATGTGCCGCCGGCGACATTTTTAGATTCGGTAAAACAAACAATTCTCGACCGCGATTTCGGCACTCACTTCCTGAAAGCATGGGTAAATGCGATCTTGATTATCGTGATTTCTTGCGCCATCGGGCTGAGAACTAGAGGTGGAGCGGAAGACGTCGGTATTGCCACCACGCGCACGATCGTGTGGACAATGACGATGCTTTTCGTCTGCAATTACATTATCACCGCCGTAACCTATGCTCCGAGGTGATTGAATTGCAGATGGCACGACATAGACAAGCACCTACTATAGACGGCTCGACCAAACCAATGGTCGAAGTCAAAGACGTGTACAAGGCTTTCGCCGACAAGCCCGTACTCAAAGGCGTCACCTTCAGTGTCTATCCAGGTGAGATTCTCGGGCTGGTAGGCAAATCAGGCTGCGGCAAATCAACAATTCTGAAAATTCTTTGTGGACTGATTGAGCCTGATTCCGGGCAGATTCGCATGTATTCCGATCAAGTCGGACTGGTCTTTCAGGGTTCTGCTTTGCTCAATTCTTATACTGTCAAAGAAAACCTGGCAATCGCGTTGCGCAGGCGCAAATTGAGCAAAAAAGAAGAAAACAGAATCATTGGCGAGAAGCTGGAACTTGTCGGATTGACCGGGTTTGAAGACAAGTATCCGACGCAACTTTCAGGCGGTCAGCAAAAGCGCACCAGCTTTGCCCGCGCCATCGTCAACGACCCCCAAATCATCTTTTACGACGAACCGACAACCGGTCTTGATCCTGTCATCTCGACAGTTATCGAAGACTATATGAACGAACTGGAAGACAGGCTCAATGCTGCTTCCATTGTCGTCACCCACCAATTATCCACCTGGACGCGCACCGCCGACCGCGTGCTTCTCATGCACGACGGGCGCATCGAATGGGAAGGCACCCCGGATGAGGCGCTTATCTCAACCAATCCATACATCCAGCAATTTGCGTATGCTAAGCGGGAGGGACCTCTGCTTGAGAGCGGTATTTGAACCCCAAAACAAAGAAAAGATAGACAGGAAGCAAGAGTTGAATTCAACACCCATTCAGAAAAAGCCCGAGGAGTCCATTCATTTTGAATGGAGAGTCGGCTTTTTCGCCTTCGTTGCATTTTTGCTTTTGGCTTTCGGCTGGGGATGGCTGAAATCCTTTTCGATGGAAGCACCGCAGCGCTTCGGCGTGAAATTTTCTGACGTAGCGGGTCTGGCCAATAATGCGCCGGTTAACCTGAACGGAGTACGCGTCGGCGTTGTCGAAAAAATCGACTTGCGTGGAAAGAGCGACGTGGTCGCCCATTTGAAGATCACGACCAAAGACGTGCCAATTACCGAAGGTTCAAAAGTGACAATTCAAACATTGGGTCTGGTCGGCGCCAAGTACGTTGAAATCAATCTTCCGGAGATAAAAGAGGGCGAAGCAGCGCCGGCAGTTATTCCCACCGACTCCATCATCGAGGGCGAAAACCCTGTTCGCACTGAGCTTTATTTGAACAAGATCGCCACCAATGT
>JADZFV010000361.1 GCA_020854255.1 Candidatus Melainabacteria bacterium | reverse complement strand
CAGATACCAAATGAGCACAAACCTTCATCGCCTCGGCGCCATCATCAAAATCATCGCCAACCAGCCGGGCATTACGCTCTCAAAGTTGGTCAAGGCACTCAGTCAGCAAAAAATCGTTGTCACCGAGCGCACTGTCGCCAAGGACATACTCATTTTGAAAAATGAGATGGACATGCTTCCCAAAAAGGACAGGTTGCGCAGCGGCTATCTGCTCAACGAGATTTTCAGTCTATCGCAAAGCGAAGTCGAGCTTGTCCTGGACGCCATGCACACTTTCGGCGCCAAGCTCAGCGACGACGAAGCATCGACCATGCGCGACAGATTGATCGAGTACATTCAAAAATCAGGTTTGAAGAAAACGCCAGGGCGCTCGATCAGCCATCGGACCATATATAAGAAAACAAAAGATCAGCAAGAGATTGAAAAACTTCTGCTCGCATCGATTCGGCAGAGGCTGCCGGTTGTGTATACATATAAAACTCCTCGCCTGGCTCAGCCGGAACGTTGCACCGGCTATCCAATGCTGATGCTTTTTCACGAGCGCGGCTGGTATTGCATTTTGAAAGACCAGGATAAACAGCGATATTTTCCCAGGCGTATGGACAGAATCAGCGAGTGTGCGCAGCTGTCTCAAGGGCTCGGAAATCCTTCGCACGAGGAAGACATTCGAGAAGCGCAATTTCTAATAGGAGCAGGATGGGGTATGTCCTTTCCACGCTCAATGCAAGAATTCAAGGAAGCGGAGAAGGGTCCGCGAATTGTCGCTCGATTCGATCGCACCAAGGCCGGCTACATTCTGGAAGCGATGGAAAGGCATCCCTTGGGAAAAGTTCTTCCGGCCAAAGATGGAACCGGTGAAGTAGAGTTTCACATCAAGCTCGGCAATCCCGAGGAGTTTCTTTTCTGGGTTCGCTCATTCGGTTCCAACGCATGGATTGTTGAACCGGAGTCACTGCGAGAAAAAGAGCGCACCGAAATCCGCCGCATGATGCGCAAGTATGAAGACTAGAATACGAAGGCTAAGATGACGGGTCGAAAACTCTTTTCACTAATCTTCATTGCTCAGTTATTTCTTTGCCCTTGCGCACACTCAATTGAATTGTGGAAAGAGAAGAGAAACGCTGCCAGCGGGTTACAGCCGTGCTTCAGTTGTCTCCCGGGTTGTGCTATGTGAAAGTTGGAAAGCGCATGAGACTTGTTTGGACGCCGGGCTACAAATGGAGGGGGAAGAAGAACTATTCAAAACCATTTGAGCACTATTATTTCGATTCAAGACAAATGAAGATTGAGTCAATGAAATCTCCATAGTTTTCTTGCAATCTTAGGCAGAAATTTTCACCTCACGACACCATCAAACAATCTTTGCGCAATCTCAAAGTTTCGGCTGTCGGATCCTGAATGCTTTTGAATCACTTCCAGGGCCGACCGCAATTCGTCCACATCGGGTTTACCGATGCCGCGCTTCGATTGCGCATAAGCCAGTTTCACCATCGCAATTGCCTTATTCGTTTCATTGCCTAGCGATTGCCACTTATGGATGACTTTGAAAAATGCTTGCTCTGCGAGTTTATAACTCTCATCGAATAAATGGCAGTCAGACTGACGGCTCAGTCGCAGTGCATACAGTCCATCGACGGGCAACTCCAATTGAAGATAGAGAAATAGATACGCGGTGTACAGAGTGGTGGCGTCGTTGAATCGAGCCCTCTGCAGATAAATGCAATCCGCCAGGTTGAGCTAGATAGCGTCCTTGTAGATCTTCATGTTGCGATCCGGACCATCCGGAAGAATCGCCTGCATCTTTCGATACAGTGGCTCTGCATTGTGATACAACTGCACGCACATCAAAGCGTCTGCAAGTAGCCGGCAAGTATTGATGTTTTCGCTGTTAACCTCGTCAATTGAAAACGCACGGCTAATGTCATCCAACTTGGATTGAAGAACATCAATCTGGCCCAGGTTCAAACCGAGTGGAGCGATCTTCTCGATTGCGGGATAACCCTTCCCCTGCAACTGCGCTGGTGAGGTTGGCTTTAGCTCAACAATCGACTCCAACTCCTTGCGCGCCTTTTCTATTTCTTCGTTGTGAGAAGTTTCAGGCAACGTCGGAATTTCCCAGTTCAACTCGAGCGCGAGCCACTCGGGAATTTCCACCACCTGGGATTGTTCAACTTCCAGTGATTTTCGGCGTTGCTGTTTCGCTTGCCGAATCTCCGCATCACCAAATTCAGGTGAGGTGGCCGAACCTGCATTCACAAAATCCCTTTGCATTGCTCGCAGCTGCTGAAGTACAACATCCACAGTCTGCGGTCGGTCGTCAGCGTTTTTCGCTAACATCTGCAGAGCAAGTTTCTCAAACCCGGCAGGAACAGTGTTCGGACTAATTACATTGATGCCCTTGGGCGTTTCGTGCAAATGAGCAGCAATTACTTCGAACACGCTGTCGCCGGCGAAAGGTGCCTCGCCAGTGAGAGTCTCGTACATCAAGCACGCAAACGAGTAGATGTCGGAGCGATTGTCAACGCGCCTGCCTTTGGATTGTTCGGGACTCATACTGGAAGGGCTGCCGAACACTTCGCCGGTTTGAGTCAGATCGGTCGATTCGGCGCCTTCACGTGGCAAGATTCTAGCTATTCCAAAATCAACAATGCCGACTCTATCAATTGCACCGAATTCGGTGACAAGAAGAACATTGCTTGGTTTCAAATCTCTGTGCACAACGCCGCGACCATGAGCATGTGCAAGCGCATCGGCAATTTGGATGAAAACAGGCAGAGCGCGCGAGAATGACAGAGGACCTTCTGTTTCAATAATCGAAGAAAGGGACTTGCCATTGAGGCATTCCATTACGATGAACGGAACGCCAGTCATTGTTACATCGCAGTGATAAACCTGCACTATATTCGGATGATCCAGAGCAGCGATGGAAATCGCCTCGCGCTGGAACCGCTGCCTGCTGATGTCACGATGAAGATATTGCGGCAGCATTTTCTTGATGGCAACGACTCTGTTGAGTCCTGCATCAGTTCCTTTATAGACTCGGCTCATGCCACCCTCACCCAGGAGGTTTTCAATCTTGTAGCGCCCGGCAAACAGGTCAGGCTTGTCTATTTTTCCGCCGCAGTCGGGAGAAACTGCCGAATCGGAAGAAGCAGCCGGCGGAGAGGACGAAGCAGTCGCCTGCGCAGAGTTAGGAATGGTGTTGTCGTCATCGGCCATAGATAGTTAGCCTTGTAATTGCCTACTGTGCCCTATTGTTGATTTCCAATTTTGAAGGCGCATGCAATGCTCCACTACGTCAATCCTGTGATGCGACCATTGTTGTCGACATCTATGTTAAAGGCGGCCGGTTGTTTCGGCAAACCTGGCAAAGTCATGATTTCGCCCATCAGTGCAACAACAAAGCCGGCGCCGGAAGAAACTTGAAATCCTCTCACGCGCATTTTGAAGCCGGACGGCGAATTCAACTTTTGCGGGTCGTCAGACAGCGAGTACTGTGTTTTCGCCACACACACAGGCAAGTTTCCAAAGCCGTTGTTTGTCATCCACTTGAGTTGTTTCT
>JADZFV010000360.1 GCA_020854255.1 Candidatus Melainabacteria bacterium | reverse complement strand
GGTCGTCGCCACTGGAAAAACCATTGGCACCCCTGGAGAAGAAGCACTGTCCACTGGCGGTAAGTGCTGTCCATGATCCGAAGGAATGACCGGCGATTGCAATTTCATTGAGATTGAGCTTTCCTTTTAAATTAGGATCGCCGGCGTTTAACTTCTCGAGTTGGTCTAAGACGAAATGGACATCATTGCCTCGATTTACAGCATGCGAAGGGTCAGCCAGTCTTTCTCTAAATTTCCCCATCAGTTGATCGCGACTGGTGTTTCTCGGGTTGAACGATGGTTTCCAGAATGATTCATCACTGCCGGGATGCTGGACGAACACACCAATATAACCATGCTCAGCCCAATAGTTTCCCAAATAAATTGCAGCCTCTCGCGAGCCACCTAAGCCGTGCGAAAAAACGACTACCGGCGATGGCTTTGTCATATCCTTCGGTAAATAGAATTTGACCGGAATCGTTCTATTGCGCTCCTTGTCGCTCCATTGCTGATAGATAACCGGGTCGGTGGAATCGCCAGCGTAGACTCTGTCTGCGATGGAAGAAAAGAACACGCACAGAAGCAGAATTGCTGCGATCTTGATGAAAAAGCGAATTTTCACATTTTTTACCTCGGACGCCTCTGAGTCTAATACCTCAGATGCGGGCAAAAGGTTCTGCTTTCCCAGATAAAATTTGCCGGCGACCCATGTCTGTTTAATTTCAATAACGGCTCGAACAGCATGAATTCGGACAGGAGCCTGGCTCAACCTTCCTTCACACCCATATGAGTAGATTCCACCGGTTATCAACTTCGAGACATCATGCAAGAATAACTAAATGCAAATCCACACCCAGTTTTGGAAATCAAAAATGAAAAATCGCAGCCAGACTACGCCTTGTATCATTGCTCTTTTGCTCAGCCTGACTGCCGCGCCTGTGTTTAGCGCCGAATCCCCTTCTGATGCGGAGGTTTCGCTCAAGAAATTGAAGGACGGCAACATGCGCTACCTGAGCGGAGTTTCCAACGTACCGCGCGTTGACGTCGAACGCCGTGAGCTGACAGCGACCAGAGGGCAGCATCCGATTGCGACCGTCCTGGGCTGCTCTGACGCTCGCGTCCCGCCGGAAATTGTTTTCGACCAGAAATTCGGCAATCTCTTTGTCATTCGAGTTGCCGGCAATGTGACAGGCAGCTCCGAAATCGCATCTGCAGAGTACGGGGTGCATTACCTGGGCGCGCCTCTAGTGGTTGTTTTGGGCCATTCGGCATGCGGCGCAGTCAAAGCGGCGGTGGACAAAACGCCTCTGGACGGCAAGCTGCCCAGGCTCGTTCAATTGATTACACCGGCTGTCGATGCAGCCAAGAAAGCGCACCCGGGCCTGGCCGGAGCGGAATTGATGGAGGCGGCGGTGGAAGAGAACGTGCGCCATCAAATCAGAGAGCTGACGACCAAGAGTGACGTGCTCAAGAAAGCATTGGCATCGAAGAAGCTGATGGTCGTCGGCGCAGTAAGAGACCTTAAGAGTGGTCGCGTCCGCTTTCTGCCGTAAGCACAAGTGACCGCGTGCACAGCACGGCTGCTTTAGCTTATCCAGAGCTATCGCTTTGCAAACATTTGCCCCGTACTGAAGCCCCCTGCTGTGAGTTAAAAGGTATTAAAATAGGCGACCACACACACTACTTAGCTCGAGGTTGTCAACAATGACTAAGGGTAAGGGCTCTGACAAGCTGTATGCCTCTCGTTTGGACCTTTCAGAAAAGGTTCGCTCCGAGATGGCGCAATTGCTTAATGAATCGCTGGCATCAACATTGGATCTCTGGAGCCAGATCAAACAAGCGCACTGGAATGTCAAAGGTAAAGAGTTCTATCAGTACCACCTGCTCTTTGATGAAATCGCAGGCGAGGTCTACGAATACATTGACATGGTCGCCGAACGCGTTACCGCCCTGGGCGGCGTCGCCGTAGGCACCGCACGGGCAGCGGCAGAGCATTCCGCATTGAAAGAATATCCGTCCGACCTGGTTCAAGGCGAAGAGCACGTTGCAGCCATAGCCGACAGAATGGCTCAATACGGCAAGCATGTGCGAGCCGGCATCGACAAAGCCGGCTCGGCTGATGCCGACACTGCAGATCTGTACACAGAGATCTCGCGCAACATCGACAAGCGCCTCTGGTTCCTCGAATCCCTTCTGGTCGGCACGAAATTCGAAGCCAAGTCGGGAGAGCTTGCTGGTTCGCGTCACTAAGAGACTGGGCAGCAGATAGACAATTGATAAACAGCGCGAGGACGGCCGAGGAAAACAAGCATCAGGCAAGGATGCGCTCGGTCGTCCTTGCTGTCTTTGTGGCGGCTCTGGCGGCGAGCATACAACCAGCTTTTGCCGACAATTTTGACGACACTTTCTTTGACGGGCTGATTTTCAAGTCCCGAAGGGAATACAAAAAGGCGCTGGTTTATTTTAAGAAAGCGGAAAAACTGCGTCCCGGAGACCCCGAGCCCTGGGCATTAGAATCTCTGACACAGCTGAAGCTATTCAACTACAAAGGTGCAGAGACAGCAGCTAGAAAGGCAATCATGCTCGACAAAGAGTACGAGCAGCCTCTGCAGTATCTCGCCAATGCTCTGATGGGACAGAAGAAACTAAAAGAAGGGATTGCCGAATGCAGGAAATGCCTGGCTCTCAATCCTCAAAACGACTGGTCGAAGCGCTACATGCGCATCGCAGAGCGCCAGCTGCAAATGCCGATTACCGATATTTTTGCCGGTCAGATTACTGAAGATCGACAAGCGATGCAGCTGATTGCCGGATATCTGCAAGATCAAAAATATGCCGATGCAATCAAGCTGATCAACAAACACATCGCAAAATATCCCGCCAGTGCCAGCGGCTATTTAAAACGAGCTTACGTTTACGAAGTAATGAGAAAACGCGACCTGGCGATCAAAGACTACGACAAAGTACTTTCAATGTACCCCTGCGAGGAGGACGCCCTCGACCTGCGCTCGCAGGCTTATCAAGCAAGCAAGCAAGCAGGCAAATCAGTCAAAGATTTGATCAAACTTGTACGCGGTGACACAGATCACTGGAATTCACGTTTCAGACTTGCCTTTGCATATATGGAAGCCGGCAATTACAAAGCTTCCAAGCGCGAATACACAGGACTTTTGAAAGTCTATCCAAACTCGATCGAAGGACTTACCGGGCGCGGCGAGGCTCACTTACGCGCAGGGGAATACAAAGAGGCAGTTGCTGATTACACTCAAGCAATCAAATGCGATCCGGACCGCAGCGCAAGCATGCACTACAAGCGCGGTCTGGCATATGCAAAGCTGGGCGACAAGAAAAAAGCGGCTGACGACATAGCGCTCTCGAAAAAAATGGGCTACGACCCGAAAGAATTTTGAAGTTGTAGCCGCATTTTATGCGCCTCTTTCAATGCACCGTACAAATGCAGCTTGCAGCTCATACGATCGTCCTTACCTTTGAAAACTGAAATCCGACGCATCAACTGACTTCATCTCCAGGGGCGCGAATGAGTAAGTTCCGGCCGGTACTTTGACGCCAATTTCCACAATCGGACCATTGAGCAACCAGCTGCGATAATTCCGCGGCAAAAACCCCAATTTGTTGCCATTATTAATCGACTGACCATGCTCACAGGTGTCAGGCATCCATTGCCCTTGCGGACCTTCGCTATATTCGATCCAGCTCCTGGGCTGATTGACCGAACGCCACACGAGCTTAACTTGTTTTGCAAAATCGGGATTCAACCTCGAACCATTGAATTTGATTACCGCACCGTCCACTGAAAATGGATCGAGCGGATCAATTTTTTTGATCCAGATAAGTTTTGCGCTTTTCGGATTTTCCACGGACACACAATCAGCGAGGATTTGCTTCTTCAAAACTACAAACTCGTTGCTGTCAAAGGCCTTCAACCCCACTGGCTTGCCCCACTCGACCCAGCTTTTTTCGTCTTTGCTCCATTTTAGCCAACGAGCGCCTTTCTTCTCGTCATAGGCGCGTTTCAACAACTCCCTGTCAATGGCATCAGGTAATTCAGCCGCCGGTGCCGAAAACAAGACAATTTTTCTCGTGTAGTCTCTATCGACAACCGGCGGTCTCAACATGCGATGCAAAATTTCTGTGTTGCCTACCATTCCCGCGCCGGAAAAATCCTGGGGTAAATTGAGAAGAACTATCGATTTCACTGCGGGATCTTTTGCCAGGTCAATCAGCTGCGCCTGCAAAACAGTCATTTGCTTTCCGGCATCAATCCACGGCTCGAGATTGTAGCTAAGACCAGCCACCCAGGTAATTTGCAGGACGGTCAAAGAAGCGAGGCCTGTGATATACAAAACAGTGCACCCGGCTTTAAATGCATCGCCTCGATCTCTCAGTCTTCCCTCTACCTTAAGCATCGGCATCAGGCTCACAGCCAACAAAATGCAGAAGCTGGCGGAGCCGAGAAAAAAGAGTCGGCTTCCGACTAGATTAGGATTTATGCGCCAGATTTGAAATGTCGGCACGACTGATACGACCAGCCAGATGGTAAGAAACGCAAATACGCTCAATCGGCTCAACGGCTGAAACAATCGAATAAGCATAGAAACGACAGCTGCCGACCAGCCTAAGTTTGCCAGTGTGCTCAGCAGAGGCAAGGACGTCACCTCTTCGTTTATTCCAAAGACTATTTTCTTCAAAGTAGGTGCATCAAGGAAATTGTGCAGCGAATAGAGAAAACCTCTGAAGCTTGATGCACCGTAGCCGCCAACCAGCGTGCCCAACAATAAGGTTCGCAATCCTGCAAATGCGAAAAGGGCGGCAACGAAAAGGCCGGGAAAAAGAAAACGCTTTTTAGTCTCCAGGTTTTGCCAGCCCAGACAAGTCGGCAAGAGAAGCTCTGCACAAGCAATTACTGCAGGCAGAGTTACGGCCATTTCTTTGGAGACGAGTGAAAGAGCGAAACACAAGAGCGAAAGGACTAAATACTTCGTTTGTCCAATTTTGCGAAAGCGAAAATACAGACTGAGGGCAGCCAGATAGAAGGCCGTTGAGAACAGATCGACGCGACCGATCACCCAGGCGACCGACTCGACGTGGAGAGGATAAACAAGGAACAGGGCGGAAGCATAAACTGCAGAAGCAATGCGATCGTAAAAGTCTTTGCTATCGACGAGCTGGTAGGCAATCACTCCGCAAAGAAATACGCATATGGAATAAACCAGGAGGTTTGTGACATGGTAACCAACCGGATTAAGTCCATGCGCTAAAAAATCAAGGACGAATGAAGTGGAAATGCCGGGGCGAAAGCTTGTCAGACCGTCGGCTTGGCCGGACCAGTTGCCGGAAAGCGTTCTCACATAACCGGTCAGATCGCCGTTTAGTGCCGCAAATGGATAATCGAGATGGACAAAATCATCGAGAAGAAAACCGATGGTCAGGGTCTTGTTGTAAAGCAAGAAAACTTGAGCCAATACAACAATAAAACCGGCAACAAGAAAAACGATCATACATTTTTCCAGGCGAAGTTTTTGCCAACAGCTTTTTGCCACTAATAAATCTCAGGAAATCTCAAGATACTGGGGCACTTTCCGAGTGTTCCCCGGCTACGGAGTCTTCCTTGAGAGACAGCGTAATTTTCTTGGTGAGGTCGGCGCTGATGGAGAGCTGCCGAATCACCTTGGCGTC
>JADZFV010000359.1 GCA_020854255.1 Candidatus Melainabacteria bacterium | reverse complement strand
TAGGGGCGAAGCCATGTGTAGACCGATCAAAGTCTAGCGCCAGTTCTCGTAGGGGCGAAGCCATGTGTCAGCCGGCGTAAAATTGCGCTTTCGCCAGCTCAACCAAGCAACAAACCATGCATTGCCCTCAAGACCCTGACTCTATGGTTTAAACTTGAGTTTCATCTGGAGACCCGATAATGACACGTGACACTGAAGGTGAAAAAATCAAACAGTTCCTTGCTGCTCCTTATTTTGCAGTGGCGGGCGCTTCTTCAAATCGGCACAAATATGGAAACAAAGTCCTGCGCTGCTATTTGCAGAATAGTCGCAGAGCTGTTCCCATCAATCCTAATGAAGGAGAAGTTGAAGGTTTGATTTCCTATCATTCTCTTCGGCAGTTGTCCGAACCGGTGGAATCCGTTTCCATAATCACACCACCATCGGTGACTGAGAAAATCGTGGACGACGCCATCCAGGCTGGTGCAAAACATCTGTGGATGCAACCGGGCGCAGAAAGCCGCAAAGCAATTGAACGGGCAGAGGCCGCAGGACTCAACGTAATTCACGGCGGCGCATGTGTGCTTGTTGTTCTCGGTTATTTCGATTAGCCAAAATGCCAACTTGCGTAGCCCGTGACGCTGTTATGCGCGTGGCAAGTGCTTGGAGAAATTTGACCGGGCGGCACATGGCGTCGCCCCTGTGAAATCAAGCGATGGAAATTACCCGGGACCCTGAACTTCGTCCAACAGTTGAATGAAGCGCTGGCGGAAGATGGAGAGAATGCCGCGCAGGTGTTCTTTCGGGCACTCGCAAACTACATTGCCGACGCCTTTTGCAAAATAGTTGGTCAGTTCTGCCATATCCACGATGCAAGTGTCATTGGGATCGTTGAGAGCTTCTTCCAACCACGACACTGGCGCCGACAGAAAAATCCTATCGCGGGTAGTCATCGGATTGTTGAGTTCTGCCAATGTGCCCTGAGGCGTCAGAAGCCAGATTTTTCCAGTCACGATTCGATAGGCAGGGAAATCTTTGAGAGCTTGTTCGTTACCCTTGCTTTGAAAAAACTCGAGGCCGTTTGGATATCCCTGGAGTTCCGAAGCCAACCACATTAGTTTTTCGTCGGTAATATGTCCTCTCAACAATGGGAGTGCCTTCGCCAATGCATCCGGAAGCGTCAGCTCTTTGGTGGTGATTTTTCTTTTCAGGTCTTGCAAGGCGTTCATGAGCTCCACAGTAGGGGGTGTCTCCGTCCAGCTCGGGCGAACCGGCTTCTAAAGAGGTGTTTTAAGGGCCGCACACGAGTATAGATTCTTAGCTAGGTATAAGCCAGATCGCTGGCTAAAAACCTAATAAGTTTCTCTTGATTGCTTAGTAAGGTGTATTTGTTGACGTGAATTGGCCTTATATGAAAAGCTTAGCAAAACCAGATGACATCCGGTAGATCTGCCGGCTGCCTCTTCGGGCAATTGTCCCCGGGAAACAATATGACCAGTGCGCCAATAAAGACAGCCACAGCCACTCAAGAAGACCTCAAAGCCATAATTGCTCCCATTAAAGAAGAGCTGGCTACTGTCGAAACGTGGCTTACCACCAACCTGATCGACGACAACCCTTTCGTGGGCGAGTTGCTTTCACAGGTGTTTCAGTCAGGCGGCAAACGAATCCGTGTTGCGATCGCGCTTTTGGGTTCGAAAGCCAGCCTTATTGAGGGACGCGAGCTGGGACGCCTCAATATCATTCAAGCCGTCCTGACCGAACTTATCCATACGGCGAGCCTGGTTCACGACGACGTCATCGACTCCGCATCGCTCAGGCGCGGTCAAGAAACCGTCAATAAACGCTTTAATGACCGGCTGGCAGTGCTTTTGGGCGATTTGCTCTTCGCACAAGCCTCCATTTGCCTGGCTCGCATCATGAATCCCGTGGTGGTTGGCATTTACGGACAGGTGCTGGGCGACCTTTGCGCTGGCGAAATCAAGCAAATGCGCAGCCAATTCAATGTGGAGGTCGATTGGCAGGCTTACATCACCAAGTCGATCGCCAAGACCGCATCCCTGTTTGCCGCCGGCGCGCATGCCGGAGCGATTCTCAACGCCGCGCCCGCTGAGAACGTACAGGCTCTGAAAGACTACGGCGTCAACCTGGGCATCTGTTTCCAGATTGTCGACGATCTCCTTGACGTTACAGGCGCGGCCACCGAGCTGGGCAAACAACCAGGCAGTGATTTAAGAGCAGGAGTGATTACGGCGCCCGCGCTCTACATTTTGGAGCGAAAAGACCAGACCGCTCAACGTCTGCAAGAATTGATCAAAACCCGCCAGATTTGCACGGATGAAGGCTCGCAAGAAGGAATCTCGCTTATCAAAGCGGCAGGCGGAGTCGAAGCCACAGTAAAACTTGCCGGTCACTATGCGGATCTGGCCAGAGATTCGTTGGGCAAACTTGCTCCCTCAGATGCTAGAGACTCACTGGAGTCCCTCATTAACTACGTGCTTGTAAGAACCAAGTGAGATGACAGCCGGGACAAAAAACGCACTTCTATTCAACCTCTTACCTGTCAATTTAAAAGTCGACGGACGCAACATCCTGGTGACAGGCGGCGGCAAGCAGGCATTGAAGGAAGTGACCAGATTTATCGATTACGGCGCGCGCGTCGAAGTAATCGCGAGCCGATTCGCCCACGAACTGGACGAATTGAGAGTGGCATATTCAAACAAGCTTACATTGACCAGGCGTGAAGTCGATGACAGCGACCTGGAAAGAATCAAAGCCGGGCACTTTTTCATGGTGGCTACAGCCGGGCCTGATCTTGCAGAAAATGAGAAGCTGCTCAATGCCGCACTGAAAGCTAAAGTTCTGTGCGCATCCAATGATTTCAACGCCGATTGCGACATTATTTTCGGTCAATCGGTCAAAAGAGGTCACTTAAAACTCGCTGTTTCAACCGATGGAGTCAGCCACGCTCTGGAGCGCGCGCTCATAGGCAGATTGGAAGGCGTGCTGGTAAATGACATCGATCGCTACGTGCTGTTTCTTAATGCGCTCGCCGAAAAGCTAAAAAAAACCGCACAAGATAAGGCGTTTTCTCAAGACAAAATTCAAGATTTCATGAGAGAACTGGCCGAATCAGAAGACATTTATCGAGCGGTCAGCCGCGGAAACTTTGATGAGGCGCGGCGTTTGACCGATCAAATTCTAAAGGGAGGGCACAGGGAGAATGACGAAGAAAAACCAGCACGCGCCTGATCTGTAGGGGCGACCTCATGCGTCGACCGCAAAAAAGCTGGCGTCGCACCTGCCAAAATAATCAACCACCAAACAGGAAACCCGGCAGCACGTGAACATAGAGAGCGACAAGAACGAGCCAAAGACCAAGACAAGCGTAAAAAACGTGCTTGC
>JADZFV010000358.1 GCA_020854255.1 Candidatus Melainabacteria bacterium | reverse complement strand
GGGCGCATCGCCAGCATCTCGGGCGGTGGCAAATGCTGACCAAGCGGATTATTCCCTGCCTTGACGTAAGGGACGGGCGCACCGTCAAAGGTGTCAATTTTACGAATCTGAGAGATATGGGCTGCCCGGTCGAGCTGGGATTGATGTACGAAAGTCAGGGCGCCGACGAGCTTATGTTTCTCGACATTACCGCTTCAGTTGAAGGACGCGCGGCTATGCTGGAGTTTGTAGAGCGCGTTGCCGACACTCTTTCGATTCCATTTACCGTCGGCGGCGGTGTCAACTCCAGAGAAAGTGTCACCGATTTGTTGAACGCAGGCGCCGATAAAGTCTCAATGAATACGGCAGCTGTAAACAGACCGGAGCTTATCAATGAAGTCTCGACCCAATTCGGATCTCAGTGCTGCGTGGTGGCAATTGATGCACGAAAAATGGAAGATGGAGAAAGTGGTACTTCCACAGTGTGGGAAGTTCTCATCAAAGGCGGGCGAGAGTCGACCGGGATAAACGCCCTGCAATGGGCTGAGGAGTGTGCCAGACTGGGCGCCGGTGAAATACTTCTGACTTCCTGGAATCGCGACGGCACGCAAAATGGGTTTGATCTGGAGATGGTGAAAGCGTTTTCCGCATCATTGCCTATTCCTGTAATTGCCTCAGGTGGTGCGGCAAATCCGGAGAGTTTTGTCGAGGTCTTTCAAAAAGCAGGCGCCGATGCGGCACTTGCCGCGAGCATCTTCCACGATAAGTTGTACAGCATTGGTGACGTAAAACAGGCTTTGAAGAACGCCGGAATAAGTGTGAGAGATTAGACTCGTGAGGTTTCACAGGCAAAATGTTCGGTTTACCGTTGACACAGGCATACAAAAGTATGTATACTGCAGATATAGGAATATTGCTTCAAGTACTGCCCAGAGGTTCGCGAAGCGCCCTATGCGCGAGGTGTCCCGGGGCCCTCGCGTTGGGAAAGGGTTGCGTGCGTATTCTGATGGGCAGTTACTCGTGTTGGCGTTAGACGATCGACAGGTCAAAGTCAGTGTGAATTGGAAATAGATTAGACTTGGTGAAAAATGATCATACCCAGCATCGATATCATGAACGGAAAAGCTGTCCAGCTCAAGCAAGGAAAAGAGCTTGTTCTGGAAAGCGAGCGTACGCCGTTGGAGCTTGCACGCGAGTTTAATCGCTTCGGCGAGATTGCCGTAATCGATCTTGATGCAGCAATGGGCAAGGGCGACAATCGTGCTTTGATCAGAGATATTTGCAAAATCTCCGACGCGCGCGTCGGTGGTGGCATTCGTGATGCCGAGACGGGGCGAGAATATTTGAAGGCTGGTGCAAAAGCGCTGATTTTTGGAACCGCCGCTTGCCCTGAAATATTGAGAGAGTTTCCCCTCGAGAGAGTCATGGTGGCACTTGATCAAAGAGGAGGCAAAGTTGTCGACAAGGGCTGGACCGAAAGCACCGGCGAAACCGTCTGGGAGCGCGCTGAGCGTCTGACGCCATACTGCGGATCTTTTCTCACTACGTTTGTGGAAGATGAAGGTGGTTTGGGTGGCATCGATATGCAAGCAGTCCGAGAAGCGAAGGATCGATTGAAACGACCCGTCACCGTTGCTGGTGGCATAGCTGCCACTGATGAAGTAGTTGAAATTTCCAAACTCGGACTGGATGTGCAGGTGGGAATGGCGCTTTACACAGGTCGGATTGACCTGGCTGAAAGCGTCGTCGGTGCGGTGAAATTCGACGGCAATGGTCTGGTGCCGATTGTCGTGCAAGATGTCTGCGGTAAGGTGCTTATGCTGGCGTATGGCAGTAAAGAATCATTGAAACGCGCGCTCACTGAAGGTAAGGGCGTATATTTCAGCCGTTCGCGCCAGGAAATCTGGGAGAAAGGATTGACATCCGGCAGCGTCCAGGAGCTGGTGGCTTGCCGCCTCGATTGTGACAGAGATTCGATTCTTTTCACGGTGAAACAAACGCAAGGTGCCTGCCATTCAGGATTTTACAGTTGTTTTGGCAATGCCTCCGCTCATCGCGGTTTTGCCATTGCCGATCTCTTCGAAACCCTGCGTCAGCGCAAAGAAACCGCGCCTGAGGGCTCGTACTCGGCGACACTGTTTAAAGACCGCGATAAACTGACGAAAAAGCTTATGGAAGAGGCATTTGAGGTGGTATCGTTTAAGTCTCGCGAGAACCTTCGTTGGGAAATTGCCGACTTGCTGTATTTTGTTAGCTTGCTGGCTGTAGATGAAGGTCTTGATTGGAAAGAAATCGAGCTTGAGCTTGGGGGACGCCGAAAATGATTCCGCTTTACAAGGGTGCCGATGCCATTGCCTGGCTGAAGAAGATGGCCAGCGGCGCGGGTTCTGACAGCGAATCCATACCGGCACCGCCTCCTCTCACCGGAGCTTCTTCCGGTGGTCCGCCGATGGCCAGCAGCAAACACATTGGTGCATTCGGTGCGCTCAATATTCAGCAGGAAGTCGAGCAAATCATCAACCATGTTCGCCGCGAAGGCGATGGAGCGATAGCTCATTTGGCCAGTCGATTCGGAGATACGATTGCACCTCCTCTGTTCATGGAACAGGAAGGCATCGAAGCCCTGGCGTCGCAATTGCCAAAGGATACTGTCAAGACGATCGATCTGGCTGCTGCCCGCATTCAAGCTTTTGCCGAAGCGACTGTTGCTGCGATCAGGCCGATTCACTTGTCATACGAAAGGTTTGATACAGGACTGAATTTCCGCCCCGTCTCTCGCGTTGCCTGTTATGTTCCATCCGGCCG
>JADZFV010000357.1 GCA_020854255.1 Candidatus Melainabacteria bacterium | reverse complement strand
GCCTTTGTTGATTGATACAGGCACATCAGGGTTGTCCTTCATGAATGCATCCGCCCAGACTTTGAGCAAATCACCCATGGTATCCGAGCCTTCCACCGAAACCATGGGAGTCAGCTTGCGCGGATCGGGCTGCTGCGGCTGCTGGCAGCCGGACAGGAAGGACAGCGACAGCAGTGCCGCCAATACAAAAACACTCAAATGCAGCAATTTGACTCGCTTGAGCAATTCAGCAAAATTGATCTCAGTGGCTTGTCCGAATTTCATGATTCCTGAACTTCAAATTCGGCAACGATAACGGGATTCCATATTTGGCTGAACGATAGCCAAGAAGAATGTAATCCCAAATAGCTTTCATGGCGCATTTGTGGCAGAAGAGTCGAACAAATGTTCATATGAAACAAAACGGCCTCCCGATTAATCGGGAAGCCGCTCTTATATTTCCGATTGATTTAAGGATGAAGCTTAGAAATCTTCCTCTTCTTCACCTTCGTCTTCCCAGACCTCTTCTGTTGTAGCCACGCCTGCGGCGATAAAGAAATCGCTGGTGCACTTGGCGGCTGTGTCAGGGGAAACGCCAACATCTTTCAAGGTTTTAATCCAGTGAACCATTTCATCCAAAATAGATGTGTCCACGGAAGTTTCAGCGGTTTGCTGCATGCAAAATATCTCCGTCATCTGTGCTGTGACAAGTGGGCAGATCCTAGCTAGCTTGGCTGAGAATTCATAGGCCAAGCATTTAATTCTGAGTCCGGATTGAAACAGTATCGGATTGGAAAAACGCCCGGGCACTGCATGGCACCAGCCCTACAGGCGATCGATATTTGTTTGCGAGAGGCGCTTAAGTCTCTTCAAGAATGCAGGGTCGACCAGGCAAACGCCGTCCTGGCAATCACTTCCGGCAATACTGCCAAGCAATTCAGCCTCATCTATAGAGAGCATGCCGGATTGCGAAACATTTCCTTGCGCTTGCCTCTGATTGGATGCGTCAAGAACGATACGAGCTATGCCCGGATCCAGCCAAACTGAGCCTACTCTTACCGATCGGATAGCTATCTCCAGGTTGGCAGCCAGATCGCCTTTGAGCACGTAGCCGTCGGCTCCGGCATCGAGAGAAGCAAAGATGTCGCGAGCATCGTCGCTTGACGTAAGCATCAATACTCTGCAGTCAGGCAGCGCCGCTTTGACTTTTCGTGTCACTTCAATGCCGTTGATTCTGGGCAAACCGATGTCGACAAGCGCCACAGAGGGCGTCAGGTTAAGAATCGTCTCAATCGCGGTGTTGCCGTCTTCCGCTTCACCGATCAGTTCGAAGTCTTCAAACTTCTTGAGGAAATGGCGCAGGCAGGTGCGGACGACCCGATCGTCATCGACGAAAAATATTCTCGTCTGCGTACTCATCCAGCTGAAAACCTTTGCCCACCCAACCCATTTAGTCGTATTTTAGCAGCCCGATCTGCAGAAAAGATGCATTTTAGCAGCGCCAGCCTGCAGGGGCGATGCCATGCATCGCCCGGTGCGCGATCAAAATTGGAGCAGCAACAAGATTAGTCGTATGCCAGACTCATAGCTTGAGTTCCGCGCGCACCATTGGCGCCACCGCCGGCCTTATCGCCATTTTCACCGACCTGTTTGAAGAGTTCTCTGGCGAGTTTTGTGCCTGGCAGCTCATCGCTCTTGCCATCAAGGTTTTCAAATACCAGACGCAAATCTTTGAGCATATGTTTAAGGGCAAATCCCGGCGCAAAATCTGATTTGATTATTCTTGGACCGAGATTTGTCAGCGCCCACGACCCACCTGCGCCGGCAGAAAGTACGTCCACAACAAGGTTTTCATCGACGCCTAATTGTTTTGCCAGATGAAATGCTTCGCAAACAGAAATCATATTGACCGCACACAAAATCTGATTGCACAATTTTAGTGCCTGCCCGGAACCGGATGGTCCGCAGCGTTTGATGGTCTTGCCGACTTTTTCCAAGTACGCAAGCGCCTTCTGAAAAGGCTCTTCATCTCCTCCAACCATAATAGTCAGTGTGGCATTGCGGGCTCCGACATCACCACCTGTAACCGGCGCATCGAGAAAATGCATGCCCTTGCTATTTAAAGATGCGAATATCCTTCTTGCCGCTTCCGGGCCGATCGTGGAAAAGTCCGCAATCACCGTGCCTGGAGCTGCACACTCAATGACTCCGCCCGCTTTGAGCAACACCTGTTCGACATCTTCTATGTCGCCCAGGCAGGTGAAAATGACACCGGCGCCGGATACAGCATCCTCAAGCGACCTGGCAACCTTGCCGCCGGCAGTCAAAAGAGCTACCTCCCCGGGCTTTCCAGGCGTGCGATTCCAGCCAACGACATTCAGCCCAGCCCTGGCGAGATTGACCGCCATCGCCTCGCCCATCAAACCCAGCCCTAAATAGGCTATTTTCACGTTTTCGGACTTTTCGGAAAGCCCACCCTGGTCGTACTTTTCTGTAGTTTTGCTCACGAGTGTCTCCACATATGGTTGGTCGGCAAACTGCTTAATGGCAAATAAAAGTTCAATTTTTGCAGATTAACTAATTGCCTGATGCGGCAAGAACGTACAATTTACAGGATCGCACCAGGGAACCTAAATTTTTTGAGCGCATCTTCTAGCTTGGTAGGCACTCTGCTTGAAAAACTCGGAAATGTATCAATGAAGAAAACTTTCTGCCTTCTGGCTACACTGGCAATCACTCAGACGGCTGCATTCTGCCAGGCTCCCCAGGACGGTGTGACCGGAAAGGTCGATATCACGGCAACGCCTCAGGCGGTTTGGGATGCCGTGCATAACGAACGATCGTCTGATCCCGATATCAGCTACAGCAAAGTGGTAGAGCAAAAAGGCAATCGCGTTTTGCTCGAACAGAAATTCAACACTTTACCCATAGTCGGCGAAGCAACTTGCCTTTTGGTGCAAGAAGAAACACCTCTGAAGCGCATCGACTATAAGATGGTCCGCTCAGACAAATTCAAAGAGATGTGGGGCAGCTGGATTATCGAGGAAAGTCCCAACGGCGTCAGCCTGTCCTTGCATTCGGTTTTGGATACCGGGCTTCCATATGCGCAAAGCGTCACAAACACATTCCTCAAGAATAAGATCAACGCCCGCCTTGCCAGGGTGAAAACAGCAGCAGAAACAATGGCGCACGCAAAACAATAACAGACGATGTAAAATCATTCCGCGGTGTCCCCTCGAAATGATTCGAATTCTTTGCGGAGAAGCATGTATGAAGAATGCATTGCAAACAGCCACCCTGGTCGCATGTTGTGTCTCTCTGTGTTGCGCAAGCTCTCAGGCGCAATCAATTCTCAATCAAAGCAACGATGACTTGCTAAAGGGCTTTGAGGCTGGAAAATCGCTGACTGCGCCTTCTCTTTCCGGTCCCGCTTCAGTTGGTCCTGCACAGCCTACCTGGGCGCCTCAAGGTTCTGCCCCCGGCGCAAACACAGGTGCCGCCGCACCCGGCGTTTTACCGCAAAATTCTTCCCCACCCGGCACATACCAACCACCTCCGCAATTGCTAGGTCAACCGCAAGTTCAAAAAGGTTTGCTCCAGCGTGTCATCGAAGGAGCAATGAATGCAGTCAACGTATCCAGCAATGATGCCGAGGGAACACACGTCAAAGTGCCATTCGTGAACGTCGATGTGGGCGGTAAAAATCAAGGCGGCGTCAAAGTGAAAGCGCCATTTGTGAATATCAACCGCGGCTACAACGGCACTAACGCACGAGGAAATATGGGCGGCACGGCACCCAGAGCCCTTGGCGATCCGACACTGCAGCAATCAGGCCACTCGCCTCTTCCTTCGGGTAATTCCGGCTCATCGAAAAATCCAGCAGAGCAAAGTTCGCTTAAATAACAGAACAGTTGACGATACCTTATTTGGTGTCAAACCGAGAGCCTTGAAAAAACGTTTCTTTCAAGTTTAAAAAACTGGTTCGTTTGTCGCTGAAAAAAATGCTCAGGTATTAGCACTGTTTTACAGGGAAATTGACCGGTTGGTCGATTTCGCGCCAAAACGAGTACCTGCCTGTTGAAGCCTGCACGCAACTCCCATTTATGACGCGAGGGCCCCGGGACACCTCGCGCATAGGGGGAACTCCGAGACGCCGCCTTTCAGGCAGTACTGTCAGAAGCAATATTCCTATATCATTATTATACATACCTTTGTATGTGTGTCAACACCGCATCGATCATTATCCCGAAAAACTGTAGTAGTCCGATTAGACTTGGATAGTCGCAGCGATTTTCTCCAGTACGCCCGCGTCCAAACAACCAGGATCTCGTATAAAAGTTTAATAGCCAAAAAGACCTTCAGCAATAAAAACCCAACGGGGCGGACTTACTCGGTCGGTCGTTTAACGACTCCAATACATCTGCCGAATATGATGCTTCCACCCTCTCAAACACGTGAACAAACACTGCCAGTTCTCTGCCAAAAATCACCTTTATGATGGCGGAAATGCCCCAAATCATGGGGGTTTTCTACGAAACAGAGTGCGTGGAATACGTAGTAGATGCGCGACAGTCACCCAGAATTCAAAGACAAATAAGCCAGCAACAAGCTCACCCACTTGCCTTTCGAGAAACCAATGACACCGAAATCTAGCCGATCGACAGACACGAAAATGGAGTGGATTAACTTGCTAATGCCTCACGGGCACTGTTATAAATGGCTCAGTCCCAGCCCGACCACAAGAATGCACATCAACCGTCTCGCTTATCTTTTTCTTTCAACAGCGTCGCTGGTCGTTTTGGCTATGCCGGTTGAAGCGCGCAAATATTATGTGAGCGAGACGCAGGGCACAGTCGAGATAAGAGGCTGGGAAAAAGGCATCATCAAGAAAAATCCCAACCTCAAGCGTTGGCATTGGATGCCGATCACGGCAAACTACAACCATTGCAAACCAATCTTACCTTCTAAGAAACCCTGGAAGGTAGATCGCGTTTTGCGCAAAGCGCCTGTAGACAGGATTGTGCATAATCCTCACTATTTTCGTCCGCACCACGTAGCGCTTCCAGCTGCTCGCAACAACGATGGCAGCATGCGCCGCAATCCGCGCGTCAGCAATCCGCTAGTCACCCATGATGTCGATGGGCAATTGCGCGCCCGTGATGTGGCAGCAAAACTCCAAATGCAGCGAACTCAAGCTAAGTTGGCGACACGCGACGTCGATGCCGGACTCTCAATGCCCGTGGTACGAGGCAATTACAGACTGGCAAAACATGAAGTGGCCGGTTATCTCTCTCACAAAAAGACCGACATCAAATTGGCATCGCACGACCTCACGGGTCAGCTCGGTAACAAAGCAGTCGCCGGGCAGCTTAGCAATAAAGCCGTCGCAGGTCAGTTGGCTACGCGCTCGGTGGATGGACGTTTGATCTCTGAGAATGTCACAGGCAATCTGGAGTCAAAGACGGTATCTGCCGATTTGATGACACCAGTTACGCGCAGTTATGATTTCAACTATCGAGGGGCCAATGAAGGGTTTGACGACACACCGACTTTTCCCAGCGGATATCAGTCCGTGAGAAGCGGCGTCAGCGCAAAGTTCACGAACAAGAAATTCAATCGCGTCAACAAATTTTAGTTCCGTTCATGTCTTAGCCTGCAGGCGTCAGTGCTTTGACGGTAGCCAGCGCTGTCTTCAGGTCATCCATCAGGTCGTCTAAGTCTTCGATGCCGACCGAGAGTCGGACCAGTCCGTCGACAAAGCCGCGTGCTTCGCGCTCTGCCCTGGGAACAGCGCCATGCGTCATCACAGCCGGGTGAGTCATAAGCGACTCTACTCCGCCCAGGCTTTCAGCAAGGACGAATAGTTTGGTTGCGCCCATCACTTTCTTGGCATTGTCCAGTCCGCCATTGACGACGAATGTGACCATGCCGCCGAATCCGCGCATTTGTTTCTTGGCCAGTTCGTGCTGCGGGTGCGACTTCAGACCGGGATAGAGCACGCGCTCGACAGCCGGGTGGCTTTCGAGAAACCTGGCGATTTCCGCCGCGTTCTTCTCATGAGCTTGCATTCTTACCGCCAGGGTCTTCAAACCGCGCATGGTCAGGTAGCAGTCCATCGGTCCGGGGGTTCCGCCTACGGCATTCTGATGGAATTTGACTTGCTCGTAAATCGTCTCGTCATTTGTGATGACTGCACCGCCTACGACATCACTGTGTCCGCCGATAAATTTGGTGGTTGAATGAACTACTACATCAATGCCGTAATCGAGCGGGTTTTGCAGATACGGGCTGGCGAATGTGTTGTCGATAACAGTCCAGAGCTTGCGTTCTTTCGTGCTGTGCTTTTTGGCGATATCGCTGAGAGCTTTCAAATCGACCAGGCGCAGCAGCGGATTGGTCGGGGTCTCGAACCAGAGCATCTTGGTGTTCGGCTTAATCGCCTTTTCAATGTTTTCCGGCTTCGAACCATCTACATATGTGAAAGTCAGACCGTAACGGGTGAGGACCTTCTCGAACAAACGGTAAGTGCCGCCGTAAACATCTTCCTCGCAGACGACGTGGTCGCCTGATTGCAGAAGATTCATGGTTGCAGAAGTTGCCGCCATTCCGGATGCGAAGCAGAGTCCAAATTTGCCGTTCTCCAAAGAGGCAAGGCAACTTTCCAGCGCGGTTCTGGTTGGGTTGTTGCTGCGTCCGTACCAGTAACCTTTGGACTTGTATTGATCCAATTCTTCGTGCACATAAGTCGATGTGAAAAACACAGGCACGTTGACTGCGCCTGTGGTCGGCTCCGGTTCTTGACCGGCATGGATAGCGCGTGTTGAAAACTTCATTTTGTCGTGGCTGGTCATTTCTACTTTTTCGCTCCCAGTTTGGTTTCTTCTTTCTTATGTTTTGCCAGTTCTTTCTCGACTTCGTCGTGACCGCTGCCTAAAGCTTCACGCAAGTGAGTCATGATGTCGAATTTGGTCACTACTCCAACGGCTTTGCCTTCCTTGGTGAGCACTACCATGGCATTGCCCAGACGGAAAGTCTTGTAGAGCTGATCTATTTCAGTGCGCACATCGAGCTGCGGGAACGGTCTGCCCATAATCGAGTTGACCGTCACTTTGGCAGGATCTTTGCGTTCATAAACGACCTGCATGGCAACGAGATCATTGATGTGCCCGACGTTTTGTCCATCTTCGGTGACGACCGGAATCTGGTCGACTTGATGCAATTCCATAAGTTCGATCGCATGCTGGACGTTTTCTCCAGGACTGACCACAATCATGTCCGGCAATTTGCCGCGCTTGCGTTTGCGCTCGATCAAATCGCTGGCATAATATGTATGACCGGGAGCAGGCAAGAAGCCATTTTCCATCATCCATTCGTCTGAGAATTGCTTGCTCAGGTATCCGCGACCGCCATCAGGCATGAGAATTACTACAACATCCTTATCGGACAGGTTTTTGGCAATGCGCAGGGCAGCGGCGGCTGCAGTGCCGCACGAGCCACCGACCAGGAGCCCTTCTTCTCGAGCAAGCCGGCGCGCGGTAACGAAGGAATCTTTGTCGCTCACTCTGACAAATTCGTCGATAAGCTTTAAATCGGCGTTACGCGGCAGGAAGTCTTCCCCTATGCCTTCGACTTTGTAAGGTTGTGCCATATCGCCTGAGTAGATAGAACCTTCAGGGTCGACGCCTACGATTTTGATGCTCGGATTCTTATCCTTGAGATATCTGCCAATACCAGATATGGTGCCACCGGTGCCGACACCGGCGACGAAATGGGTGACCTTTCCGCCGGTTTGCTCCCATATTTCAGGGCCGGTCGTGATCATGTGCGCTCCCGGATTGTGGGGGTTGGCAAATTGATTGGGCTGGTACGCATCGGGAATTTCCGCGGTCATCCTGTTGGCAACCGAGTAGTAGCTTTCGTGAGAGCTGGCTGACACAGAGGTCGGAACCATAACGACTTCGGCGCCGTAAGCCCTGAGAAGGTTGATCTTTTCCTGCGCTACCTTGTCCGGGCAGATCAAAATGCAACGATATCCTTTTACAGCCGCAATCTGCGCCAATCCCGTGCCGGTATTTCCGGAAGTGGGCTCGATGATAGTACCGCCCGGTTTGAGCAATCCAGCCTTCTCAGCTTCTTCAATCATTTTGAGGGCGGGCCTGTCCTTCACGGATCCACCAGGATTGAAACACTCCATTTTGGCTAAAATGAGCGGCTTCAAGCCCTTTGAGAGCTTGTTGAGCTTCACAAGCGGCGTCGCCCCCACCGTCTCAAGGATGTTCTCGTAGTACTTCACGTGAAGCCGCCCTCCTATTTTCAGTTTGTAGGGGCGCATTGCCTGCGCCCCATAGAAAAAACAGTTACTAATTATATGGGAGCAAGTTAGAATTGCAGCGATGTTTAGAATAGATGCGGTATTTAGGATTTACCAAACAACAAAAAATAGCGATGACAAGCGAAAAATACGTCTACGGGCCTGATGATTTAGCCTCTTTCGACGCTGAATCCGCCCTCGGTCAGCCGGGTGAGTATCCCTTCACCCGGGGCATCTATCGCGACATGTACAGAAGTCGCGGTTGGACGATGAGGCAGTACGCGGGTTTTGGAAACGCGCGCGAGACAAACAAAAGATTTCGTTATCTTTTGTCCAATGGACAAACCGGATTGTCCACCGCCTTCGATTTGCCGACGCAAATGGGATATGACTCCGACGATCCCCTGGCCCTGGGCGAAGTCGGAAAAACAGGCGTAGCCATCGACAGCCTGGCCGACATGGAAATTCTCTTTGACCGGATAGACCTGGGCAGAGTCTCCACCTCCATGACCATCAATGCGACAAGCGCCATCCTTTTAGCCATGTACCGCGCCGTGGGCCGGAAGCAGGGCGTCGATTCGAAACTCCTGCAAGGTACAATCCAGAACGACATCTTGAAAGAATACGAAGCACGCAACACCTACATTTACCCTCCGGCGCAATCGATGCGGCTGATTACGGACATCTTCGAGTTCTGCGCCAAAGAAATGCCCAAGTGGAATACCATATCGATCAGCGGCTATCACATACGGGAAGCCGGAGCCACAGCCGTTCAAGAGCTAGCCTTCACTTTTGCTAATGGCATAGCCTATGTCGAACAAGCCCGCTTACGCGGGCTGGATGTTGACCTTTTCGCGCCGCAGTTGAGCTTCTTTTTCGTCGCTCAGATGGACCTTTTTGAAGAGGTGGCTAAGTTTCGAGCCGCCCGCCGTCTCTGGGCAAGCATTATGAAAAATCGCTTTGGAGCCAAAAACCCCAAATCGATGATGCTGCGCTTTCACGTGCAAACAGCCGGCTCCAGCCTAACATCGCAGCAGCCCGAAAACAATATCGTCCGCACCACAATCGAAGCGATGGCCGCGGTCTTAGGCGGCGCTCAGTCGTTGCACACCAATTCCAAAGACGAAGCGCTTTCGCTGCCCACCGAAGCCTCGGCTCTGACGGCCCTGCGCACCCAGCAAATCATCGCATTTGAAACAGGACTCACGTCTGTTGTCGATCCTTTCGCCGGCTCTTATTACGTCGAAGAATTGACCTCCAAACTCGAGCGCGAAGTGATCGAGTATCTCGACAAGATCGAAAAGATGGGCGGCGCTATGCGCGCTGTTGAGAGCGGTTTCATCCAAAAGGAAATTCAAGACTCGGCGTACGAATTTCACAAGGATGTCGAGAGCGGTCGGCGCACGGTAGTTGGTGTCAATAAATTCATCGACGAAAAAAGCGAAAAGGACAAGTTGCACAAAGTCGACCCAAAGCTGGAAGAAGAGCAGAAAAAATCGCTGGCGGCGATAAAGGCGAAGCGGGATAACCAGCGGGTCGAGGACACTCTGTCCAAGCTGAGCGAAGCGGCTAAAATAAGCGAAGCGACTATTGCAAATGAAGAAGATAAGCAGGCAAATAATTTACTGCCGTTTATTTGCGAAGCAGTAGAAGCATATGCAACGGTCGGCGAAATTAGCAACACTTTGCGCAAAGCCTTCGGCAAGTATCGCCCCACTGCGACTCTTTGAATAAAAAATGCCAAAACTAGCCTGGCAAGCCAAATTCGATTCTATGGTGGACGCGTATTATAATTGTCCGATGCAAATTCCGCGCGTCTCTGTCGTCATTGTTAACTGGAAAACACCCGCGCTCTTAGCGCGTTGCCTCGATTCAATAAAGCTGGAGCCGAAATTTGACGATTTCGAGATCTGGGTGGTGGACAACGATTCAGGCGACGAATCGGTTGAGATGATTAAGACTCGCTACCCGCACGTCAAATTGATTGAAAATAAAGACAATCTTGGATTCTCTAAAGCCTGCAACCAGGCGATTCCGGAGAGCCTGGGCGAATTTGTGCTTTTGCTAAATCCGGATACGGAAGTGAAAGACGGCGCCGTTGGCAGGCTCGCGCAGTTTTTGCAAGAGAATCCCGAATGCGGCGCGGTCGGACCAAAAGTGCTCAATACGGACGGCACTCTGCAACTGGCCTGCCGGCGATCGTTTCCTTCCGTAAAGGCTGCATTTTTCAGGGTTACTTATTTAAGCCGGATTTTTCCAAACAACAAAACATTGTCCGAATACAACCTTACTTTCCAAGACCCTGATAAAACGGTGGAGGTGGATGCGCTTTCGGGCTCGTGCATGATGGTTCGTCGTCAAGCGATAGACAAAATCGGTCTGCTCGATGAGGACATATTCATGTTCGGCGAAGACATTGACTGGTGCTGGCGTATCAAACAGGCGGGCTGGTCGGTTTTTTACCTGCCGGCGGCGGTTATTTATCACGTGCATGGAGCCTCAAGCAGACTGCGTCCTGTCGGAGCTACAATAAACCTTCACAAAGGTATGGAAGTCTTCTACAGGAAGCACCTGGCGGCAAATCACTCGCCAATCTTCAATGCCTTCGTGTATGCTGCAATCTGGGCGCGGGCTTTGCTGTTTATACTTGTAAATCTCGTGCGCGGGCTTGTGCCCAGGCGAGTGCACTGAAGCATATAGACAGCAACATGTTGAGAAGTGGCACATTGATCCCAAAGTAGCAATAAAATAACCTGTAGGGGCGACACCATCGGTCGCCGGGGCGAAGCATGGCATCGCCCCTATAGCAGTCAAGATACGCTCTAAAGCAAAGTTTCTAAAGGCAACCTCTAATTTTCTCAGGCAACTAATTGACATGGGCTTCACTGGTCAACGCAAAACAGTTCTTGTAACGGGCGCTTCGGGCATGATTGGCAGGACTGTCGTTCAGTCTCTTTCTGCCTCGAGCGAGTGGGACATTCGAGCGCAGTCGCGCAATCCGCAGGAAACACGAGCGGTACTCGGCGAAGTTTGCGATGTCACGCAAGTACTGATCAGAGACGCCGACTTCACACGCACTGGCGATCGCGAGATGCGCATGCTTACTAAAGATTGCCACACCATCATTCACTGTGCCGGTCTCGTCCATAGACCGGATGCGCCCTATCAAGAATACGAAGTGATGAACGTGCGGGCGACCCAAAGTCTGGCGGAAGCAGCCGCTTCCAATGGGGTCAATACTTTCATATTTTTGAGCACTCAGGCAATTTACGGATTGGGGCCCTACAGTAATATTGAAGAAAACGCACCGCAGCAGGCGAAAACACCATATGCGGTATCAAAGGTGACCAGTGAAAAGTTTCTCGAGATGTTCCGTAACATCCCCAAAGTGGTCACGCTTCGCCCCTCTCTGGTCTACGGAGAAGGCGACCGCGGCAATATTCTGTCCATGATCAAAGAAATCAAATCGGGCAGATTCGTGCAAATCGGCGGCGGCAACACAGAAAAAAGCATCATTTATTCAAGAGATCTGGCCGAGGCGATTACACTGACATTGAGACTACCGGATGGTTATCACACGTTCAATGTCTCCAATCCCAAATCAACAACAGTCAAAGAACTGATCGACACTATTACCGATTGCCTGGGCACTCCCAAGAAAGTTTCGTCCATGCCCGAACCGCTGCTCAGATTCGGCGTCAAAGCGGCCGAGTTGCTGATGAAGGAGAAGGCTCCTGTCACATCCGAGCAAGTAAACAAACTTACCACCACCACAACCTGCTCGGTCAGCAAGCTGGTAAATGCGACCGGCTTCCAGCAACGGACCAGTCTTAGAGAAGGAATCCGAGCTGAAATCGCCTGGGCAACCGCGAAGAATTTGCTTACTTAAATGCCGGCCGGACTGACTGATTTTCTGAACCGCTACTTCGCAATAGCCGAACGCGGTTCTTCATTGCGCACTGAATTTCTGGGCGGCGCCACCACATTCATGACGATGGCGTACATCATTGTGGTCAATCCGGCCATTCTCTCATTCGCTGGTTTTCCCATCGAACCATCCACGGTGGCAACGATAGTGACTGCCGTTTTCGGCTGTTTGCTGATGGGCTTTTATGCCAACCGCCCGCTGGCGGTTGCGCCCTACATGGGAGAAAACGCCTTTATCGCCTTCGGTCTATCGGCCATGGCTTTAGGCTGGGAAACAAGGCTGGGCGCTGTTTTCGTCAGCGGCATCGCATTTTTGCTTCTTTCCTTGATGAAGATCCGCCCCTTTCTGGCCAATTCCATATCGCCAAGCATGAAACACAGCTTCGCCTGCGGCATCGGCTTGTTTTTGACTTTGATCGGGCTGTACGAAACCGGCATCATCACCAGTTCTGTTAAAGGCATGCCGGCTTCTGTGCTTTTGGTTCCCGGCACCGGTTTATTGCGAGCACCGGATGTTCCATTAAAACTGGGCAATTTGCACGAACCGCAAGTGTTGCTTGCCATATTCGGTTTTCTCCTTATAGTCTGCCTTCTCTACAGGCGCGTCAAAGGCGCGATCCTGATCGGCATGTTCGCCACGGCGGTTGTGGGCTACATCTTCGGCTTCGGGCAGGCTCCCGAGGCTATTTTCGCAATGCCGTTTTCGCCCCCCTACGACCTCTCTCCACTCGCATTCAAACTCGACATCCTCGGCGTTTTGACTCTCAAACATCTGCCCATTCTACTTACGCTCTTTCTCATGGGTTTTCTCGATACTCTCGGAACGCTCGTCGGAGTAGGCGCTGCCGGAAACATGCTCGACAAGGAAGGCAATTTCATCGATGTGGAAAAACCGATGGTAGTAGACGCCGTCTCCTGCATCTTCAGCTCTGTTGTCGGTTCGTCAACCTCAGGCGCCTTTATAGAATCCGCAGCTGGCGTCCGTGAAGGCGCGCGGACAGGGCTTGCCACTATTTTTACCGGGCTTCTCTTTGCCTGCTGCCTGTTTTTCATTCCACTTCTGGCACCCATGCAGAAGCTCACGTTTGCCTACGCACCCGCCTTAATGGCGGTCGGATTGCTGATGCTTGGCTCAATCACAAAAATAGACATGGACGATCTGACGGAAGCCACTCCAGCACTGGCAACCATCGCCATGATGATTTTCTCTTACAATATCGCCAACGGACTGACTGCCGGACTGGTGCTCTACACAGTCATCAAAATCGGCACCGGGCGCTTCAAAGACATCAATTCCGGCTCTGTCATTCTCAGCCTCATGTGTCTTACATACTTCCTTTTCGGAATTCCGCACTAAATGGACGAAAATAAATTCCTGGTCGGAACATCCTTGAAATTGCCTTCCTTCGATGAGGCAAGAAGCTTTCAATTTAAAAAATACTGGCAGGAATGCGGGTTCAAATTCATTCTCACTGACGGAAATTTGCACCTGGCTCGGCGCGGCGCCTTTGTCAAAACATTCTTCTCGATGAATCCCCGTTTTTTGGAGACGAAATTGACTGCCGTCTGGCTGCCGGCAAAAGAGCTCGAGTGTGTGATGGAGATTAATATGTTTCTCCAGCAAGTGACCGAATGGCACAAGGCGTATTTGGAGCTGGAGATGGTCATCTTCGAAAGCTATATGCTGCAAGACGATAAAAAGACTGCCCTCTGGAGACAATTCGAAGAAGATCTCAGGCAGGCGGACGCGCAGTACATGTGGACAGCGGGAATTTTCGGAAAGAAGATGCCGGAAAGTCTGAGGCGCAAGTATCTCGGGCGTTGAATGCGGACAAAAACGGTGATTGCCGATCACCTATACAGGTGATCGAATAAACCACACTTTTGGACCATTATCGAAAATGGTGCCACCGCTTATGATCGCTATGGAGGATTCCATTTTGTCGACTCAAACCGCAAGAATGTCGAGAACCACTCAGTGCATACGGCTGCTTCTGATTGAGGACAACCCCGACGACGCCGCATTTATCGAAGAAGTCCTCAAACTTCAAGATACTTATGCGACTGTCGATGTAGCTGTCGTCGGCAAGCTGCGTGATGGCTTGTCATGCCTTGCCCGGAGAAATTTCGATGTTGTGCTTCTTGATTTGAGCCTGCCGGATGCTTCTTCAACCAACAGTGTCACGCGCGTTCTTGCTCAGAGTCCGCAAGCTCCGATTATCGTTCTTACCGGACTGGACGATCGCGACACGGCCCTTGACGCCCTCAAGAAAGGTGCTCAAGACTACATAATCAAAGACAGTATCTCAGGAGATTTGCTCATCCGCGCCATACGCTATGCGGTCGAGCGAAGGAGAGCCGAGAGTCGAGCACGAGTAAAGGCGGCGGTTGAAAGGGAAGATTTGATCTTCACTCTGGCAAACGACCTGCGAGTGCCCCATATCGGAGCCATGCGCGCATTCGATCTTTTAGTCGCGGAAGCACTGGGGCCTCTGAATCAAGAGCAGAAGAATCTGCTTGGCAAAGTCAAGCAAAGCAGCCACGAGGTCCTGCACATGCTCTCAAATTTGGTGCATCTCTATCGCATCGAACAAAGCGGTCAAAAGATACTGGCTTTGCCCACCGATTTAAATCGCTTGATAGAACAGATCATCGAAGACTGGTCGTATGCAGCCAGTGAAAACGGCATCAAGGTTGAAGTTCACTCGGATCTGGCAGAACCGGTTCTTCTGGATGGTAAAGCGTTCAAAAAAGCGATGAGCAATCTCATTCATAACGCGATCAAATTTTCATTTCCAAATGGAATTGTTAGCGTCACTTCTCGGTGTGAGGGAAACTGGCTGTACTTGTCGGTCAAAGACAACGGCAAAGGCATGTCCAGCCACGACCAGGAAAAACTTTTTCAGCGCTTCTGGAACGACAACGACACAATGAGACATTCAAATGGAAGCGGTGTCGGTTTGTACGTCTGCCGCCAGATTGTAGAAGCGCACGGAGGCGACATCACCTGTATCAGTGAAGAAGGAAAGGGAACTACCGTGACCGTCAAGATGTTGAAAGCCGGCTGCACGAGTTCTTAAAACTTCAGTCTTCGACTAGTAGCGTTTCACTGGGAATTTGAAGGGTTGGCGTAGGTCCTCATTGCATGCGGACAGGCGCATACAATGCGCCACTACGCTCGATCAAGCAATCAATCACTTCCCCTGCGAAGAAGTACTAGCGGGCAGAGCTTTGAACCGACTCCAGAAGTTTGAGCGCAGAGTCGGTAAGCGGCTCTAATTCCAGCGATTTGCGGGCCGCTTCTTTGGCTCGCTGCTCATCCTTCATTTCGTGAAAAAGCCAGCCCGCTTCCGCGAACAAAAGCGCATCGTTGTGCGCTAATTGCATGGCGCGTTCGACCTGCCTCTGGGCCGGTTTTCGCTCGCCTGCCAGCAATAAAACTCTTGCTTGCAGCAAACTGGACCACGGATCATCGGTACCGAATTTCATCAGTCGCTCCACATAATATCGAGCCTCGCCTGCATTTTTTCTGGCGATGCTGATGCGCGCCAGTTGTATCAATACGTCCCTGCTGTCCCCGGCTCGCCTTTGCGCTTCCAGAGCCGTGTTGCGCGCGGATTTCAAATCTCCGAGCTGTAAAAGGGCATCGGACTTGGCTAAAAGCCAGAGCGTTCGATTGAATTCCAACTCATTGAAATTCCTGGCAAATGCGTCCAATTTCTTCAGCCCTTCTTTGGGTTTTCCAGATCGGATCAAACCTTCGGCAAGTATGCATTGCGCAGTATAAATTGGCCGCTTTTCCTTTGCTTCTCTGGAGATGACATTGGAAGCATCTCCCATCGCCGCCTTGAGATTGCCCATGCGCAGGAAATAGTCGGCGCGATTTACAAGCGCGTGCGAGTTTAAAGGTGCAAGCAGCAGAGCAGAATTGATCAGCTCTTTTGCCTTTGCGTACTCGCCTTTTTGCAGATGAAGGTAAGAAATCGAAATCATCGGCTCGACGAAGTCCGGCTTTAAGCGCAGGGCTCTCTCCCAGTGCTTGAGCGCCTGGGTGAATTCGCCGCGCCTGAATTCAACGTTGGCCAGATTATTGAAAGGCGCGTAAAAGAAAGGATCGATTTCAGTTGCCGATCTGTAGAGCCTCTCGGCTTCCAAAAGGTTGTTCGTCTGAAGAGCGTGATTGCCGGAATTGTATACATAATTGACCGCCGCCTTTCGCCCGAGCAGTCCCACCAGTCCAACGGCGATCAAGATTGTGACAAGAATTTGCTGATAGCGCAAAGCCTTGTATGTGGTCTTAAGCGGCGGTCGAGTCTGCGGGAAGGCAAAAACACCATTAATAGAAACTGGGTCGAGATCAAACTTTCTAGCAATGATGGCCCTGACCATGCTCTCGAAAGTCTCCGGTCTGAAGAAAAACGATGGCACCGGTTGTGGTACCAAAATCTTTTTGAAAATCTTTTTGTCGGACATAAACTTCGAATAAATCGTCAACTTTCTTGCTGTCGTTTCCAGAGAGAAAAGCCTCGAGAATACGACTTGAGGCTCGATCGCCACTGCTTCCAGTTTGTCCCAGGCGATTGGTTTTGCCAGCCGCCAGAGCTTCACACCCTCGGGTCCCACCGAAACACCGCGCACCAAAAGTCTGACTGCTTGCAGGATGCCGAGAAACCCAACAAACCACAGAACGGCAGCCGAAATCCAGACACCTATCAAACGCAAAAGCCAGCCGAGAGGCGAGGTCGCGCCGGGAATCAGTGCCACCGCATCCGGTATTGCCAGAAGAGAAGCTATCAAAACCGAACTGCCCTGAGCAAGTTTGGCCAGACACTGCGAATCGATAGCAAACAATTCTTCAGCACGCTCCGGCTTGCTGCCTGGCTGCTCACCGCCGGTATTATCGGACCGAATCTCGGCCCCCTCTTGGCACTTGGACGCATCGCCCCCGGTTGATTTTACGTGACGATCGGTTTCCATAAAGATCGATATTGGATCGAGGCAAATCGTGGAATGTAATTTTCGGGGTGCGGACTGTTTGGTCTTGACTGCAGGTTACCAAACAGCGCCACTTGAAAACCAGCTTCAGTATCCGTAGATTACAAATTTCCACATACTGATAACTAACCCCTTTCCTGAACATTAAACACCTGCTAGATTCGTTAAGCAATTAAAGGCGAGGCAGTCGAAGGACTTGCGTCAGATAACTCGCAATTTTCTGATCTGAACCGCAAATCGGTTGCTCTGTCAGGCTTGTAACGATTCACAAGCGTAAGACAAATAGATTAGAATAAGGCAGATTGAACGGAGGTTAAGAACGGTGGCAGTAGGCAGCGAGGTTAGTTCGTTGAAAATCCTCATCATTGAAGATGATGTCAACATCGCTCGATTGATCGAACTCGAGCTCGGCTACGAAGGTTATCAAGTCTCCGTAGCTCACGAAGGCAATCAGGGCATTGACCTCTTCAAGAAGGATCAACCGGACCTGGTATTGCTCGACGTCATGCTCCCCGGTCTCGACGGCATTGAAGTGTGCAAGAGACTGAGAGCAATGTCGAAAGTGCCGGTCATCATGCTCACGGCAAAAGATGGAGTTGGGGACCGTGTACAAGGTCTCGACAGTGGTGCTGACGACTACTTGACCAAGCCGTTTGCAACCGAAGAATTGCTTGCTCGTATAAGAGCAGTAATGAGACGGAAGCCCCAGGAAGGCATCCTTACATATTCAGATCTGTGGATGGACCAGCTCAACCGTATAGTCAAGCGCGGTGAAAAGCAGCTCGATCTCAGAGCTAAAGAATTCGACCTGCTCAGACTCTTTATGCAATATCCAGAGCAAGTACTCTCCAGAGAGTTCATTTTCGACAAAGTTTGGGGATACGACTTCATCGGCGAATCCAACGTCATTGAGGTGTACATCCGCTATCTGCGCTCCAAACTGGAAGACGGCAACACCAAGCGCCTGATTCAAACAGTACGCGGCGAAGGCTACGTATTGCGCGAAGAAGAGCCCTCCAGATAAGTCTGGCAGGATCGACGCATGGCGTCGACCGGCATGCATTTTGTAAGGGCGGCGCTATGCGTCGCCCTTGCTGTTTTTACCGAGAAAATCCGCTATTAACGCAGACTTACTTCTTTCTACAATTGTCCTTTCTCGCCAGACCACCGGTGTTTACCGGCGTCCAAATACTCTGACCGGACTTCGTAGCGCATTTGTAGAGCTTTTCATCCATAGCTTTGATGACCGTGCTATCTGAATATCCCAAACCAGCCCAATAACAAAAGATAAGAGACTCGGCCAGCGGCTGAATTTCATCTTCATCAGGCAGAACGTTCGGGTCAAGAGGCTTTTATTTAAACCATTTTTGCTTCATGAACACCACCTACCGAAGCCTGTCTTGCTGATGCTGAATAATCAGCTTCAGTCGGGTTTGAACGTCGGGAGCCAGCATTTGCAGAGTTTTTAGCGCACGGCAACGAATATATGGATTGTCGTCCTGACTGAGCTCGACCAGAATGTTTTCAGGCATGTGCGGGTTTTCGGCAACTCCATAGCGCACATCCATATCTTGATCGTTTGAAAGCAGAGTGAGAATTTCCTGCGGAGTTTGAGCATTTTCCGCCACAGCCAGGCGAACATCGGTCTCCCGATCCTCAGCGAGCTTTCTCAATGTTTCAACCGGCGTCTTCGGATTGAGAGCAACATGACGCCTAATCACTGGCGACTCTTCTGAAGCCAGACGCTCCAGAACTTGACGAGGAGTATTGGGATTGCTGGCAACCACGCGGCGCACATGCAAGGCATCAAACTCAGAGGTAATAAAGACAGCCGCGGTCCTGTTCTTGCTTTCCAACTGATCCGCACTTCTGGTACCGGGGTCTCCAGACTCCATTCGCTTCGCCTTTGCCATCAATGGCACCTCCAGAAACTATGAATGTGAGCCGTCAGACAGCTCGCCTGCAAAGATGCTTCCTAGTTGAATGTACCCATAGAGCTCGGTCCCGTACCAAAAAACGAAATTGTAAAGCGACCAGGGCGGCAACCAGTGTGAGTTTGGTCCCTGATTATTACGAAATTCGGGTAATCCCGAGTGCCAATATCAGGAAACCCTCAATTTCAGTGGGCAAAACCGCATGAAATTCCTCAAAATTGCCAAGGAGTTGCGCCTATAGGCCTTGCAATTGTCAAGAGTGTAAAGTTATGATAACGCAGGATGATTTACATCTAACCAACGCCAGGGGCGTTTGAAGTTTGCGCCACATTTTTGCTCAGGTAACCGAATGACAGCGACCACACTTTCCCAGACAATGACGACTGCCCCGCCAGGGCAGAAGCCTCACTATTTCGAAGAAATCCTGACCCAGTCAGGCGGCTCGCAGTGGACTTTGTCAGTGCCGGCACAATTGAAGAGTCATCAACACGAATTGGAATCATTATTGAGCAAAGTATTCCGCGGCCGTTGCTCGCCGGAGAATTTGCCTTTGGCTCAGCAGCTTTCACTCAATTGGTGTATGTCGAAATGCCGCCAGGTCGGTGTTTCGTTCGACGACTGTATCCGCTAGTTTCAGCTCTGTTTTCCCGGTAGTAAAAATGCAAAACCAGTGGTGCTGAAGTTCAGCGTTTTTACTAAGATGCAAAAAATCATCAAACGGTGCAAAAGATAGAACGCTGAAGATCATGCACCTGCAATTAAGACAAGAAACGACACCCAAACGCATAATCGCAAGCGAACCGGGCGCTGCAGGGCACCGCCACTGCAATTATGTAGCTTCGCCGTTTTCAGCTTCGATGCCAACCGGCTCCACAATCGGGCTGACTGACACGACTGAGTCGTCTTCACCGAGTTGTTGAATGCGAACACCGGTCGCCATGCGGCCCTGAGAGCTGATTTCGTCGACCGACTGTCGGACGACCACACCATTTGCTGTGGCAATAATGATTTGCTCGCCCTTGCTCGTGATGCGCAAAGCAGCCAGCCTGGATTGCGCGTTCTTGAACTTGGTGGCAATCAGACCGATACCACCTCGCCCCTGCTGTCTGAATTCATCGAGTTTTACGCGTTTGCCAAAGCCATCGTTTGTGATGACCAGGACGTAGTGCTCGTCCCCTGCTTCAGTGACGTCGAAGCCGACAATTTTGTCGCCGTCTCTCAGTGTGATGGCACGCACACCGCGGGCGGTGCGGCCCATCGGGCGTAATTCTTCTTCCGAATAGCGTATGCACATGCCGTCGCCGGTGCCGATGATTACATCGGATTTTCCGTTGGACGGGCGCACCCAGCCCAGCTGGTCGCCCTCGCCCAGGGAAATAGCGATGATACCGGAGCGCCGAATATTGGCGAAGTCGGACATCTGCACCTTTTTGATGTAAGCCAGACGCGTGACCATAACCAGATAATCATCTTCGCGGAATTCCGATACCGGAATCACGGCTGTTACCGTCTCGTCTTGCCCGATCGGAAGCAGGTTGACCAGAGCCAAACCACGAGCGGCTCTTCCGCCTTCCGGCAGATCCATGACCTCAAGTGAATAAACCTGTCCGCCTGAGGTGAAGACAAGCAATCGATCGTGCATATTGGCGGTGAAGAAGTGCAAGAGATCATCTTCATCTCTCGTCTTCATACCTGTCACGCCGCGTGTGTTGCGTTTTTGACGCTTGAAGGAATCAAGCGGAATGCGCTTCACGTAATTTTGCGTGGTGATAAACACGGCCATCGGCTCGTTGGGAATCAAATCCTTATTGCTCAATTCCGTAGCGCCGGAGGCTTCAATGCGAGTGCGGCGTTCGTCACCAAATTTGGTTTTGATTTCGTTGAGTTCTACCTTGATGATATCGAGCACTTTCTGACGGCTGCCTAAAATGGCTTTGTACTCGGTAATTTGTTTTTGAATCTTGTCGTACTCTTCTTGAATTTTGCCGCGCTCTAATCCTGTCAGTCTGCGTAATTGCATTTCCAGGATGGCGTTGGCCTGTTCTTCGTCAAGCGAGAACGACTTCATCAAGGACTGGCGCGCTTCCTCAGTGGAATCTGCGGCGCGAATAATCTTAATGACTTTGTCAATGTTCTCGAGAGCTTTGAGATAGCCTTCCAAGATATGCGCTCTGCTTTGCGCTTTCTTCAGCAAATACTCGGTGCGGCGAGTTACGACTTCAATTCTGTGATCGATGAACTCTTGAAGAATATTGGCCAGAGGCAAAGTCATCGGCTTGAACTGGTCGGCAGCACCCGGCTTTTTGTTTCTCACAAGAGCAAGGGTATTGACTGGGAATGATTGCTGAAGTTGCGTAAATTTATAGAGATTGTTGAGAACGACATCAGGATGGGCGTCGCGCTTCAACTCGATGACGACGCGAATGCCGTGCCGATTGGTTTCATCGCAAACATCGCTTATGCCGGTCAGTTTTTCATCGCGGACCATGTCGGCGACGCGCTTGGCGAATGCTTCCGGACCAACGGTATAAGGCAATGATGTGACGATGATTCCCATGCGCTGCTGCCTGCCGCCCGAGCCGGGAATCTGCTCGATGGTTGCTTCACCTCTGACAGGAATAGATCCTCTTCCTGTTTCGAAAGCTTCTTCGATGCCGTCAGTGCCCATGATCACGCCGCCGGACGGGAAATCCGGTCCCTTGATCCATTGCATCAACTCTTTGGAAGTGAGATCAGGATTATCGATTTTTGCAATCGTGCCATCCAGCACTTCAGTCAGATTGTGCGGCGGAATATTCGTGGCCATGCCTACCGCAATACCGGTCGATCCGTTCAACAAAAGCATCGGCACTTTCGACGGAAGCACGATCGGCTCGCGCCTGGTGTCGTCGAAATTGGCTCTCATATCGACGGTTTCGGCGTCGATATCGGCGAGCATTTCCATCGAAATGCGGGCCAATCTGGCTTCTGTATATCGCATCGCGGCGGCTGGATTGTCCAGATCGCCGAAATTACCATGTCCGTCCACCAGCACATAGCGGCTGGAGCCCGCCTGCGCCATGCGCACCAAAGATTCATAGATAGCCGAGTCGCCATGCGGGTGGTAATTGCCCATCACATAGCCGACGGTCTTGGCTGACTTCTGGTAACGCTCGGTCGGCTCCAGGCCGCTCTCGTACATACCAAAGATGATGCGTCTGTGCACAGGCTTCAGTCCGTCGCGCACATCGGGAATGGCCCGGCTGACGATTACCGACATCGCATAGTCGATAAATGACTTGCGCATCTCATCGCGCACTTCAATGGGAACGATTCTTTCTCCAGATCCGCCTGATGAAGGTCCCGTCGGTTCAGCCACCTGCAATTACTCCCTTACATCGCCGTCGTTTTCGAATACCAATGTTTCAAAATCAGGCTTCATGCGCGATTGACGACGTTTAAACAACGCGCACACCGATCCCAAAACATAACAGCCGCAAGTATAACATGCAGGTTTATCCAGGTCACAGTGCGGCTTTCGCTTAATTCAAAGCAAGGTTCAAAGCGTAGAAATTCTTAACGAAGATTCCTATATATCCCCCTTGGCACCCGCCGTAAAAGAAAGGCAAACTAACGCAAAACTGGCACTATTGGGACAGCAAATGCATTACGATCGGTGGTTTGAGATAGTTTCGCCAAAGGTTTTCTCATCATGACTCAAGGGAGCCTCGTAAAAATGACGTCCGAGCAAGACGACTCCAGGCTAAGGCAAGAAAGACTGCGCAAGCTGGAAATGATCAGGGAACTGAATATAAATCCTTATCCTTACAGCTTCACGCGCTCACATAAAGCTCAAGAATTGCATGAGAAATACAAGGACTTGCCGGCCGACACGGAGACTGAGGACGTCGTGCGCGTTTGCGGCCGCGTGCTCAACGAGCGCAATACCTGGATGTTTGTCGATCTATATGATGACTCCGGAAAGATCCAGCTGTTTTGCCACAAACAAAATATTCCGGAGGAAGAATTGAAACGTCTCAGGTTGCTCGACAAGGGTGATTTCCTTGGCGCAGAAGGGACAGTAAGAAGGACAAAACAAGGCGAATTGTCAGTAAAAGTGACAAGCTACGAAATACTAGGCAAGACGCTGCAGCCGCTTCCCGACAGCTGGGACGGCTTTACGGATGTGGAGGCGCGTTACCGCCACCGCTATGTCGATATGATCATGAATCCTAATGTGCGCGACACTTTCAGAAAGCGCAGCATCGCCATTAGGACTATTCGCGAGTTTCTCGACTCACGCGGCTGCCTGGAGGTGGAGACACCGGTTTTGCAAGTGGAAGCCGGAGGAGCTGATGCACGCCCGTTTATCACACATCACAATACACTCGATATCGATTTATATTTGAGAATCGCCACCGAGCTTCACCTGAAAAGACTGATTGTAGGTGGGTTTGAGCGGGTCTATGAGATCGGGCGGATTTTCCGCAACGAAGGTATCAGCACCAGACACAATCCTGAATTCACAATGCTGGAGCTCTATTGGGCTTACGGCGACTACAACCAGCTTATGGATCTGGCAGAAGAAATGATTGTAGAAACGGCAATTAAGGTTGCCGGTGCTTCGAAAGTCACTTATCAAGGCGTGGAGATTGACTTCAAACGCCCATTCAGGCGCTTGCGCATGGTAGATGCCATCAAAGAAACGACCGGTCTGGACTGCTCGACTTTGAAAACATTCGAGGATGCAAAGACAGCGGCAGTTAAACTGGGCGGAGTTGACCTGACTCACTGTGATACACGCGGTCATGTGTTAAACGCCATCTTCGAACACAAGGCTGAATCAAGCCTGATACAGCCGACATTCTTGATCGATTATCCAGTGGAAATGTCCCCTCTCACCAAGCCTCATCGCACAAACCCAGGTGAGGTGGAGCGCTTTGAGCTGTTTGCCTATGGGCGGGAACTGGCAAATGGTTATAGCGAATTGACCGATCCGCTTGACCAGAGACAGAGACTGGAAGAACAAGCCGCCAAGAAAGCCGCAGGCAATGAAGAAGCGATGCCGCTCGATCTCGATTTCATCAATGCTATGGAATACGGCATGCCACCCACTATGGGCATCGGCATCGGCATCGATCGACTGGTAATGCTGCTTACCGACAGCGCGTCCATTCGCGATGTGGTTGCATTTCCAACTATGAAGCCGATTGTCAAGTAAATCTGGGAGCGCCGGCTCCAGCCGGCATATGCCGCCAGGATGGCGGCGATCCTAGATTGCACTGCTAGAAGGCGATCCCGTGGCGGCGCTCCCTCAGCGGCGCTCCGGGGCGCTCTTATAGCGGCTGGCCCTTAAGCGCTTTCCTGCGCTAAACTGAACACATTGGCTCAAGGAAAACCAGGCATGGGACTTTTTCGCTTTTATTTCCACCAGGGCAAGCTTATAACGCCCAGTGTCTGCGAAACCGAGGCCGGCTTTTTTGTGGACCAGGGTCCGCTTACCGTAACGTCAGTAAAAGACTCAAGCAAGGTCCGGCAGGCAATTATCAAGGCCTTTATCAAGGGCAACTTGCAAATACCGACACCGGATGGTTCTGAAGCTGCCGGTTCGATTATTTTGGAGCGCCTGGTCATTGACTCCTGGAGCAAATTCGAAAAGGACGCTGTCCTTTACACAGTGCACCTGGGCGGTCGCTACACAACATTTCACGTAACCGGTCGAGGCGACGACGGTATGTGGACCATGGATGAAAATTCGACGCGAAAATTCGACAGGCGCGCCTCATATGACATTCTCGCCGACGCCTTAATTGAAGACATTAGGCGCCAGTCACTGCCCAAGCCTGAAGCAGTGAAACCGATGCTTCTTTTGCCTAAGATAGACAAGTAAAAGCCTGTAGGGCCGCATTGCATGCGCTACTACACTGAAAGCTCTACTCGTCGCCGTCGCCTTCAGCTTCGCTCATGCGGGCGAGTTCTTCGACGTGTGCGACCACTTTGTCGAACTCTTCATCGCTTTCAATGGTTTGGAAAATAGATTGATCGTCTCTTTGAATGAGACGCATGATAACGAGCGAACCATCTTCATCGTCATCGTCTTTTGCCGCTTCCGGTTTTTCACCGCCCATCTTCAGAAGTAGGGCGTATTCCTGCTCTTCAAAATCGAATATGTCAAGAATCTGGCACGTATACGACTGCCCATCCTCTCCTTCGAGAGTGATCATCGCTTCTTCTGGTTGTGTAGGGGCTTCGTTGCTCATTATGTCTTCCATTCCTTCAATCTTTTAAAAAGACTCTATCGTTTTTGAAATCGACTTATCCTTTCAGGCAAGCCGAGTTATGCTTTTTGGAATCCTGCAAGCGCCGCAAGCTTCTTCAGCTCTTCCTCAGTGCCCAGCGCGATGAGGTGGTCTCCGCTATTGAACACATGGTCCGGCAACGGATTGGTAATCAGCTTACCATTTTGATTTACCGCCAGGATCATCGCCCCTGACTGTTGTTTTATATTTGCATCCTTTAAGGATTTACCAACCAGCACGCTATGCTCGCTTAAGTAGAGCTGGTCAATGCGCAGATCATACTCGGGAGCATGCATAACCACGTCGAGAAATTCAGTTACAAGCGGTTGAGTGACAGCTGTAGCCATTCTTCGCCCGGCGATCACATACGGCGAAATGACCATTTTCGCTCCTGCTCTCCTGAGCTTCGATTCCGAGCCCGGATTGGCTGCTCTTGACACGATGGTGACATTACTGTTCAGCTCTTTGGCGGAAAGCACAATAAATGTATTGGCTGCGTCATCCGGCAATCCACAAATTACACCAGCCGCTTTCTTGATTTGTGCCTGAAGAAGAATCTCATCGGATGTAGCGTCGCCTTCGATGACAAGCAGTTCCGCGTCTCTGGCGCGCTTGGCCAGATGGGGGTCCGCCTCGATCACTACGAAGGGAATTTTCTTAAGCAGAAAGTGCTCGGTCACTTCTTGACCAGTACGCCCCCATCCACATACGACATAGTGGCCCGAGAGTCTGGAAATCTGGTCTTTCATGCGTCTAAGCTCGAAATTGAAACTCACGAACAGTTCTACCATGTCGCCGAGCACGTAAACGACAGTGGATGCCCCGGCAAAGATTACAAACATTGCGAAGATTTTGCCGGTGTCTGTGAGTGGTCTAACTTCGCCATATCCGACAGTGGTCAATGTGATTACTGTCATAAAGAGCGCATCGAGAATGCGCCAGTGTTCCAGTATCACAAAGCCGCAAGTGCCGATTAAGACCAGGACGGCGACCGCGCCAATGTCCCGCAAAAGGCGCCGAGCGATGTTCCTTTTATGAAGCCTTTTTAGTCGAGCTGCTGATTTAGGTGAACTCACGAATCCATAGTAAACAACACTTGTTGTCGATCATACTGAAAGTAACATAAACGAGCCGTCCTATCGAGCCTTTAGCCTTTATCCTTAACTGGTAAAATCAGCCTTCCCAAAAGCCGGGAAGATTCTGGCAGAATCTGTCATTGAAATCGTATTTGGAAATTCTCATCTGGAGTGCACATGAGCGCAGTTCTTGAAGCAACACAAGGAAAAGTCATTCAGGTAATCGGTCCTGTGGTGGACGTCGAGTTCGCAAGCGGACACTTGCCGGAGATTTACCACGCCCTTGAAATTGGCGGCAAAAACCCTGCTGGAGACGATTACAGGGTTATCTGCGAAGTGCAGCAGATGCTCGGCGACAATAGAGTCCGCACGGTAGCAATGAGTTCTACCGACGGCATGACTCGCGGCATGGTCGCGACCAACCTGAAAGAACCAATCTCAGTGCCGGTCGGCAAAGCAACGCTCGGACGCATCATGAACGTCGTCGGCGAGCCAGTAGACGAAGCCGGTCCGATCGAAACAGAAGAGCGCTGGCCGATTCACCGCCCGGCTCCCGACCTTACACAATTGCAAACCGACACCGTCATCTTCGAAACCGGTATCAAAGTCGTCGACCTGCTCGAGCCTTACATCAAAGGCGGCAAAGTCGGTCTCTTCGGCGGAGCCGGCGTAGGCAAGACAGTTATCATTCAAGAACTTATCCACAACGTTGCCAAAAACCACGGCGGATTCTCGGTATTCGCAGGTGTTGGCGAGCGCACTCGTGAAGGCAACGACCTCTGGCACGAAATGAAAGAGTCCCATGTATTGGACAAAGTCTCTCTCGTCTACGGTCAGATGAATGAGCCACCGGGCGCCAGAATGAGAGTCGGTCTTTCCGCTCTTACAGTTGCGGAATACTTCCGCGACGTCAACCGCACTGACGTGCTTCTCTTCGTCGACAACATCTTCCGTTTCACGCAAGCCGGCTCTGAAGTATCGGCGCTGCTCGGACGGATGCCGTCGGCCGTAGGATATCAACCGACACTGGCTCAAGAAATGGGCGCACTGCAAGAGCGCATCACATCGACAAAGAACGGCTCTGTCACTTCCGTACAAGCAATTTATGTACCTGCCGATGACTTGACTGATCCGGCGCCGGCAACTGCATTCGCCCACCTGGACGCTACCACTGTGCTTTCCAGACAGATTTCGGAATTGGGAATCTACCCTGCAGTAGATCCTCTGGCATCCACATCGACCGCTCTCAAGCCGGAGGTAGTCGGACAAGAGCACTATGATGTCGCCCGCGGCGTTCAACAAACACTGCAAAAATACAAAGACTTGCAGGACATCATTGCCATTCTCGGTATGGACGAATTGTCCGCAGAAGACAAAGTCACTGTCACCCGCGCGCGCAAAATCCAGCGCTTCTTGAGCCAACCGTTCAACGTCGCCGAAATCTTCACCGGCCGTCCCGGTCAGTACGTCAAGCTCGAAGACACCGTCAAGGGTTTCAAGATGATTCTCTCGGGCGAACTCGATCACATGAACGAGCAATCCTTCTATATGGTCGGCACCATCGAAGAAGCGATCGCCAAAGACAAAGAACAAAAAGACAAAGACGCAGCAGGCTAGAGCGAAAGTTCAGCTTCATAAGGGGCGAATGAAAAAGAAAAATCAGGATAACAATCAAGAAAAACCGCAAACGCCTGCGGCTCCAAAACCGACAAACAGAGACATTTTTGTCTTCGGTCGTTTGGAAAACGATGTGGCGCTTCCTGTTATTAGACGCATCCTGAAATTGAATCAGAGCGATCCGGCAAAACCGATCAATCTGTATATCAATTCTTCCGGCGGCAACGGTTACAACGCTGACGCCATTATCGCCGTCATGTCTCAAATCGAGGCGAAGGTCAACACCATCTGCCTCGGTCACGCTCTTTCCGGTGCCTGCGAAATTCTGGCAGCCGGCACCGGAGAGCGTTCGGCATATGAATTCGCTACTTTGATGTTCCACCAGACGCTCTGGGAAGCAGACGGCGACATCACCAATCTGGAAATTCAAGCCGCCCAGGGACAGCGTTTTCGCCAGGCCCAAATTGAAGTTTTGCACCGCTGTACAGGACAGAGCCGAGAGCGTATTCGCAAAGATATCGAACGCGATCACTATCTGACCGCGCATGACGCTCTTGAATATGGGCTTATCGACAAGGTTTGCGCCCACAAGAAGAAAGGCAGAGGCGATAAAACTTCTGCCAATCACAAAGGGCACAACCAGCAAGGACCTGATTCAATTGCCGATTCCATGGTGAAAGCTGTTAAACAGCAAAAAATAGCAGCAGCTTCTGCAGTTAAAAAGAAATCGCAGGCAAGAGCAAGGAAGAGTAAGTAACAAAACGGAGAACGGTTTCAATGACAGCTGGCACGCTAAATCTCAAGATCATTACTCCTGAGCGCATCGTTTTTGAAGCGCCGGTAAAGCAAGTTACCGCCCGTGCCGTCGACGGCGAATTGACCATTTTGCCCGACCATGAGCCGCTTGTCACAGCCCTTGCAATCGATGTCGTCGAATTTAGAGGCGAATCTTACGACGACACGGCTGCCGTCATCGGTGGTGTCATGGAAGTGAAGAAAGGCGAAGATGCAATCAGGGAACGTGACGCCAGAAACATAGGAAAAGACGCCAAGGACAAAGAGCAAGAAGATATCGATCCGAATGCAACTTATGTGACTATTGTCAGCAATCTTGCCGAGTTGCACACCGAAATCGATGAAGCGCGCGCGAATCAAGCAAAACAGCGCCGGGAAGCAGAGAAGACTCAGAAGACAGACAAGCTGGAAGTGCACCTGGCCGAAATGGCCCTTTCCAAAGCGATGGCTCGACTGAAAGCAGTGGAGATCGTCAAATCGCGCCGCAAGGGACATCACTGAGCTTTTTATCGACCAACAAT
>JADZFV010000356.1 GCA_020854255.1 Candidatus Melainabacteria bacterium | reverse complement strand
CCGGCAAAAAAACAGGGGGAGCTGCGACTTCAGAGTGCGAATGCTTTCGCACCCGACATCGGAAGCACAGCCCCGCCTGCCTTTTATGCCGCCAGCGCAGACGCTCCTAGTGAGCGACAGCCATCACTCTGGTGACGACCGCGACCGACTGATGCGCCACAGAGCGGACGGCGAGAATGAAGGACTCGAGAGCGACCACGGACGCAGCCAGTTGATGAGCAGCATTCTCCGCTCTCAACCCGGCTTCCGCATCCGTGTAGCCAACGGCTCGGGCTTGCTGCGTTTGCTCGAGGACGTCACGGCGTTGTCGCACTTGCGTGATGTACCGCTCGGTCAAATGGACGAGCGCGCCCGATTGAGCGTGCAGATAGTCCAGTTGCCGCCCCCGAACACTGTGTGCCGGCGACGTGTTAGCGGCGGTCTCCCGGGCGCTCAGGGCGAGTTGAGCGGCGAGCCTGGACAATTCCTCAGGCTGGGTGCAGGAGGCGTGATTTTGCCGCACGTCGTCGAGGGCGAGCAGCCTGTGAGCGAAACTCGCTACCACAGTCTGCCCGGTCAACGACTGCAAGAGCAGATCGAGCAGATCGGCGCTGTTTTTATTTTCCGTCATTCTTTTCCTTTGCTCATAGGCGTTTGATTGTGCTTTGCGATTCGCCTTACTTCAAGGGCGGTGAGTAGATCGCGGGCACGGACAGGTCGCGTAAGTGCTCCGCCTGCCTGGCCGCCGCGCTGACGGCGGGGTCATTGTCCGTCTTGGCGCGGTTGATGAAGTAGGCCGCCTGTGGGTAGGTCAGCATGGATGCCGCTTCCACGATGCACCGGCGCACGGAGGCATTCGTCTCCTTGTTATATGCGGCCTCGAGAATCTCGAGCAGCTGGGGCTCGACATTGCGAGCATGACCGATTGCCGCAGGATTCTCTTTCTGGTTGATGGCGATCTGCTTGAGGGCAGTGGCAACGGAAGCTCTGACTGCTGGGTCGCTGTCGGTTTCCAGAGCGCGCGCCAGGCTGTTGAGCTCGTTGGTGGACGGTGCTGTGACGTGGTTGCCCAGCCAGCTCACGGCAGCAAGGCGCTCGGAAGGCAGATTCGCGGTGCTCAGTCGGTTGAGGCTGGAAGTGACCAGGGGCTGGGACACTTGCACGCGAGACTGTTGGGCCAGCGTAACCAGGTTGGGCGAAAGCGCCACCAGAGTAACCGCTCCCATTGCCAGAACGACCGCAACGATGCTCAGTCGAAATCGTTGACTCTGTTTCGGACTTTGGCTTTGAGCCATATCTTCTCCTAAAGGTTGGGTGCCGGTTGCTTGAGCATTGGCACGACCGGGGGAAAACTGATGAACTTGTCCTTCGTTTTCTCCTCACGCCCGACTCAAAGTACGTACTCCACCGCGCCGCCCGAAAAGCGGGAGGAAAAGAAACCAGAGGGAGTACTTGCGGAGGCTTTGAGTTAGAAATCTGAGGTAGGTGAGAGAAAAAACGAACCCTTAGAGCCTACCGAGAGAACCTGCTTGTCTCAATGAACGTCTCTTGATATGTTGTAAAGTTGTATTTCCATACTTCGCTTCGCTTGCCGAGCTGGGTGAACTTTTACATGCCGACGCGAAGAAGCGCATGGACAAAGGTTTGCGCTAGGTCTTGTTAACAAAATCGAAAAATCGCGGCAAAAAGCTAGTGCCCGCGGTGTTTTTTGCCCTTCGCTTCTTTGGTCATTGTCGGTGCCGGTGTGCCGTAAATGTCTTCGTGTGTTAGACCGTTAACATCAATGACACGCGGATAACCTTGCATTTCAGGCGTGAGTTTCAAGGTCATCGTCAGTGAAAACGGTATAACTTTGTCCGGCTTTCCCTGCACTTTGATAATGTTTTTGCCGCTTACTTTGAAGGGCGTGGTCGCCTTATCGATGGGCAGCGAAGCTACAGCGCTGGTCACTTCTACAACGTTCATTCGCTTCTCGTCTTCAGCCAGAGACTTTTCTTTGACGACATCAAGACCGGCATTGGGAATGACTTCCAGTTTGGAAAGTTTGGCAATGCACTGATCGGTCAATTCCTGTCCGCGCAAAAAATTCGTCGATTCGGAAATAGTGACGGGATTGCGATCGAGCAAATGCTTGGTCACCTGCACGGCCATTTTTTGCATCGTTTCTGTGCGCTCCTTAGCTTGCTGCTCGGGGCTTTCACAGCCCGCCAAAAACGAGAGCGCAATCAAGGCGCTGAGCGTTTTTATGACTGCCATTTTGGAGGCAACAGTAATTTTGATTTCCATGTCGTGCTTACTTCAGGTTTGGTTCCGGGAAAGCAATTATCATACGACTGAGCGGAAATGTCCTCACTTGACCAGTCGCATGTAAAGCAGCTGTTGTAATACTGAAAAAATTGCAGCGGTTGGAATCTGGTTTGCGCCTTGCGAAAAACCGCATCAATTGCGGAAATTCGGAGTCTCAAAAAGACAAAGGCAGCAGTTTTTCTGGAAAACCTCACCTGGGTGGAAGCCGAAAAGTGTTTGTCGGCCGGTGCGGTGATCGTCATTTCTCCTGGCGCGGCGCTGAAAGAACACAGTAACGGAAGTTGCCAAACGGCTCGATGTCATAGTTTTACCCACTATCTCTGCTTCGTTTTATCCCTCATTCTGCGAGCATCCGGGCTCCATTTCGCTTACTTTGGCAACTTCTGCCGCATTGATCAGTAAAACTTGCGCAGGACTTGCAGCCTTCGGTCGCAGGAAGATCTATGTTTTCAACACCGGTGTTTCCACGCTCAAGGTCCTTGCGAAAGTGAAGGAAGCGCTAGCTTTGCAAAATCCCCAGGTGAAGTTTTCTTATACCGATTTCAAGAAGGCGGGCGAGACGGCAGCTGCGGGACTTTCTACGCAATCGGCCGGGGGGCATGCCGATGCGGTGGAAACATCGATCATGCTGCACCTTGCACCGGATGTGGTGACAATGGCAAATGCGGCAGCGGATTTCCCTGGCGACAAGCCTGGCCCGCTCACGCGAAACCCCGATGTATCAAACAATTCCGCCACTGTTTATTTACCTTCTTTTTGTCAGAAAATTATATGATGTAGTAAAGTCGGGCGGAAGAAACGGTGAGAAAGAAAAGAGAAAGAGCTAACTTTCCCTTTTCTACTCACCGAGAGTCCGGCTTCCCGGATGAAGAGAGAAGCGACAGCGTGGTTTTTGCAAACCACAGAAGCCGCTTCCTCAGTTGTTGGTTATTTCTTGTCCCCGTCGGTGGGCGGACCCTGTGCGTTGTCGTCATCACCCTTACCTTCCGGCACGCTGCGCAAAATCGGCAAGAGCAGGATGCAGGCAAACGTGAAAGCGGCAGAGATGAGAATCAAGGGCAAAAGCGAGTGGAAAACATCCACATAGAGCCTTGCTCCGATAATCGCCGACACCTGCGCGAAGCCGTTGACCACGGACATAAGCGCAGCGAAGGTGAAACCTTCGGCCTTGGGTGGGCAGGCCTGGGCAGCCAGAGTCAGAGTCGCCAGAGTGGCAATCATGGCGGCAGCACCGAACACGAGGTTGATGCCGATGGCGATCGCCTGGCTGTAACCTGTGGGGGTCAGCAAGAGCAGATACGCCAGAGTGCCGATGGTGCCGGTGGTGATGCTGAAGATGAGCTGCTGCTTCATGGAACGCTTGGCAAAGAACTTGCCGTAAGCGATGGCGCCGAGCACCTGACCGGCAGAGCCGACCGCACCCAGAATGCCGATAAAGGCCTGGGAGAAGAGCAGGGTGTCCGTCTGGTGGTAATACCAGGGACTGCCGAAGCTGGGGCTGAAGTTCCAGAACGCCAGGAAGGCGATTACCGCCCACAGCGTCTTCGACTTGAAGCCTGCAAACAGGCTCTTGGTCGTTGCTTTCATTTCGCTCAGGTTAACGGCAGTCTTCTCCTCGCGAACGATGAGCCAACTGGCCGCCATGACTGCAAGCGGAGCGCACATAGCGATCATTGCCGCCACGTGCACAGCGGTGCCTGGTTCGAAAACGGTGCAGAGATATCCACCGAACAGCGATGTGCCGACGGAGGCTATGTTCATCCACAGCCACTGCACGCTCTGGAAATTGGCTGTCATGCCGGTTTTCTTACCGTTTTCCACCATGACCGCGTCGATGATGACGTCGGAGGCGGCCGTGCCGAATGCGGTGAGCATCAGCGCGGTGACGATAGTGGTCGGCTCGTTCAGACCGAAAAGCCAGAGGAATCCGGAAGCTGCCAGCGCGTTGGTGACGAGAAGCCACGTTTTGCGCCGATAGCCAAAGAGGGGTATGTAGTCACTCACCAGCCCGTAGAGCGGTTTGATCGTCCACGGCAGAGTGAGAATCGCCAGGTATTCGGTCACCTGTGCCGGGTTCAGTCCCAGAGCCTGCTTGAAGAAAAACTGCAGCGGCTGAGAGATGAGTCCGACGTGTTGCCCGATGCCCTGGCAGAAGTAGACCAACCCGAACAGGATGATCAGTCGCCGCGCGTAGCGGGACAGATCAGGGTCTTTGTTGGAGGGCGTCATGATAATATCCTTGCCGGCCTTTTCGTTTGTTCGCCAAACCTGGCACCACAAGTGGTGCGGTTTATTTGCCGAACTGGGAGACGAAAAAGCGGGCATTTTCTAACGATGAGGAGTCGCCTCCTCGGACGTCAGCAATCAAAAGGTCATTCAGTCAACCTGTACTCGTCTTTACATGAGCGCTCAGGAAGGCGGCGTTATACGTGCCTCGCGTTTTACGCCGCGGGAATTTTGATGAGGCAGTCGCGCGGGAAAACAAACCGGCGCAATTGCCGGACTGTCCTCCTGGCGCGACGGAGTGCAAAACGTGCACCCTTGTAAGAAGTAACGGCTGAGCCGTTACTTCTTTGTCACCACGCAGTCAATCTGCTTGGCGCCGACGAAGAGCTGGTAGACCGGACACGTTTTGGCCGTAGCCTTGATGTCGTCCAGCTCCTGCTGCGTGAGATTGCCGGTCACCTCGATGTCCTCGGTGATTACGGAAATCTTCTTCGTCGCATCCGCGGGGTCGGCCTGCTTGGTCTCGGTCACTGTGACCTTGACCGTCTGGACGTCCCAGCGCGGCTGATTGGTAGCCGGCATGATCTTGCTGGCGCGGGAAATGATCGTCATGGCAGTGCAAGCACCGAGCGCCCCGAGAGCGAGCTCTTTGGGGTTGAGACCACTGTCGTCGCCGCCCGAGGTCGTCGAGACGTCGCTGACAACGGTGTGATTACCGTTTGAGATCTTCTGCTGGTACTTCTTACCGGTGACGCTGCTAACAGTTACGCTAGGCATAGGTTTTTCTCCCGATATTAGAGAAGCCCGCAGTCAATGCGGGCTTCGTAAGTGAATGTTGCATTCAAAGCGAAGTGAGCCTCTGAGGCTTACTTCTTCTCCTCGGTCTTCTTGGGCTTGGGAGCCTTCTTCAGCGCGGCACGCAGCTCGCGGTTGATGATGTCCAGAACAGTGACGCGGCTGTACAGCTTGTCCTCGCTGGAGATGATGTACCAGGGCGCGAAGTCCGTGCCTGTTCGCAGGAACATCTCGTTGGCGGCTGTGGTGTAGTCATCCCAGTGTTCGCGGGCTTCCAGATCATCGGGGGTGAATTTCCACTGCTTGTGCTTGCGGCGGTCTTCCAGGCGCTTCCATTGCTCGTCCTTGGTGATGTCGAGCCAGAGCTTGATGACAATGCATCCTTGCTGCTCGAGCAACCACTCGAAGGTGCGAATCTCGGTGTACGACTTCTTGATCGCTTTCTCAGGCGCCAACTTCTTGACGCGCTCGACAAGCACGCGCTCGGCCCAGCTGCGGTCGAAGACGCGCATTTGTCCGCGAGCCGGCATGCGGTCATTGCGGAAGAAGCGCCAGAGGTAAGGGTGGGCTCGCTCCTCTTCGGTCGGTTTCTTGATCGCCACGCCCTGGAAGATGGACATGTCGAAGCCGAGTGCCTGGACGATGCGAGCCGTAGCCCCGGACTTGCCGGCGCCGTCGCGACCCTGGAAGGCGACGATTACACTGCGCCCGATTCCGTCGAGCTGGCGGACGAGCTCATTGAGTTCGATCTCCTTCTCTTCCAGGATTTTCTTGTACTTTTTCTTTTTCTTGATGGCAAGGCCGTGATCGACCTTGCTCAGATAATCAATTCCCTTCTCCGCGCGATACTCGTCGGTGGGAGCGTGGAATTGTCGAGCCACCTTGATGGCGCCATTGTCCAGAACTGTGAACGGCTCGCCAAAAGGCTTGTGAAGCTTCTTTTGAGACATGCGGTTTATCCTTGGTAAAACATCAGCCGTACGGCTCATGTGTCAGTGGGCCCGAAGTGAGACAGGCAGAAACTCAGAAGAGATCTGCCTGCCTCGAGAACGGGCCTGTGAAGACATAGCTACATCAGCCTGCCACTTCTCCGTAGAGGTAAAAGTAGCGCCTCAGGACGTCCTCGGTGGAAACCCCCGGTCCGAGCGTTTGCCGGCTCACAATGGAGCCGTTGTTGACGCTCAGCGTGAGAATCTGAACCTGGATGAGTTGGCCTGAAGACGAGTAGCTGAAAGTAGCGTCGAGGATCGGACGCTGATGTTCATCCACTTGCCGAATTCGCTCGATTTTGGTCATAGCGAGATTGGCTTCGTAGACGGTTCGCCCACCGAAAAAGCCGTTTGGCTCATAGCGGTTGACGACAATCGTTCTGCCGCCGTTGTCGACGGTGACGATAAGCTGGTAGAGGAAACGCGGTTGAGAACCGGTCCCGGGGCCGAATTCCATGCGGTTGATCAAGCCACCGCTTGCTGTCTTGCCGTCGACGGTGGTGCCGCACGAATGCGTTACCACTGTCCAGGTGTAGGCGCGCCACTTCACTGCGTTCTGCAGGTACGGGGCAATCAGAGCCGGTTCTGTCTTTGTCGTGCTGGTTGAAATGACCGGGCAGCTAGTCGCGGGAGTAGTCGGTGTCACCACCGGCGGTTCCACGCCAATAACGGGCGGCACTGTGGTGCCACCACCGTTGTCACTGCCGTCCTTGCCAGGCCACAGCCTACCAATTGCGAGAATCGCAAGCACGGCGAAGATAAAAACCAGTATCGCCAGGAGCCCCATCTTGCCCTTCGGCTTTTCCGGTCCCGGAGGAGGCGGAGGCGGCGGTGGGGGCGGCGGAGGCGGAGGCGGAGGATTCTTGCACTGGCAGCCGCAGTCGCTCTTGCAAGCGCAGCTGCGCTTGCAAGTCTTTCCGCAGTGACAGGTGCATCCGCAGTCATCCGGCTCGCCCTTGCCTGG
>JADZFV010000355.1 GCA_020854255.1 Candidatus Melainabacteria bacterium | reverse complement strand
GTCCAGTCGGTGCTCGAATCCATGCGCCAATACAGCACACATATGGCTGTGGTCCTGGACGAGCATGGTGGCACAGCTGGTATCATATCAATAGACGATGTTTTCGAAGAAGTAATTGGCGAAATAGACGAAAGCATCACACGCCACTCCATTGAAGAATTACACGACGGCACATTCAGAGTGGATGGTACAGTTCAACTTGAAGAACTTGGTGAGCATTTGAACGTCTCAATCGACGACGAAGATGTCTATACATTAAGCGGTCTGGTCCTCGATCGCCTGGGCAGACCTCCTCGAGTCGGTGACAGTTTCAAACATAAGAACCTGACAATCACAGTAAACAAAGTCAAAGGGCGAGGGGCGCAAGTCTGCATAATCAGGATCGAGAAGAAATCTTAGGCTACACATAACCCGCGAGAATCCAGGCAGCCGAATGGTCGGGCGCAGGGAAATCTCAAGCCCGTGCAAGCTCTTAGATGTGCTTGTGCTTGCTAATCGAATACTTGGCGCGCAAAACTTTGTCAAGCGCCTTGTTTGACTTATCGAAAACTTCCAATTCTCTTCTGCGGGCCGACAGGCTTTCAACAGGATATGGGACATTTGTCTGCGCGTCGACAAAATCAGAAAAAAGCTGGCTCGCCTTGCCGAAGTATTCGGTATACCGCTCTTGCAATTCGCGGGTTTCAGGTACAGGGGGAAGTTGCTTCATTGCCGAGAGTGCAATTGTGTATTTCGCCAGCATTCTCGATGCCAGCTTCCCATTTTTTTTCTGCGGCTTAGCTGCATTCAAACGCATCGCCTGCATTTTTTCGCCGGCTGTCATCTCCGCGTCGCATCTGATCCGATCGTATTTCGCAAACCAATCGCTGACTGCGGAGTTTGCCTGACTGGACTCTTGCTTTTGCGAGGAGCCCTCGGGCATCGCCCCGGAAGTAGCACTCTGCGGAAGCGCCCGGCAAGGAATCAAAAACAACGAAAGCGTGCAGAAAGCCAAAATCTGACGCGATCGATTGGATACCATTAGATGGGCCTTCTCAAACCACTCAACACTGCTGCGCCAAAATCCCAGCCTACAAACATAGTGTAGCAGGGAGATACGGCGGGAAATTTAGCAGAACTCGCTTGACCAGGCCCAAGACTACTCAGGTGTGGCTCACTTTACTTAATGCTTTTTTTACTTGCTCGGTGCCTGTTGAGCCTTGAGACTTCTTGAGCGAAACAGACAAAGACGGGTTAAACAATGCAAAGACATCGTTGTCGAACTCGGTCGAATACTTTTTGTATTCAGCAAGTTCAATTTCGATCAAGGATACTTTTTTCTCACGAGCATCAGCTACCAGTTCGGAAACCAACTCGTGAGCTTGCCTGAAAGGAACTCCTTTGAGTACGAGGTATTCGACCATATCTGTGGTCATAAGCGCAGGATCGCAAGCGGCTGCAAGAGTCTTCTCAGCGTTTACGGTAATTGCATCGACAACACAACTCATCACTTTCAGCGCATCAGAGACGATTGTCGCCGAATTGATAACCGGTGGTTTCGTCTCTTGCAAGTCCCGGTTGTAGCCGAGCGGCAGCGCCTTGAGCGTGACCAGCAGATTGACCAGATCGCCGATCACAGCTCCTGATTTCGCCCGTGCGATTTCCAGAGGGTCAGGGTTTTTCTTATGCGGCATCAAGCTTGATGTGGTGGTGACGTTATCTGCCAGTTCCACAAAGTCGAACTCGGAGCTGCTCCAGATCACCAATGTCTCCGCCATTTGAGAAATGTGGATAGCAGCTAAACTGCAAGCCATCAAAAATTCAGCAGCGAAGTCTCTGTCACTGACTGCATCAATTGAGTTGGTGAAAACTTTGGAAAATCCAAGTTTGTCAGCCACGGATTGTGGATTGATCGGTAAACCTGAACCAGCTTGAGCACCGGCTCCCAGTGGAGAGACGGCAGTTCGCTTTTTGCAGTCGGTAAAACGTTCGATATCTCTTGCGAGCATTTCGTGGAAAGCAAGAATGGCATGCGCGTACAAAACAGGTTGTGCGCGTTGCAAGTGAGTGTAACCGGGCATCACAATATCGACGTGTTTTTTTGCCGACTTCACGATGGCAGATTGCAGAAGTTTCAAACCTTCAATTAGCGAGTCAACCGCGCTGACAGTGAACAAGCGCAAATCGAGCGCGACTTGATCGTTTCTGCTTCTTGCCGTGTGCAGTCTCAAAGCATCCGGGCCGATCAGTTCTTCAAGTTGTTTTTCAACATTCATATGAACATCTTCGTACTCGACTTTGAGTTGAAATGTCCCTTCATCAGCTTTCGCCAGAAGGGTGTTCAAGCCGCCCTGAATTGCTTCACCCTGCCCGGGGCTAATTAGCCCCTCCTCCTGGAGCATTTGAGCGTGCGCGATGCTGCCTGTCAAATCAGCTTTGACGAGATGAGCGTCAGCGTGCGTACAGGCAACGAATTCAGTGACGACGTCACTAAGTGGTTGCTTGAAGGCTTTTCTCAAAACTTGCATTTTTCTTACTCCAGGTTTTCAGTCTCAGTCCGGCAATGTTGATGAATCCGCCTGCGTCCGCCGATTGGAACTCAGACATATTTTCGAAGCTGGAAATCTTGAGGTCGTAAAGAGACGCCGGCGACTTCCTGGCCACCACCATCGAACTGCCCTTGTAGAGCTTGATCTTGGCGGTGCCGGTGACGGGCTGTTGGGTTTCCTCAACCATCTTCCACAAGATATTGGTTTCCGGCGCAAACCAGTAACCGTTGTAAATCTGAGTGGATAACTTCTGGGTGAAGGAATCTTTGAGGTGCATAACTTCTTTGTCGAGCACGAGCGACTCAATGGCCTTGTGTGCTTGCATCAAAATTGTTACGCCCGGGGTTTCGTACACGCCTCTGGACTTGATGCCGATGTAGCGGTTTTCCACCATATCGAGCCTGCCCACGCCATGCTCAGCCGCGATTGCGTTTGCCTTGGTTAAAAGCTCAACTGGTCCGAGTTTCTCTCCATTGATTGCCACCGGTATTCCGGCGTCGAAATCGATGGTGACGAATTCAGGTTTGTCAGGCGCATCTTCCGGATTCTTCGTCCAGAGATAAATGTTCTCCGGTGCTTCTGCCCACGGGTCTTCCAGAATGCCGCCTTCGTAGCTAATGTGCATCAGGTTGGCGTCCATTGAGTATGGCTTTTCCTTTGTTACAGGCAACGGGATGCCATGCTTCTCGGCATAATCGAAGAGGTCGTTTCTGCCGTCAAACTTCCAGAGTCTCCAGGGTGCGATTACCTCCAGATGTGGTGCCAGAGATTTGGCCGCCAATTCAAAACGCACCTGATCGTTTCCTTTTCCGGTGGCGCCGTGGGCGATCGTATCGCAGCCTTCTTTGATGGCGGCGGTGATCATGCCTTGTGCGATGCACGGACGTGCAATCGAAGTGCCCATCAGGTAAAACGACTCATAAAGCGCATTGGCTTTGATCGCTTTGAAGATGTAATCCTTGACGAATGTTTCGTTGAGGTCTTCGATGATGCATTTTTCGGCGCCGGTTTTGATCGCTTTGACTTTTACCGCTTCGAAATCTTCCTTCTGCCCGACGTCCGCGCAATACGCCACAATCGGCACGTTGTACTCTTCTTTGAGCCAGGTGAGGATGCAGGAAGTATCGAGCCCACCGCTGTAGGCCAAGAGAATTTTTTTCATTTGTCTTTGCTCCTTAGATTTAAATGATGCCCAAGCGCGACTGATTGAGAGTCGCCTCTTGTGCGGCGTTACATAATCAGTGAGATGACTGCTTTTTGAACGTGGAGCCGATTTTCGGCTTGCTCAAAAACGACTGATTGTGGTCCATCTATTACTGCATCTGTGATTTCCTGCCCCCGGTGCGCGGGCAGACAGTGCATGACGATGGCATCCGGCTTGGCGAACTTCAACAGAGCGTCGTTGACTTGATAGGCTTCGAAGGTTTTGATTCTCTGAGCCATCTCGTCCTCCTGCCCCATCGACACCCAGGTGTCGGTGTAGACCGCGTCCGCGCCGGCTACTGCTTCGGCGGGGGACTCTGTGATAGTCAGTTTTGCACCGGTGTGCTTCGCCTCTTCCATCGCCATTTCCCAAAGGGTGAGGTCCGGCTTGTAGCCGGACGGGCATGCAATTGAGAAATTACAGCCAAGCTTGGCGGCCAGAAGCATGAGTGAATTAGCCACATTGTTGCCGTCTCCTACATATGCAAGGTTGATTCCTTTGAAATTCCAGTCTTGAATATCCTTTTGTTCTTTGATGGTCACAAAATCCGCCAGCGCCTGGCAGGGATGCTCGAGGTCGCTCAGCCCGTTGATTACAGGGACTTGCGCGTAATCCGCCAGCACAATCAAGGTATTGTGTTCAAACACCCTGGCCATGATCCCGTCCAGCCATCTGTCCAGATTTCTGGCGATGTCCGGCACAGATTCCCTGGCGCCAAGCTTGTCTTCGAGGAAGATAGAACTTCCACCCAGCTGAATCATGCCGGCTTCGAAGGTGACTTTTGTCCTGAGAGATGGCTTTTCGAAACAAAGCGCCAGCGTCTGCCCTTTCGCGAAGAGGGTTTGCGTATCGTCGAACTTGTTGGCTTTGAGAAGTGCCGCGGTCTCGAGAAACAGGATCAACTCATCAGCTTTGAAATAGCCGATGCCCAGGAAGTCTTTGCCTCTGAGCGTATCTTCGCTCAAAAGTTTGTTGAGGGGAGAACGCCCTTGCTGAGGCGGCGACATGCGCTGGGACTTGAAGCCCACTGGCGTGCTCGGCGGCTTTTTGTACATTGTAATTACCATGGCGTTATCCCCTTAGATTTCGAACTGCCTGCTCTTAGATATGAGTTGTTTACTCAGTTGATGAGCTGCTTGCTCTGCTTTTGAACTGCTCACTGGCTTGTTGAACTGCCGGCTCTCACCCGGCTGCGGACAAAAGAAAACTCCCGAAGTCCTAATGGAACTCGGGAGGTAAAGGTGTGGTTTCTGGTGACCTAGATCAACGCAGCCCAGCCGGCCCCGAGTTCAATAGAACGCGGCGCGTACGTCGGTTGTTGCTGGTGTAATTCGCTAAGGTCATTT
>JADZFV010000354.1 GCA_020854255.1 Candidatus Melainabacteria bacterium | reverse complement strand
GATGTTGATGATCATTCCGAAGGCTCACCCAATCTAAATCCCTGAGGGTAAGGCAACGGGTAAGGCAACCACCTTTACCCTACCCCAATAAAAAACCGGCACCTCTTTCGAAACTGCCGGCCCTTCAGGCTTTTAATTGGTTGCGGGGGTAAGATTTGAACTTACGACCTTTGGGTTATGAGAGAAGCTGCGGCATATTTGGGGGTGTCTGAACAAACTCTGGCGATATGGAAATGTACCGGACGATATAACCTTCCGTATCTAAAGATTGGACGCTTGGTTAAATACGAAGTCGCTGATTTAGACGCATTCCTGAAGCGCTTTAAACACGAACCGCTGGAGATCCAGGAGGCACCGAAAGCCTATGCTAGGTCAAGCCTTCGTAGTAGTCCGAAGATAGAGTTCTGACCAGATCTTTGGGCCTGGCTTTCTGCCTAACAGAACAATTCTGTAGTCTGTCGACCCGTCTTGACTCTCTCTGCTCATTTAACTGCGAGCGAAGGCGGGCGATAGACGGCAGATGTAATACAAGCGCGCCTTCGCCCGCTCGATTTTAGCAGAGCGGTCAAGACAAACATGGCGAGCGAAAGAGCGCCTGCAATGCATGCCTCGATGCTTGCGCTCAGGACAAACGAATCCGGCAGATGCGCCGTTGATTCATTGCAAATCTCTGATAAGTAACTGCCAATAATACTCGGCGGCGCCTTCGAAAGTCAGCTTCTTCTCGGAGAACCCGCTTAAATGAGGCATTCCCATCGGCTCAAGGAATAGCCCCTGGTCGTCAGTTGAAACACTAACGTTCTCATTCATACTATTGTCTTCCAATCGATCATTTCCAGAATAGCTGATTCCCTTCTGCAGGACAGCTCCTAGAGAAATTTTGCAGCGTGCTATCGCTTTACCGTCCTTGTACACCACGGCGGTAAATCGGTTGCTGTCAACTCTCTTAAAGGCAGTCTCGATTCCCTTGTTTCGCTGTTCTAATTCGGAAAGGGAATTCTGGAAAAATCGACACATAAATTCGAAGCTCTCATCAAGAAATCGGTCACGATCAGCTTCGGTGAATGCTTTTTTCAATCTTAAATTGCTTGATCGAGTAACAGATTCCAGCGACGCTGGTTGGTCGTTTGTCGCTGCCGGAAACGCGCTGGATCCAGCGATTTTGGACTTGCTCGGGGCGACTTTGGCGGCAGAAGATTTTATTGGCTTGTTTGCTGCCGACACCGCTCCCTTGATCATTTGAACGATATTCAGAAACGCCTCATCGAGATCCGTCCATGAAACAACAGGCTTTCCGTCCTTCGGCGCCGCTTGAAGTTTTCCGAATGATGCAGAGTGCCAATCACAGAATCTTAGTATGATCGGGATCACACAGGCTTCGCCAGCTTCATGCCGTTCCATTGCCCGTTTCAGTTCCACATCATAACAATAGTAAGAGTTGAGAAAGTCTGCTGATACCAATAGTAGTATCACATCGGCTTGCTCAAGCGCTCCGTCAATTTTCCCTTTCCACTCTTCACCTGCCGTAATCCGGCGGTCATGCCAGGTTTCGATGAGACCACTTCGTTTCAATGTGGCGAGATGTGCTTCAAGGCGATCGCGAAGTTCTTCATCTTTGTGACAGTACGAGAAAAACACTTGCGCCATCGCTTTGCTCAGCTCCTCATTTAATCTATATCGCAATTATAGTAGTGCTTTGCAACTGGCTATTGTGGAGTTTAGTCAAAAGTCATCAAGTTCCGAACTCGTTTAAGAGAAGTCTCCAAAGCAGGAGCCAGCCAGCCCTCTACGGAACGGAACTGATTCTGCGCAAGAATCTCCACCTGTGCATAGCCTAGACTGACGGCAAGGTGAGCAACAAAATCCGGCGGTTGGTCGGCGATTTCGGGCGCAATAATTTCCAGCTTCTCCTTGTCGAGAGCAAAATCAGTTTCGTGCCGAAACACGTCGTTGAAGAAATTCATTGCAGCGGTCCTGTAGTCAGCATCGTCTGCGGATTCTCTAGTGTCGAAAACTACGGTCTTCGATCCGAATAAATAAGATATCTGTTTTGGGGACGCGGTAAGGAAGGCAAAGTTTGCGTTTAGTGGAGCTTTTTCAAGGCAGTACGATACAGATTGAATCTGCTCGGGAGTCATAAGTTCAGGATCAAAAATGCAAATTGTTTTTTGTTGTGTTCGCCCATCCTCTGTAGATAATAGAGCCAAGACCTTGGTGTCAGCCTCGTCTCGACTGAATGTCCTTCCTTTCCAGTCAAAGATGAAGAGCTGTGAACTCTTGAATGCTTCCTCTATCAGTAGACCGCGTAAGCTCGCTTCCGAGCAGATGACGATTGCGTTTCGCCGACGATACGGCCCGAAATGCGCAAAATTCTGCCGAGAAGCCAATACATCTGTTTTCACTTGATGCAACGCTACTTTCAGGTTGGGTGTGAGAGGTAAGGTCCAGTATCTTGCCGATTTTGGATAGTCAATTAGCATCTAATGCCGTATCTCCTGAGTTCGTTCAATTTTGAAACTAAGAATATCAAATGCTTCTGGACACCTGTGAAGCAGTGCCTGTAATCGCGCTCAGGTCACAAATCAAGCTCTTAACGCAATTCCAGTCTATAGGAGTCATCGGAAATCATTATTTCGACAGGCTGATTCCAGCCGCTGCCGCCCCGTGAGGTTACAGCCAGTTCGCAGGAGACTATGAAATCGCTTCCGCTCTTCGCAATTTTATTCACCGAGATAGTACCTACGCTGCACTGACGTGCTCCACTTTTCTCTTCAATCAGTTCTTGAAACTTACCTTCTTGAACTTCTTTCAAGTAATACTGAAAGGCGTATGAGAACGGCTCGTATAGTACTCCGTCAGGTGAAATCCACTCATCGATTATTGGGTATAGCAAGGCTAGATCCTCTTCGCCTGTGATCGCTAGGCGAAAGAATAACGCTTCTCCCAACCGAAATTTCTCTATTTGGTCCGTTGTGCTTGAGCTGACGTCTTCGACTCGACCAATGAGATCTTCTGAATCATCCATGTCAACTTCGGTTTCGATTAGCTCGATAAATTGCTCAAGCGATCGCGCCGACTCTTTGTGCTTGTTCTTTCTGGGTTTCTTTGCGGAAACAATCGGTTTGCCTTCTAGTGCCTTTTTTTGCTCAGCGTGTTCGAATGCCGAAGCCATGCGATCGATCTGAGTCGCGGGTATGCCCAAGTTCGCAGCTACGCTGCGCCATGAGTTCACGGCGGTTCCCACCTCATAGGCTATTTGATATGCATCGTCCTGACTGATCTCGAAGTAGGTGGCTACTTGAAGTGCGAGTTCTATCGACGCGGTAGCGTCATCGAGATCGATGGCGGTGCTGAGCATGCGTGGTTTTATATCAATCGGCACCGGATTGATATCGTATGCTGGTGAGAGGCGCCAACCGGCTGCATCGTTATACAAGAAACCGTGGTTTCTCAGGTGGTCGTCAGTGTTGGAAATTAAAATGCTTAGCACGATGCGACGCCACAGCATGCGCATATCCTCTGCGGGGGCGCCGCCTACCTGGCGCAGAACATCTACAAATTCCATATAACTCCGCTGTTCGTTGTCTCTTGCATCAAGCATGCTCATCGAAGACACAAACGGAATACGGGTTCCTTCAAAGCGATCGAAACGTCGCAGCAGAAGAACCGGCCTTTTGGCGACGCTTTCCAAACGCCATTCTGGAACGTTGATACCTGCATTGCTGGCGAGAGTAAGGGCGACGGCTTCCCATAACACGTTATTGATCTCATCGCCCGCATGCGGGAATTTTGCTATCGCTAAGTGACCATCTTTATCGCGCACGGAAGCCTTAGGGCGCGCGCCTCCAAGAGAGGAGCCCGGTGCGAGCAGCAAGCGTAAGTCTTCATCTGATTCCTTATCGCTTAATACGTTTTCTGCTGCAGAAAGTAGTCGGGGTAGTTCGATTAAGGGAGGAATCTTTTTCTTTCCGTCCTCTGCTAAAAACGGTCCCCCTGCGCTTGCCTTGAAGCGGAGTGCACCTTGGCGTGCTTCGTCATCGACCATCAATAAGTAGTCGATCTCACGAAGAGTTCGAGCAGTTTTTCCCTCTCGCTCAGCACGGCGACGCTCGGCTCTGCGCATTAACACGCGTCCCCATCTGTCCGGGGCGGAGTCACCGATGGCTCCAAAAAGTGCTCGATCACTATGGAACGGACCAGGGCCGAGTGTCAGGGCGGGCTCCAATGAAAAGCGTGAAGGATTGGAAAGCCAGTCTTTGTCATACTCGAACGTTGCACTGTCTTTTTCTTTGCGCGTCCGCGTCCACAAACGCCCGACAAGAAATGGCTTGCCGGAAAGATCAACATAAACCAGCGTTTCGGTTTCCATCACGACGCTCCTGTCTTGTCCGGTGCGGCTGTTTTCTTTCGTGGGAGTCGAATGCGTTTGGGGAGTCGCTCTTCTTCGAGCTGGCGGCCAAGGGTATCTTCACTGGCATCAGCCAAATTGCCGACTCGATCAATCATGCCGAGCACAAATAGAATTGTGGCGTAAGTGCCCATGGATACGCTTGCGTCGCCGTTCTCAACGTTGTACAAGGTCATGCGACTGATGGATGCTCTTTCCGCCAGGATCTCTGTCGGGATGCGTCGCCGCAGTCGAGCGTCCCGGATGTCTTGTCCGAGTTTGCGTAGCGCCCGGCGAACCGGGATGGGCGTGGCGGAGTTAGAAGCATATTTAGGCATAATGTCTACTACGGCTGACGTTATAACATCTAGCGTAAATGATACTAGGCGTTATTGTCAAGGTTCGGCTTTGGTGTTTGGAGTAATTAGGTATATAATCGTGTACGTTATGCGGGTTTGCGTCTATGATATTATACGTAATGTGGCGCTGTCAAGTTGTCTGTGCCGCCCTTCTGTCTCGCTGCGTCTCCTTAACCCTCGGTGAAGTGAGCATTGCGTGTACATGCTCTTTTTTGTTCCATCGCCACTTCCTGCGTGAAATGACTGCCACCATATTTGCCACCACGTGCTTCCGGTGTCGTGGGTCTTATCCGCTGCCTATTCAATGAATCTGTTGATTCCGCCAGTTGGTTCTTCCTCGGACAGTGCGAACTCTGCTACGCCACGTATTGCGTGAATACCTTTCCTGGTCTGAAGCAAGTGAGGGCGCCCGACGTCAGCGGCTGCTACTTGAGTGATTCATGTCTGGCTACCACCCGTGCATGTCTAAACGTGCGGAGACTAGCACAACTTTTGCAAGCCGCAATGGCAGACCCTAAAGGGCGCTTCGCGTCCATGCGCCGCGCAAAAGCGCTGATGCGGCTGACGCTTGTGCAGTTTCTGATCGCACTAACACGCACTGGAGGTGCCAGAAATCATGAATAATCAGATCACAGTAGTCGGACACGTCGGACAAGCTCCCCACACAGTATCCTTCGGAGACACAGGAAACAAGGTCGTCAAATTCTCGCTCGCAGTAAAAGAATTCTCGTCAAATACGGACGAAGACAAAACTCTGTGGATCGACATTGATGCTTGGAATGGGTTGGGCGAAAGAGTACTTAAAGCAATAACAAAGGGGCGTGAGGTGGTGGTAAATGGAAGACTTGCAATCTCCACTTATCCCAAGGAAGTGAACGGAGTCAAAGTCCAGATGACAAAGCCCGTCATCAAGCTCACTAGCTTCCACCTCTGTGGGAAACGGCCGGCAAAGGAGGATGCGCAGACTGCATAGGTTCCAGGCTTTAGAAGCAATAAAGGCAGGGGTGAATGCTCCTGCCTTTTGCCTTGTTGACTTTTCCACCTGTTTGCCCGCGCATTCGGACCGCTATCCGAACCGCTTGTAATGAACTCGCTCGCGATCCGCTGCGCGAAATCATTACATGACTGGGCTTCTTTCTGGCAATTCGAATTTGTCGCCACTGGCAAATACGACTTCAGGCATTTATCGCCCCGCACATGAATAGGGACGCAATCGGGGTGATTTTCACTCTCCTTCCGGACTGCATTGCCTGAGCCGATCTTGGCTTGTTTCGTATTTCTTCAAGTGTACGGGGGCGGCGCCACCGCGCGTCAAGCGCGCAGCCGACTCGTTTCTGATGCAGACATACACATCCGCTTGACCCACGGAGCCACCCCCGTGCCCCGGTTTTTCGAGGCGAAACGCCTCACTAACTGGAGGTATACAGCATGGAAGAATATGGTTTGGAGTTGACCAACAATAGTAAGACGTCATGGGCATTCAGCTTGCCGCGCAGTGCGACTTGCGTTGGCGCGACGGAACTTTGTCGCAACGTATGTTACGGCAACGGAGTGCGCTATCAAACGGCTGGACAAAAGGAAAAGCGGCATCGCAACTTGCGCACCGTCGAGCTGCTGCTGTCCAAAGGAGGACCGGAACTACTCGCGCAGAATCTTCTCGCGTTGATTGATCAAGCGAAGCCAGGAGATTGGCTTGCTGCCTCTGTCGCGGGAAGGAAGACGATGACGCCCTGGTCAATTAGGGTCCACGACGTGGGTGACTATCCCGAGTTCCGGACTATCCCGTGTTCGAAAATTAGTGAGCACAAAATTGAGATTGTGAACCACTTCGATTCAGCATCTCTATTGCAACACTCGGCATAGCATTTGACATACTAGTGGTTTTGAATAAGCCGATTGCTGTCTCGAAATCATTGGGCGCGTTGATGATCCTCTTCGGGATCATAGTCATTGCTCGTGGCTGAGGAATGCTTTGCGGGATGAGATGCTATTTTCCTGCGCATCATAACGCGAGACAAAAGCGGTACAAAGACAAGAGTGATCAGGGTGGAAAGAGACAGTCCGCCTATAACTGTTATGGCAAGCGGCCGATGCAATTCCGAACCGGCACCATGACCCAGCCATAAAGGCGTGAGTGCAAGCAGTGTACAAAGAGTCGTCATCAATATTGGACGCAGTCTAATTATTCCAGCCTCTACCAAGGCGTCATCTCGTGATAGACCTTGCTCTTGCAAACGATTAGCGTACTCCAACAAAATAATTCCATTTTTTACTACAAGCCCGACAAGCAGGATCAGTCCCATGAAGGAGGACACGTTCAATGGCGTGCCTGTTCCGATAAGAGCCAGCTCAACGCCCAGCATGCCGAGCGGCAAAACCAAAAGTATTGAGAGCGGCTGCAGGAATGAACGAAACTGAATTATCATCATGAGATAAACAAGCGCTGTGGCAAGGAACAACACAAGCAGTAACTGTTGAAAGCTCTCTTGCTGGCTGAGATAGATGCCGCCGATAGTGACAGACACACCAGGAGGAAGAGCGATTGGTTTGAGAACGGTACGCACTTCCTGGATTGTGGAACCAAGGTCCCGGCCTTCGATACTGGCTTCAACAGAGACATAGCGCTGTTGGTGCTCGCGTAGAATTTCAATTTCTGCATTTATCTGCGAGATAGTGGCGATCGCATCAAGAGGCAAAATGGCACCGTTTTTGCCGAGTATCTGTAGTTGGCCAATCATGGAGGGATTGAAGCGAATCTTGTCGGGAAGGCGAACGCGAACATCGACAAACTTGTCTCCTTGCCGCATCTGTGTTGCGACTTGTCCAAGAAAAGCTGCTTTTACTTGGTCCGTAACATCGAGCGGTGTTAGAAGCAACCGCCCGGCGCGTAGCGGATCGACTTTGATATCGAACTGCGGAGCACTGTCCTGGCTGGTCAAAGCAAGATCGACTAAGCCATGAACGTTTTTCAATTTTGCCTCAATGGTTTCAGCGACAGATCGAATTGCGGCCCGGTCTTCCCCAAAGACGCGTATCTCAAAAGGGTTTCCTGCACCTGCCAAATCATTGAGTTGGTCTGCGAGGATGGGATGAAACTCGGTTTCAACTTGCGGAATCCGTTCAGCGATCTTGCTGCGCTGCTCGTCCATAACCTCGGAAGTTGAGCGTTTGCGCTGATCGTGCGGTCGCAAAACCACCAGTATGTCACCGGTGTTCGGCTGTGTGGCGAACAATCCAAGCTCCGCCCCGGTTCTACGTGTCCATGCCATTACCTCGGGAGTTTCACTGAGTATTTTTTCAATCTGTTGGCAAATCTGATCAGTTTGAGGCAAGGAAGTTCCGGCAGGCATCAAGTAATCTAAAACGTAGCTCCCTTCGTCCATTTCCGGCAAAAAGTCGGTGCCGATTCTTCCAAACAACGAGCAAGAAGCAAAGAGAATCAAGATGGCGGACAAAGCGGCGACTACAGGATGGCGAAGCGAAGTTCTTAGAGTTCGCCGGTACCAAGCGGCTTTCTGCTTGCTTGACCCTTCGTCTTTTCGTGCCGCGTGAGCTTCCTGCTTCATCACTTGCGCACAAAAGATCGGCACGACGAACAAGGCCAGGAATAGCGAAAAGGCGACGGCACTGGCAAGGGTTATCGTCAGGGCAGTAAAGAATTGACCGGCTACGCCTGAAATGAACCCTAAAGGAAGGAAGACAACAAGCGTCGTGGCAGTGGAACTGGTTACGGGACCGGCGAGCTCGTTGACAGCGGCAATCACAGCCTGACTTGAGGTAAGACCTTTTTGGAGTTGCCGGTGAATGTTTTCGACGATAACAATCGCGTCGTCGATTACTAATCCTAAGGCAATGGCCAAGCCGCCCAGCGACATCAAGTTCAAACTTTGATGCAGTAATGCCATCGTGGCAAAGGCAGCGGCTGCACACAGAGGAATAGTAAGAGCAGCTACCAGAGTGCTTTTCCATGAGCGCAAGAAAGCAAACAAGATGGCAATGATGAAAATGATTCCGATGGCAATCTCTTTGAGGATAGAGTCCAGTGCCTGGCGGACGAGCCTGGATTGGTCGTAGGCCTTGCTGATTTTTACACCCGCCGGCAGCGTTGTCTTGATTCGCTCCATCTCTGCGGCTACGCCATCTGAGACAGCTACGACGTTGCTGCTGGGTTGCCTGAAGATGTTGACTACAATGCCTTCTTTGCCATCTGCACTGATGACACTGAGCGGATCGCGAAATGAATTTGTGATTTTGGCGATGTCTTTCAAGTAAATCGGCTCGCTGCCTGAGCGCGCTACAACCAAGTCGTACAGTTGCTCCGGTCTGACTGATTCGCCCGGACCAACAATCAAATTTTGCTTGTATCGATCATCGACTCTTCCAAGAACCTCAACCTGATTCGTTCTTGTTAGAGCTGCCGCCACATCGACAATACTTATTTTGTAGGCAGCCAGTTTATCGGGGTCAACCTGAACGGCTACTTCCGGGATTTTTCCCGCCTGTGTTATTGCTCTTGCTACTCCTGGAACTTGGAGCAAACGAGGCTCTATCTCGTATCGGACCGTGTTGTACAGCTCTGACTCAGGTACGGTATCGGACGTGATGTTGTAATTGAGAACAGGGAATATGGCAGGGGTAACAGGCTCTACGATGAGAGAGGCAGACGGAGGCAGATTAGCCCTGATCTCTGCGATTCTTGCTTGTACCTGCTGCCAGGCAAAATTCATGTCAGTGCTCGGTTGAAACTCAATCGAAAGCTCGCTTGCTCCGCGAATAGTTTTTGAGCGAATCCATTTGACGCGATAGGCTTGGCTAGCAGCTTCTTCAAGCGGTCGTGTCACGGTTAGAAGCACGCGATCGGGCGCTATATCGCCTACAGTACCGATCACGGCAATGCGCGGGAAGGCAAGCTCGGGATATACGTCACTGGGAAGAGATTGAAAAGCCAGAAAACCAGCAATAGTAATGAGAACGATAAGAAAATAGAGAGCCCGGCTTTGCTTCAGCAAGAACTGAAGTATCTGAGTGATCATTTTGCAGGCTCTCCTCGGTCCAGGATAGCTCCATCAGGTACGCCATAGGCGCCGGATGTGACCACCTCGTC
>JADZFV010000353.1 GCA_020854255.1 Candidatus Melainabacteria bacterium | reverse complement strand
CGACGATCGGCAAGGCGTTCTCAACTCGCGGCATTAAGAATCCGACTGGTTGCCCCTCGGAATTAGAGACGATTTCCGACGGCCAAGCGACTCCTTTGTTATGCACGGGGTTCTCCACCATCAACTTTAGCTTCTCGAACCGCCAAAACTTCAACTCCTGCGGGTGGTAGATCTTTGCGACAAGGTCGCGGCTATTTTGTATTTCATAGACAGTGCCTTCGCCACCACCGGTGATTCTCTGATTGAGGTGGTATGTCGCATTGATTCCTTTAATCACATCGCCGGGATTCGAAGGGATCGGTATTGCAAGCACAAGTTCTTGCGACAATTCTCGTACGGCAGGTTTCGTTCTAGCGGCACCCGTTGGTCTGGACGGAGTTGGTCTGGACGGAGTTGGTCTGGACGGAGTTGGTCTGGGCTCGCCATCAAACTTGTGTTTCGCGAGCCTTAGAATATTTTCTTTGTGATTGCGAAAGACTCTGCAGGCCGCAAACCTGCGGCCTTTGGAACCTGTCTGCGCCTGGGAATTCTGCCTAAGATTGTAAGTCTCGGTACAAGTGAGCGCTAGCGCTTTGTCCTGGGTCATTAGCAGTACGTCGAACTTCAGCAGGAGCTGCAGCATCACCGCAATGAACACGTCATCAGCTGACTGCAAATCACCGGAATAACTCAGCTCGAATGGCGCGAGAATTTCCGCCTCGAGCATCTTATGCAATGCAACGATTCCCGCTGACGCCTGCTTCTGTTGCCGTGTATCCCCTTTCTGCGAGAGTGTCTCTAATTCGCGAATCACTTCTTTGGGAACCAGCATGACTTGGATGGCATGCTGTTTTTTTACCGCCAATGCCCAAGGAAGAAAAGTTTCCTGAAGAAACTCTCTCGTATCTGGCGTCATCAACGAACAGGTATCGATCATGACGCGCATCTTCTCAGGATGTCTTGCTCGGCCCACCAGAGATGCCGGACTCCAGTCTGTATTCTGCATGTCGTTCTTTCGTTCTAGATTTCCTCTTGGTTGTGGCTCCCCCGTTTCATCGAGAGAACTTGGCTGACTTTGTTCCCCCTGAACAGCTTCTAGATAACTTGCGTCGGATGAAATAATCTCGACATCATATCCACGCTCAACCAGTTGCTGGATGACTCGTTGAGTCTCTAAGAGCCTATCTGCTCCGAGTCTCGTCTGTATAACTGTATTCGATTTCCCGTCGCCGATAAGCTGCGTTACATCCATGGCTGTCTGTCGACTAATTGCGAAGAGGCCTTCCATTTCCGCTTGAACAATCAACGCATCAGGATGATTCTTGACTAGTTGCAAACAATCATGATTCTCCAGGAATTCACCGCACAGATCGAGTATCTTGCGTGTCTCCCGCTGCACAAGCGCGCTAGGGGCGATATGCGCCGGAGCTTCACCTACTAAGGCATCGATCAGTCGGACACACGTATCAAATCGATCGTTAGGATTCTTCGCAAGCCCTCGGGCAAATGCCGCATTGACTGCAGCGGACAAAGACGGTTCGTAAGGGATGGTAGCGTGGAGAACGGCCACCTTTAGCGCGCTCCCTGCGTGGGCACAGAAGGGAAGCCGCCCAGTCAACATCTCGAAGGCAACGACAGCCAGCGAGTATTGATCTGAATGGGGGCTGAGGGGATTCGAAAGCCATTGCTCGGGTGACATGTAGTCGAAAGTCCCAGAGCCGTCATTAGCTGTGTTGCCTACCGTGACGGCGATGCCAAAGTCGACGAGCTGAACCTCGCGTCCGTCGCGGCTCACCAAAATGTTGCTTGGCTTAATGTCACGATGGATAACGCCGTCAATTCCAGAATGAAACTCCTGCGGCTGATGCGCATAATCTAGGGCGGCTGCTACACATCGGAGAACACGCAGCACCTCATCGGTTACCGCTTGGCCATTTCCCTGCAATGACTGGCCATATTGGTGCAAACTGACTCCGTCAACATATCGCATAGCCAGGATATTTCCAAAACGGTGATCCTCCCATAAAGAATAACAAGGGCAGATGTGGGGATGCTGTAGTAAATGCACCACCTTGAACGTATCGATCGCGCGAGTTATTTCCACAGAATCTTCGCGAGCACTTTGTGCAAGAAATTTCAAAGCTACATAGCCCGGGTTGTGTTTGTAGGCACGATACGGGTCGATCCCGCGCCATACTACACCCGTACTTCCCTCGCCAAGTCGACAATCCAGTTCGAATGAACCGACCTGAAGGCCTTGTTGCAAGTCGATCGTCTTCAGTCGGGTCTTTCGTTTATCAAGTGGTTCGTCATTCATGGGGTGACTCGCGAGCGATGTTGCCGAACTATTCTACCGTGAGATCTTGCGGCGTTCCCAGCTGCTAGAAGCAGCTCAGGCTCTTCATCTCCTAGATTGTGCATTGACGATATGGCAAGTGAACTGTGCGGGTCAATCAGGAGCACCATAATTAGGCTCGGAAGACCGTCAAAATATTCTTATCGTTCCAGACAACGCGAATGTCAGCAAACTCTCGCAAGGTCGGATCGAGATCGAGTGAAAACCAACCAAGTCTCGTGATCTTTCTGCCAATAGCGGTGATGGTTGTCACGCCGTGCGAAAGCACCAGACTGATGTCGTCGTGGCTGATTCTTCTTTCAGTCATTCTCTCAATGGCGTGTTTGGTCAGTCGAAATTGAAGCATGTGTTTCTCCTCGTTGTACGGCGGGTACGCAGCGGAGCGACTTTCACTCCGCTAGATTAGCCAAACCTAATCGACAATGCAAAGACGCTTGAACTCAATAGTTCAAAATCGCCTGGGTTAGATTTGTGGCATACTCAGTCTGTAGGAAGGATTTTGAATATATCTTGCAGGCTAAAACACCAATGCTTAGCGGTTGAGAGCCAAATCGGCCTGGCAAAGCTGGCAATATCCAGCTTCGAAAGGTTATAATCACCCAGAGAAAATCGGCGGTCTGGTCACCCAAGGTCGTTTGCTATGCGCTTTCATGCTGAGATAACCAATGTCAACTAGCTTATTTCCGAGAGACAGCGCGGACATATTCACGAGCGACGAAGAGTTCGTACGCTGGGTTCGGAGCGGTGCTCGTGCAAAATGTGTCACGGCAGTGGAGGCACTCTTTAACCACGAAAGATTCACGAAAATACTTAGGAAGCGAATACTTAGTAAACTAGAGCAGCGACAAATGCTCCGCCCGGAGCAAGCCTTTTACTACCCTGATGGCGAGGGCGAGGCGCTTTGTTGGATCTTCGAGCGCGCCCTTTCGGTAGAAAGCCTTCCTGTAACCCTCGAGCGAGGAAAAGGATTTGATCCACTTCAAGGCACGCTCCGATCTTGGCTGCTGAAACAAGCGGACTACCAACTGCGGGACTGGTTCAAGAAAAACTGCAACTCTTCAGAACCGCAAAGCTTCGTAGCTCAAGGCACAGTTGAGGAGTGGCCTGCGGAAGCACCAGCCTCAGATAGCAATGACCACCTTAGCTACTTGCAAAAGGCTCAATTACGCGAAATGATTGCGAATCTGTCTTCCATGCGACGGGCCTGCATGATCGTTAAATATCTAGGTGAACCCGAAGACGTCGATGCCTCCAAAAATGTTCTGCAAGACGATGACTGGGAGTGTCTCTGGCGAGAGCAGAACAAGAAAAAGACGCAGGCAGAGCAAGCTTCTAAGCTCCAACTGGATAACCTTCGAAAGCAACTAAGCCAACTATGGACTGTCGTAGCAGCGAGATCTGCAGGAAGTGCCGATTGCGCGTCGATCCACCAAAGGGACTGCGAGAATAGAGTTAGTAGGCTGCTGGGGAAGCTGTTAGTTCAGCAAGCTAAATCTGACTATTATCGAAAGCGATTGCAGGTTCAAGGAATTCCGGATGATGAGCTTGATGAGCTCGCGGAGCAGGCGAAGGAGATGACCTTGCAGGAAATATCTGAATCCCACTCCAACTGCCGAACAGACGAACGAAGTTTCATGGAATGTTCACAACGCTCCTGGAAGATAGCCCAACAGCTCGATGAAGCCCGCGAGGAACTGGAGAGGTCAGCTGACATCCAGTTGCCCACTCCTCCTGAAATCGCAGATTTCTTGAACTCGACCGTCAATGCCGTCTCCTCAGCCCTGTGCAGAGCACATGTGGACATTGCAATGATGCTGGTCGGCAACCGTGACGATGCAAGAAGCGGAGAAAACCCTGCCTAACTTGAGGTGTGCCTGCCAACTAAGCTACACTTCGTCGACCAAATATTGAAATGGTTTGTAATTCTACGGGATCTGGTACCCAGCAATAGTCCGAAGTAGTTAAAAATGCCCAGTCAAGACATGCAAAAAAAACTTGAGTATTTAATCGCCAAAGTCACGCCGGCGCGGAGTCCTTCGGTCGAGCGAGCTACTGGCGTGGTCTCCGACGAGCTCGATCAGCTTCTCTGGCTTTTCGCCGAGGATGAACTAAATCCACAAGACGAGGAGCGGATGTGGCAACTGGTGGCT
>JADZFV010000352.1 GCA_020854255.1 Candidatus Melainabacteria bacterium | reverse complement strand
GGATGAGAATACACGACGAAAACGCCTCCTTCAGGTTCAATCAGAAGGGTCTTCGCAAATTCCTTGGCGATTTGGAATGCGAAATTATGGAACTGGTCTGGGATAAAGCCGACCCGACAATAACCGTTAGAGACGTATTCAATATACTGCGTCTTAAGCGCGAAATCGCCTACACGACAGTAATGACCACCATGGTCCGACTGTCGGAAAAAGGTCTTCTCAAAATAGTCGACAAATCAGGCCTTGCCAATCTTTATTCACCGGTTGAGGGTCGCGAGCAATTCATTCGCACTTCGGTCAACTGGGTGCTCGACATTTTCTTCGAGGAATTTCCGGAAGAGTCGGCCACCTATTTAGCGGAAGCTACGCGCCGCCGTTTCGAGAAGAAGCCGACTAAGAAGCGCTAACCACCTCGGTCGCAATCAAATCAAACTAAGAGCTCAGCAGCCCATACCGCTGAGCTCTTTGGTTTTGATTGAAAACGTGAACGAACTCTTCTAGTGGTGGCGGCTGTGTTCCGCACATACAAGGGTCAACACCATGGGTCGAGCGAATGCGCATTCGCTCGACCCATGGCTTCGCTATGACAAAAACCCGGACATCATCGGTGCCGTATTCAAACCAAATGAAAAGCGGGGTGCAATGCACCCCGCCCGTCAATTTTTTGACTACCCGTTGTCTTATTGGCTATCCGGAATGGGAGCGCCTTCAGGCAATGTGGGTGAGGTCTTTTGTCTTCTTTCCGATCTTCCGGAGGTGTAGTGACGTTCGTCAACAACCGTCGGCTCAACCTGGAACATGTTGACGTCGCGCGGTCCTTCGACTCTACCCACTTCTTCTGGAAGTTTGAGTTGTCCAGGAGTTCCAGGAAGGATGACTTCCGGACGGACTGCAACTACCAGTTCGCTTTCGTTTTTGGTGAAGGCTTTGGAACGATACAGAGCACCGAGCACAGGCACTTCGCCGATCATTGGCGTCTTACTGATTTGACGACCGGTGTTAGCCGAAATCAAACCGCCAATAAACAGTTCTTGTCCTGGCTTCATCTCAACAATGGTCTGAGCCTTTCTTGTGGTGAATGCCGGGATCGAACCAGTCCCGCCGATGAACTGCAGAGCCAGACCAGGTTGGTTTGAGATCAGCCTTTCTTCAGGCGCAACTTCGAGGTTGATGTTTCCGTTTTCCATGAGCACTGGAATCATGTTCAAACGAATACCAAAAGGCTCGAAGGTGACGGAGAACTGCGATGTACCGGCTGTAGCGATAGATTGCAGAATTGGAATTTCTCCACCAGCCAAAAATGCTGCGCGCTCGCCGGAGATCGTCACAAGAGTCGGCTCTGTGAGTACTCGGGCTCTGCTCTGGGTGATGATCCCCTGAACAGTGGGGTTGAGGCCGACGCGTGTCTTTTGATTGGTCGGGAACAAGCTAGTCCCCTGGAACAAGTTGCCCAATCCGTTCAGTGCTTGTGCAAAGCTGGTCGAACCTGGAGAACCGAGCAGCACTGCTTGCTGCAAGAGAGTTGGCACAGTGTTCAATACACCAAGACCGATAGGACTTGCGCTGAAGGCAGCCAACGGGCTGCCGGTTCCCGGATACGGGGGGGTTCCTAGAACCGTTCCTGAGTTGAAGAATACCGGACTGACAGCATAAGCTTGCTGCGCGGTGCCTACTGTACCGACTCCGCCAGGACCTAACACAGGCGTGCTGGTGATGACGTTGGTAGTCACTCCAGGATTAGATATGAGCGCATTTGCGACAGTTGAGCTGACTGCTGATTGCGGATTACCACCACCTATACCAAATGCAAAGGTGTTGGTTGCGAAATTGACGCCGAGCTGAATAGCTAATGCTCTTGCAGCTGTGGAGTTCATTTCCATAAACGAGCAGTGCAGAACGATCAGCGGCACTTTACGCACTTTGACAAAGCTTGTAACTCTGCCGCCATCGCTTGTGATGTACTGAGCGCGGGAGATGTTGTTGTTCAAGTTTGAGAAATACACGTACTTGTCAACCGAACTCAACTGAGCCAACTGCCCGGTTTGACCACCCTGAACGCCGCCGCCTGCATTACCAAGTTCGCCGATTCTCTGGTTGATCAAGCGGCTGTTAGCTACTTGAATGATCATGCCTCTGTCGTCCATGAAAGCGTTAGCTGCCATGAATGCGCGGATGATTGATTCAGCGTGGTCGACATCACCAAGAAGAAGGGTTCTGTCGCTGCCGCCAACCGAGAAGGCTTTCACGACGATACGCGGATCGATTTCACGCAAGGTCGCCTGGAGCGCCGAGTAGTCACGGCTGACGCGCAGGTCAACAGCAATCGAGTTGCCGGCGTCATCCCAGAGCACCATGGTCGCTCCACCCGGGCTCTTGCCGAGAAGAACAATCTGGTTTTCTGCAACAACAACAGGCTCCGCAATGGAAGGATCGCTTATGGAAGTGCGAACGATCTTGTTGCGTGATTTGAAAGTGCGCGACTGCGAGACTTTCAAATCGATGATGTTGGTCGACTTGAACTCTTCCATGTCGATCGTTCCTGTGACCACAGGAGGTATCGGTGTGGCCACAACTGGTGCATCGGTACCCTGAGCGATCAGAGCGTCCGGTGACATTTGCGAAACGAGGTTGCCACCCGTGGTCTGAGGCGCCTGGTTGCTCATCTCAGGGGTAGGAATTTCATTGCGCTCTTGGGCGGCAGCTGCTGCGCTGTTATCGGGCACGCCTGCCAAGATATCGCTGGCTGCACCTGTCGTCTCAGCCGCTGCTGCCGGTGTGTCGGCTACTTGCGGGTGAATTGTCAGAGCTGCACCTGGAGCCGGAGCGGATGCCGATGCGCCCTTGCCTTTCAGCAAAAAGAGCATCGCCTGTCCGTCAGCGGCAACTGGTTGTTGCGCCTGGACGACTGGTTTGGCTGCCTGTCTGGCTTTGACAGTTACCGCCTTCGCCTTAGCCGGTTGGGCCGCAACCGTCTTAGCGCTGGACATTTTTTGCCAAATGTTTCCGGATGCCGGAGCTGCCAGTCCCGGGAGCATTGGAGCTTGCGCTAGCGCGAGCGACACGCTAAGAGCAAAGCACAACTGGGGCTTCTTCATAACACTCTCCCTTTTTTTCTGCCTCAAAATACCTTGCATTGTTTATTTCTCTCCCCTGCCTAATTGCTGTCCGGAATCGGTGCGCCTTCAGGCAAAGTCGGAGATGTCTTCTGGTGACGCTCCGCGCGACCGGTCGAGTAATGTCTTTCGTCGATGACTGTCGGCTCGACCTGGAACATATTGATGTCACGAGGGCCTTCAACTCGTCCAATCTCTTCCGGCAGCTTCAGTTGTCCTGGTGTTCCCGGCAAAATGACTTCCGGTCTGATGGCAATTACAAGCTCGCTCTCGTTTTTCGAGAAAGCTTTCGATCTGTAAAGAGCACCCAACACAGGGATTTCACCGTATATCGGAGTCTTAGTGATATCGCGTCCGCTGTTGCTGGACAACAGTCCTGCGATATACAGCTCCTGACCCGGCTTCATTTCAACAATTGTTTGTGTCTTTCTGGTTGTGAATCCAGGGACTTGAGAGGAAGTGACGCCGGGAATCGAGATACCCAATGCCGGGTTGAGCAACCTGACTTCCGGAGAAACTTGCAGATTGATCGAACCACTCTCCAGAAGAACCGGAATGCAGTTGAGCCTGACGCCGAACGGTTCGAACACAACTGACTGTTGCGCCGCACCGGCTGCAGCCAATGACTGCAGAATTGGAATTTCACCGCCAGCCAGGAAGGAGCTTCTTTCGCCGGAGATCGAAACGAGCGTTGGCTCGGCAAGCAATCTAGATCTCGAGTGCCCGATGATGCCCTGGAATGTGGGATTTATCGAAACTCTGGTCCTGTCGCCGACTGCGAAGTTGGACAGTGAGGTAAATACGTTAACCTGGTCGGCTGGTACAAAGCTGGAGCCGCCAGGAACACCGAACAAGTTGGCACCTTGCAGAAGTCCGGATGGTGTCAACGGAATCGGCTGACCGAGAGCTGAAGTCTGGGAACCAGTAACCGTGTTGCTCGTGATAAACGCCAGAGGTCCGTTTTGCCAACCATAGTTGATCGGATTTATTGGTGTAGTAGCGGTGGTTCCCAACGCATTGACACCGGTGATGTTGGTTTGGTTGAGAAGGGGCAATGTACCCAGAACGTTGTTGCCGACAGCGTTACTGCCGCCTACAGCAAACGAGAAAGTATTGCTGGTGACGCCGATACCGAGTTGCATGGCCAGTTCTCTTGCCGCAGTCGAGTTCAATTCCATGAAGCTGACGTGCAATGCAATAAGTGGAGTCTTGCGCACCTTTACCAGACTGGTGACTCTGCCGCCGTCGCTCGTAATTACTTGAGCGCGGGAGATGTTGTTGTTCAAGTTGGGGAAGAAAAGATATTTGTCTACCGAACTCAACTGAGCCAATGTACCGGTCTGACCACCCTGGGCACCGCCGCCGGCTATACCGAGTTCACCAATTCTGGCGGAGATGATGCGGCTGTTAGCGACCTGAATGTTCATGCCGCGGTCATCCATATATATGTTGGAAGCGCCGAAGGCTCTGATAACTGATTCAGCATTGTCAACATCACCCAGGAGAATTACCCGGTCGCTGCCGCCCACTGAAAATGCTTTGACGATGATACGGGGATCGACTTCTCTCAAAGTTGCTTGCAGCTGATTGTAGTCACGGCTGACTCTCAAGTCGACGGCCGCGGAGTTGCCGGCGTCATCCCAGAGAACCAGAGTAGCGCCGCCAGGGGCCTTGCCAAGAAGAACGATTTGATTTTCCGATACAACTACCGGTTCGGCAATCGAAGGATCGCTTATAGAGGTACGGACAATTTTGTTCTTCAACTTAAAAGTACGGGACTGCGAAACTTTGAGGTCGAGAATGTTTGTTGACTTGAACTCTTCGAGATCAACGGTGCCTGTAACCACAGGTGGTATCGGCGTCACCTGCACATCACCTTGAGCTACAACCGGGCGATCCGGAGCGAGCATCGTGAACAAAGGCTTTGCTGCAACAGCAGAAGCTGCTGCTTGCGGCAATTCGCCGGCGGCATTATTGACGGCCACCAGATTTTGTTCGCTGGTGTCGCCGGCAGTGCTGATTTCAGCAGCTGCGTCTTGCGACACCTGAGGATGTATGGTGAGAGCAGCCGCAGGAGCTACGCTTCCGCCGGCTTGCTTGTTCTTGCCCATCAAGAAAAGCATCGCTTGTCCGTCCGCATTGGCGGCCGGGGTGACAGCGACATGCTGCTTTTTGGTGGCTGCAGCCGACACTTTATTAGTACGTGTCGCGACTTTCGCCTTTGCGGTCACACGCACTGGTGCGTGCACTGCACTCTTTGCCGGTGCTTGCGCCATCTTCTGCCAGATACTGGCTGAAGGCGCCGCCTGCGCCGATAGTAAACTCGCCTGCGCAAGCGCTACCGAAACGC
>JADZFV010000351.1 GCA_020854255.1 Candidatus Melainabacteria bacterium | reverse complement strand
GTACCTGCTGCGCAAAATGGATAATGCGTGCCTTACTCCACCAGTAAGACGTCCGTACGGTCATATGTCCGAGCCGCCAAATAAAGAACAGGAATGGCGTCGAATTACAACCTATCAGCAAGCTCAGGCAAAAACTCTGATTCTGCCAAAAGAACTCAAAGAAGAACTCAAGTCCGTTCCATGGAATTGGTAAAGCGCAGGCGAGATTGGGCGCAGAATTGGCGTTTTGAAGATGTATCAATAACTTTGTGACTTTTGAAACTGGCGCTGATCTGAGCGTTTTGAAGTACCTGCGTTGCACCGAGCCGCGCCAAAGCATTCTCACGCAAAAATCACAGACGGCAGAACACAATGTGCATACCACCCTTTGCGCAATCGCCTGACCTCCATCGATAAGATGAAGAACTGCAGCCGTTGCCATTGCTTTAGAGCGCTTCTAGATAGGAGAAATTAACTATGGGAATGTGCAGAGTTTCAGACGAAGATTTACCCAGAGATATTGGCGATTCGGTAGCCAGTGGTCTCAGCGGAGACGCCCAAGCTGCCCGTGACGCGCTGGCACTGGAGGCATATGCCAATGGTCCTGGCGATAGTGCAGTATGCGGGATGACTGCAGATGAAGAAAGAGCCGTCAGAATGAAAGGCTTGAAGGAAGATTTTCCCGCTCAATATGGACGTGTAGAAGTAGGCGACAACGGCAAAGAGTACCTGGTGTTTTCTCCATCAATCGACCAGGCGCTTGTCGGTGAAGGATATGGTCCGGAGATTCGCAGACACTCGAAATAGGTGCACAAGCCCGGGCCGATTCGCCCAGATTGAGTTGATTCCCCTGTTTATCATCAAGTTGCACAAGTTTCGGAACAACGCTGCAAGCTTGCATCGTAATTTCCACATTGTGCTAGATCTGATTTGCCGTTAGCCTTGTAAACACTTCCTCAATTAACAAACAAATTGCGCAAAGATCATGTCATTGCACATTGTCCTGTCGTGGGCAGCATACATGGCTAAATCTTTGAAACAGCGTTTTTTCAAGGATTGACTCAAGGTTCACGCGAGAGGTCATGATTTGAGCGATCGAAATGTTTCTTTCAATCGAAGGCAAGATAGCGAAAGGACAGCACTTCCTTACGAATCCGCTGAATGGGGTGCGGACTATCCATCTGAGGATCAACGTCGCTCTTCGATAAAGCTTGAGTGGCAAGGAGTCTTGCGCGCCGATATACCGTCACCATTTCCCTTGGAGGTGGAAATTGCTCCTGTCACACAGAGGCAGTTTGTTGAAATTCCAGTATTAAGATTGGGCGAAACAGCGAATGCGAAGGGCACACAGATCTTTCGGCGCAATGACGAAGCCGCCAAAATTTATGACGGAAGCAAAGACTCCATTGTCAGAATCTCGGTACAACAAGATGGTGGAAAGGCAGTCGGCTCCGGTTTCTTTGTAGGAAAGGATGGAACCATAGCCACTGACTTTCACGTGATCGATGGAGCAAAGTCTATTGAGGTAAAAACTTCAGACGGCAGGATCTATTCGGCCAGTATTGATAAACATCGTTCAACGGCTGACTTAGCGGTTCTAAAAATAGACGCTCCCGATAATCGAAGAGACTTTCCCGCCTTGCCGCTGGCACAAACGGCTGAGACGCTGAATAAAGGAGATCGCATATACGCGTTAGGGCATCCACATGGTTGGCAGAAGATCTTTCTGTCCACCGGAACATTCGACACATTGCGCTCCGGGGCAAGTCTGGGATTCAATCCGCAAAGGCTCAGTATCGACGCTTTCGTTCATGTAGAACCCGGCAACAGCGGGGGTCCCATTCTGAACTCAAAAGGCGAGGTAGTCGGTCTGACTCGCGCTGCCGTTGCCGACGCCACCCAGAAGACCGGCGTGTTGCGAGACATGCTGGACAGTGAAGCACTGAAGGCACAATTTACGACGATCGATGACCTGCGCAAGCTCTTAGACAAAGAGCAAAGCAAAAACACTACATCCAGCTTCTTCGTGCCCTCACAGCTCCGCCTAAACAGCGAGCATATTTCGTCGGCGACTAATGCTGCTTTCTCCGGACTGGCACTTAGGCAGGACATCAAAGGACACGGAACTCTTGTCGGCAATGCGGTAGTACCGCTCATTGCAGGAAGCCAGCTCTACTTCCAGGACTTTCCTTTCTTGAAAAACGCCTTGCACGACGGAAGCAGAGCCGAAGTGATAAATGCAGGCATAAATGTCGGCTCCGATCTCATGATGCTGTCAGGACCTCTCCTCAGACTGCACGCAGGTACAAGGGTGGTGGCAGGAAGCGTGCAATTGGCAGGAGCGGGAGTGCGACTGGCTAACGATCTTCTTGCCGGCAGAAGATTCGAATAGCAAATTGAGAACTCGGGCAGCCTTAGCTGGTTGACCTGCTGTATCTTGCAGCTGATAGCTTCTGCTTAGCATCGCATTAACTCAGTCTGAAAGTCTCGGTTTCAGATTGCAAAAGTAGGAGCAATTGCCGCAGCTTTTGGCCAAGTTTATGATTGGACGACCGAGCCACCCTTCACTTTTCGCCAGAGTTCTCCCATATCCTCCCAGTCTCCATGCCCGTGTCTAATCAAGACAGTGCCATTTTGAATAGAGATCTTTGCTTTGGCTGGTGGAAAAACTATTTTCTCTCCCTCGGCAGAACCGCACTTTGGTTGCATTCCATCCGGATATGGAACAATTGCAGTAGCTGCAAAATCCGAATCGGTTATTTGCTTGAAAGCCTGTTCCAGCTTCGTTTTAACATCATCAGGTAGAGAATCCGCGCCTTTGATGCCACCTTTTTTGCTTGGGTACAAGAGCTTGACGTCTGGATGAGTCTGGTCGAGTTCTGTGGCAAACCTCTCGAGATCTACCACAGCTGTATCCATCGCAGAAACTCTTTCCCGGGAAAGTGACTCAAATGGAATTTCTTGCCGGTTCTGCGCAGATGGGGACTCCTCAAAAGAGCACGCCAACCTGGAATAAGCCTCCTCGATTAGTGGCTGCCGCTCATGTGCAGTGGACACAGAGCTTCGCTCTGTCCATGAATTTGCAAGTAGCTCGACGGTCATGCGTGTATCCCCCGCAGGAAAAATGTAAGTATGGACTGGCCAGAAAACAGCTCAACAGTGAGGCTTCTGTACCACAGGTGGAAATCCTACAGCCGTCCAACAGCAGGAAAGTCTATGAACTCTTGATCGCCGTACTTCACTACTTTTGCTTCGGGGATAAAGTCCTTGATTTTCTCATACACATCGCGCGCCACCCAGGGTTCGTCCTGCACTCCACTCGTCCCATATGACTTTGTATCAGTACTGAGTGCAAGAATCGCCTCTCTAAAGGACTCTCCATTGCCATTTTTCTGCCAATCCGTAAAACCTGTTTTCAAATTTTCAGCATGTTCTGCAGTATCAATTACGGTGCGAAAACCCATGTCAATTCCTCCTTAAAGTACAGCGCAACCGTTTGAGAGGGGGCGCTGCAGCGTAAGACTCATACTGTGCTTCAGGGCAGGGCCAGTCTTGCAACTGGTAAAAATTATGTCTGCGCTTCGGGTAACTCATTTTTGACACGAGCAACGTTACTTCTGCGTAACAGAAAAAAAATAGACTGCACTGACTTCAAATGAACTATGGTTCAATCAGCGTCTTAATGATGGTTCGTCCGCTATCCTGCGCCAGGTAGATATCGTCACTCAACAGTCCATCTGCTGGGAGACTGTCGGCAAAGTCCTTCCTGCATGCGTCGGAAACAGTACTCCCGTTCAGCCACTTTATAGCAGCGCGAAACTCTTCCAATTTGGGTCCACCCATCACAGATTGATCCAGCGCATTTACATACAGCTCTTCCATCTCCGCAGGACCGTACTTACCGAACTTACATTCTTCAGACACGATAAACCACCTCTGTAAGTCTGCTATGACCCAGGCTGCGTAAGGACAACTCGAACTGTTTGCTCACCGTTGTTCTCGGAAAGATTTCCGTCATCGTCATTGATCTGTAGAAATAATCGACCAGTGCCGGGCGGCGAAAAATTTAGGCGCAATTTGCCGATGTTGAAAGATGTGCCATCTTCGTTCAGCTTGCCTAACAAATTGCCGACCATTTTGGTTGCTGTTCCATCGGCTTCGAACGTCCAGCCTGTCAACCCTCTTGCAGTGACATAGTCCTGAGAGACGCGCATTAAGCGTCCGTCAGCGTCTGTTCTGGTTGAGCGAGTGCTATTGGTAGACCAATATCCATCGGACCGCCCACTGACGCGATCTTCAACACCGGTCTTACCGGTGAGCATGATGATTGGAGTAGAGAGACCTCTATCTCTGAAACGTTTGCATACGTCAAATCCACTTAAATCCGGAAGATTGAGCTCCAGAACGACGACATCAAAACGGCTGGTCAACATACATTCCAGTGCATCTTCACCGAAAAGCGTGGTTTCAACAACATAATTTTCCTGAAGCAAAGCCTCTGCAACGACATCTAGTATTTGCTGATCGTCATCGACAATGAGAACTTTAGCCATAAATCACAACGCTACAAAAAAAGGTCGCACAAAGCGACCTTCATTCTAGTGCTCAAAGACAAAAAAGAAAACGCATGGCGTTTTCCTCAATGCTTCGAATTTTTTTGAGCTCGAAACTCGAGCCCTGATTACTGAATAGCCAATCCAAGTGCCTGTCTGCCTCTCCCTATCTGGTATCTGAGCAGATGTTTAAACCAGATAGTCGTCTATGGCCTCGACCTAGGAGAAACACACGCATACTGTG
>JADZFV010000350.1 GCA_020854255.1 Candidatus Melainabacteria bacterium | reverse complement strand
TAAAAGAGTATTCTTCCAATACGGAAGAAGAAAAAACAATGTGGATCGATGTTGACGCCTGGAACGGACTGGGTGAGCGGGTCCTGAAGACCATAACCAAAGGCCGCGAAGTCGTGGTTTATGGCAGGCTGGCGATGTCCTCTTATTCCAAGGACGTTGACGGCACTCCGGTGCAGGTGACCAAGCCAGTCATGAAGCTCACCAGCTTTCACCTGTGCGGTCCGAAGCCAGCAGCTCAAGACGAAACGCAGCCCGAGGATTCAAAATCGGATGCGTCCAAGAAAAAGCTGGCTGCAGTAAAAGCCTAGTCAAATAGGGCAGGGGCAAAAGCTCCTGCCCTTTCCTTTTTCGTTTTCCCGGATTGTTTGTATGTTCTAGAACCATTCATTTTATGCTGCCTCGCTGCCTGCTCGGCAGTGGCTCCCCCGTCCCACCCCAGGCTGCCGCCAGGTTCCGCCTCGTTGCACGCTCGGCGGTTAGCTGCCTTTTTAGAACCATCTTGCGTCACTGCATCACTTTGGTATCAGCAGAACTTTGCCCCGTACTCGCTCTTTGCGCGGTATGTGCCGTTATGCTTGCTTCCTCCCATGCCCGGCACATAAGCCTAACCGACGCCACCCCGTGTCAATGCCCAAGCCTCCGGTCACTCCCTGCGGTCGTGAGGCATTGACACCGGGGCCCGTGGCTGTCGGTTTACCGGCATGTGCTGCATGGGATGCGCTGCGCAGACCTAACACATGGAGGAAGAACAGCATGAATAGCCGGACTCTGAAGAAGCATCTAAAATACATCGTGCCTGAAATGCGCTTGGCACTTATAAAGGAACCCGGCGGAAAGCCGCTACCTATCGGATGTCCTGAAGACCTGGAAAAGTTTGTGGCACCGCTTAAGATGTACTCAGAAGAACATTTCGTTGCCTTCCATCTTGACGCAAAGAACGCCGTGACGGGCTATCACGTCGTCAGTCATGGCACTGTCAGCGCTTCCCTGGTTCATCCAAGAGAAGTTTTCAAAGCGGCCCTTTTGGCTAATTCACACGCTCTTATAGTGGCACACAACCACCCAGCAGGATCGCTTACGCCCAGCAGTGAAGATATCGAAGTGACCGAAATCCTCATCAAAGCTGGCGATCTGATGGGAATCAAATTGATCGATCACATAATTGTCAGCTCTAACGGTTTATGCAGCCTGCGCGAAACGCGACCGCACCTCTGGCCCTGAACACGTAGCGCAACGCTTGCAGCCCGCTGGAGAAATTTGGCGGGCTGCGCCTATTTTCGCAAATTTAGGTTAATTTCCGACAAACCTAAAGCGGTTTGGGTTATTATGGTAAGAGGTCATCCGGTCGATTCACGAATATAGGACTATTGCACCATGCCAGACGAAAAAAGGGTAGTTAATTTAGACGAAAGTGAAGCTTCCCTTGCGCTTCATACGCTTCGTTTCTACATGAATGCCAAAGGGCGAGAAGTAAGCGCTAACACTGAGCGCCTGGAAGCCAAGCTAGATCAGTTTCTTAGTGGTACTACCTTCACCGTTACGCAGGTCGAAAGCGTTGCCTCAATTCTGGGAGCGCGCGGAGGCACCAAAGGCGGTGCCTCGACTTCTGAAGCTAAAAGAGCTGCGGCTGCCGCTAACGGCGCAAAAGGTGGACGCCCACCGAAGCCTAACCTTTTCATCAAATTCTCAAAGAGCGTCTGGTATGAGCCTGACCCGAAACTACTCAATGAGCTGTATCAGTTGATTGGCAATAACACCTGGCTACCTGATGAAAGTGGCGATGAGAAAGAAGGCCCTTATGTGAGAGTCCACGTACCCGAGGTAAATACACGCTTAGAGAAACTATTGAGCAATTCTCTCAACGTCTTCGAATGGGACGAGAAGGGGCTTTACAGGTTTTGCATGGAGCACGTAAACAATGCTGCCGTACAACTTCGCGCTGCCGAAAGCGCTGATGCGAAGTGCATCACATGCGGGAAGCAAGCACACTGGATTTATTGAACAGCTGAGCCTAATAGCGCGTTGATCATGAGCCTTCAGTTGCCGCGTTTGCCGCGAAGAGCAGATCATCTGCGATGATTTCCTCTGCTGGAATAATGACTCGAAGGCGCTGGACAGTATTTGTAAGCTCGTTGCCATCCATGCTTTCAAGGCATTCAAAATATTGGCTCCAGCTCATAGCTGGGTTTTTCAGTCTGCACTTAATGGCTCTGGCGGCTTCTTCAAGTACCTTTTCTCCTGTGTCTTCGTAAGTGTCGAGAAGATCGCAAATAAACTCATCGGCCGTCATTGGTTTGATGCCACTTGTTATCAATGTCTCAGCGGGAAAGTCACCGAGATTGGCTGTGACGATGATGCTGGCGCCGCATTCGATTGCAGCGGCAAGCACATGTCTGTCGTTTTCATCGGGCAGGTTCACGCTTTCGATTCGGTGTTCATAGCCAGTCACCAGGCAATCATCTATGTGTCGATTCATTAGATCTTTTGTACGATTAACCTGCTGGCGAGTGAGATCCGGGCGATTCTGGAGGAGATTCCTTATCCATTCGTCGTGGATTTCGTCTGTCCATTTGGCTCGAAACCAGTCCAGATCTTGCGCGAGTCCAGCCAGCTCCACGAGCAAGTCTCGCAATGGAGCTGGGTAGAGGACGCACGCATCGTAAACAACAGCCGGGTTGGTGTTCATCGGCCGTTAGTATCCCATGTTCAATTCCTGAGCCTGCGCAACAAGCTCATCCATAGTGTCTTTTCGCCGATGCGCCCTGCGTGCTTGATAGTCAAGGATGTCCTGATACCGTATGCGCCGGTAGCGGCCGACATTGCGGTAGGCAATTTCCCCTGACTCCAGAAGGCTAACCAAATACGGCCGCGAAACATTGAGCAACTCGGCGGCTTGTTGGGTTGTTACTTCGGCCTCAATTGGGATGAGCATAACCGCATTACCGCCTGCCATGGCATTGAGAGCCTCTACAAGGACACGAAAGGCTGATTCACTCAACTCGATTTCCGTGCCTTTGTGGTCTGTTAGTGCGTATCGTGGCTCAGGCGCAGCTTTTGCGGTCAATTCAGCAATCTGGCGAGACGATACCTTAGCCTGTTCCACTTCTGCCAGGCTCGGCACTACTGATCGTTTTTCGGCCGTTAGGTTCATCATGGCGCCTCCGGTGGGTTGTAACCCTTGGCTCTCATTGTACCAGTTGGTCGAAACGGTCGCAAGTGTCGAAATGGTCGAAGGCGTCGAAAACGTCACACCCGGCGCCGAGCTTCCGTCTCTGAATTGCACTACAGATCGGGATACCTTTCCGCCGAGCGAGCCTCTCTGAGCCGATCCGCTTCTTGAACAATTTCCTCTGCTGTAACGCCAGCGTGCCTAATTGCTTCCTGCGCCTTGCGTGCAGTCTCCGCCAGGATCTGGTTTTGGGGCAACAG
>JADZFV010000349.1 GCA_020854255.1 Candidatus Melainabacteria bacterium | reverse complement strand
GGGTGCATAACAAATTTCAGCAAGCCGTCGCTTTTGACTTTGTGATCTTGCAAGATTTCAGCATCGGTAGTGAAAGCTTCTCCGAGAGAAATCCATCCACCGATCATGAAAATCAAACCACTTATGAGGATAGCTACACCCAGCCAGGAAACGATCATTGTCATTCCCTGTGGTTCGCCTTGACCGAGCGTAATTAAGGGATGCGCCCAATCAGCTTTGATTACATCGGAATACATAAGGAAAGCCGGTATCAAAGCGAAGATGGTGGCAACCGATGCGAATTGCGGTGCCCGCTGAATAATGAAGTTCTTTTCGTATTTGACGCCGGTGCCGCGACGAATAAATGCCTTAGTCAGAACAGGCGCGGCGATCACCGCTCCCACCGACACCAATGCGACGGTCACCAGAGTTGGCGCGTTGAAACTCACTTAGTTGTCTCCCTTTAAAGAGAATAGAGTGGCAGGCATGCCGGGATCGTTTTTGAAATTTTGCCAGGAACTTTCTGAAGACAGCTTGCCATCTTCATAGTCGTACCACTCTACAGGTAGGTAGCTGCCTGCGTCAACGAAAACGCGTTTGAACAATTGAGTCTGCGTCTTGTCGGTATATACTTCGATGAGATGTGCGGGCTGATGATTAATGCGCTCGGAGACTGTGTGAGCAGTGATTTTCGCAGTAGCCCCATCGTCGAGAAATTTCTTTAAAGCGCGCGCCAGCGAGCCGAAATCCGAATCTACCATGGGATAGCCGTTCACCGATTTGAGAAATCTGCTGTCCGGCGCCAGCGTGATCATCGATGCAAAAATTCCCAAACCCGGCGCCTTGCCGTGCACGCGACCGTCGGCCTGAAGCACCGCCACAGAACCCTTCCGTTTTCCTTCCGTCACTTCCAGTCTCATCAAATGCGGTTTCTTGAAATAGAAATCACCTTTTTCGACAAGTGTCTTGTCGCCTTTGAGAGCGCTCATTTTGTAATTGAAAGAGTAGCTGTCCAGCGCTTCGGCTGCATTCATCATGTGTTGGACAAAAACGTGGCTGTCTGTGAAAGTGGCAGCCGGATTTGCTTTTGCATCGGCCAGCGAACTCAAGAGTTTATGACCGTTGCCGGTGCCGGTGTCTCCCGCCGCCCGGGCGCCGCTCAGGCTGGAAGCCACAATTACCAGAAGACAAAGAGCAGTCGATAACTGTTTTTTGCCGGAATTTTTCAAAAGCATAAACGCCTCCCAGTTCTGAAACTTGCGCAACAGATAGCCGAAGCAAGAATTAGAGAGCACCTTCAAGAAGCGGCTCAGTTTCGATCTGACATCTCCAGAGTTCAAACAGAGCATTGAGTACAGTCTCGGCCGGCGGCGGCAATGCATCGCCGGGTGCAACTTCGATGTCGTCCAGCATGCGTCGCATCCACAGTGCATGACGAGTATGCGGGCGCGAATGATGTCTCAACCACTCCAGCCCGTCTTCCACTTCTTCTTTCGTGTATTCGGCTGCGTGGTCGGCAAAATACTTCTCGAAAATCTCCAGTGTTTGCCGAGCATATGCGGTTGCCGCCAGCTCGGCTGTCACAACTGCAAGCACGCCGTCTTTATGATTCGGACTTTCACACCATCGGCGCATCACATGGCAGAGGTGATGGCTTGCTTCGTTCAAAATATCAGTCTTCAACTGCTCATCGGTTATGCCGGCCAGGTGGCACTGTTTCACGTACATTTGCTGGTATGTGAGTTCGTCATCTGCCAATTGGCTGAACAATTTCCTGCCGGCATCCATGTTCTTCGGCAGTGAATCTCTAACCAGCGCTATGTTTCGAGGTAATTCTCTTATGAAAGGCCAGAGACTGAGGCAGATTTCGCTTCCCAGAGGAATGACTGTAAGGTCATGGATGCCGCCGCTGAACGGACTTGTCTTGCATCCAAGAGTGATTCTTTCAATAAGGGTTGGCATCCACCCCGATTTGCGCGACATATTAGATTCCAATAACCTGTAAAACTCCAGTCGTATACTTTACTACGCAAATTAGATTGACCTATGTAATCTAACTAATGAATGTTAAGCGCCGGTCAAAAATCCCCTAAAAGTCTGCGAAACTGCGTTATCAGGGGGACGGGCGGATTTCAAGTGATGCTAAACTCAAGCGCTGGCGCATACTTGCGGATTTTTACTCTTTCCAGTGCGAACAGAATCGCTAAATTCAGGCCAGAATATATATTTCGCCTTTCGAATAACAGGGAATCGCCCCTAGCTCAATGCACTCAGTCGACTCCAGTCAAAAGCCGGTACCAAAAGAAGAGAGCATTACTGCTTCTCCTCCTTTCCCTTTGCAGTCTCTTGCCTCTGGAGAAAAGTTGAAGCGCGACCACGACGGGGAAGTCGAAGTGGTGACAGTCGGCGCTTCCCAAATACACATGCGCAAATTTCCTGCCCCAGGGCAGGGACCGGTAGCGCTCTACCTGCATGGTATAGAGGGACATTCTCTCTGGTTTGCCAACACCGCCCATCTTATGGCGAGCGCCGGAATTACAGTTTATGCGCCGGACAGGCGCGGAGCTGGGCTCAATTTTGTCGAGCGCGGTCACGTGGAAAGTGCGGCTGAACTGATCCGGGACGTGGAGTTTTTTCTCAAACTTGTTGCCGAGAGGCACCCCGGCCAACCTGTTTTTCTTATTGGTAATTGCTGGGGCGCCAAAGCGGCCGCAATTATTGTGTCCGATCGACACAAGTGGACGACCGCTGGACGGGCGCCGTCATTGTCCGGATTGATCCTGATTTGTCCGGCAATTAAAACCAAGCCTGATCTGAATGTGGTAGACAAACTATCCATTGCACTGGCTCTTTTGTCAGGAAAAGCGGCTCTCAGAGCCCACCTGCCCATACCGCTTACATGTTCGATGTTTACCGACAATCCTGTTTTTCTCTCTTACATCGACAATGATCCGCTCAGACTGACGTCGGCGAGCAAAGCATTTTATTTTGCCAGCTTCGTTTTAACATTGCGCTCTCAATCGGCAGCATCAAGCATCAAAATTCCGACTTTGATACTGCAATCAGGCAATGATGCGATCGTAAATGTTGACGGAATTGAGTCCTGGTTTTTGCAGATAGACCACAAAGACAAGCAATTGAAAAAATATTCCGGAGCTTTTCACAGCATGGATTTCGATAATCGGCATTTCGTTGAATATGCTCGCGACTTGAGTGATTGGATCGCCCTTCACGCAGACAAGCGAGGTTCTCAATGATAAAGATTGCCGACATTCATGTCAGCACGGTACTTTTGCCGTTTCGCTTTGCCTTCAAGCACAGCCTGGCATCCAGGTCTCATTCGACCAATGTGATTGTCCGCGTTACCCTCGAAAATACCCTCAGCGGTGCCACCGTATTTGGTTTGGGAGAAAGCGTTCCCAGAGAATATGTGACCGGAGAAACCTGTGAAAGTGCAGTCGATGAAATCAAAGGCAATTTTGCCGGCACCCTTGTCGGGCGATCTTTTGCCGATGAAAGAAAGCCAACTGACTCAGCCTGCCGACTTCTCGAGCAAACAGCTTCGGCGATGAATGTATATGGGCGCAGAATAGGTGCGTCATTTTGTGCACTGGAGCTGGCGCTTCTTGATGCGGCGGCCAGGCTGGAAAAAACTTCCATTTGCAATTGGCTGGCGGAAAAAAACACAAGGACAGCCTGTGACTTCATTAACTATGGGGGCGTAATTCCTTTTGGCAAGCCCAATGCGCTTACCGCGCTACTTTATTTTTACAGGCTCTACGGATACAAAACGGTAAAGTTGAAAGTCGGCGATGATCCGGAATTGGATATCTTTACAGTCAGAAAAGCACGCGAACTGCTGGGAAATTCCACCGTCATCCGTGTGGATGCTAATTGCGCCTGGGATTTCGATCAAACGGTCGAATTTTCCAAACGCGTAAAGGCCTTCAACGTCGCTTCGATCGAACAGCCGGTTCCTTACGATCATTTAGATGAATTAGTCGAACTGACTAAATCCGTGCAGCCTGAAATTGTTGTCGATGAGTCATTGTGCACGGTTGAAGAGGCGGAAAATCTAGCCAGAATGAAAGCTTGCGGTGGTTTCAACATTAGAATTTCCAAAGTGGGCGGCTTGATTGCCGCTCAGAAAATCGTCGATATTGCATTGAAACACGGTATCAAGATTCACCTCGGCGCTCAGGTGGGCGAAAGCGGAATATTGACCGCGGCCGGGCGAGCCCTGGGCTGTGCGAATCCGCCCTTCGAGAATTATGAAGGCGCCCAAAATTTTTTCCTCCTCAAAGAAGATCTGACAAAGGAAAACATGACCCATGGTTTGGGCGGAAAAGGAAAAATGCCTCAAGGGCATGGTTTAGGCGCCACAGTCAACGAAAGCAATCTCAGTCGCTTAATGGTCAAACTCAAAGCGGCGAATGCTCAACCCGGTTCGGCCGCCATCGAGGCGAAAGGGAGAGGACTTCATGTATAAACGTCCCGGTTTGATTCATCTGGGTCAGGTCTACAGGCGCTTTACGCACATACGCCGCTTTTTTAAATCGGTGAAAAGCCCTCAGTCCGTGCAGGCTGAAAAGCTTTTGGGCTATGTACGCGCCAATGAAAACAGCGCCTTCGGCAAAACTTTCAATTTTGACAAGATTCGCACGGTCGAGGACTATCAGCGTTATGTTCCTGCCTGCAAATATGAGGATTTAGAGCCGTACATCGATAGAGTGCGCGCCGGCGCCACCAATCAGTTGACCAGAGAAAACCCCTTCATGTTCGCGACGACGAGCGGCACGACGGCTCTTCCGAAGTTCATTCCTATCACTGCCAGTCACATTCGCGATTACACGCACGCCTTTCAAGTGCATAATTATCACTTGATCAAAGATTATCCCCGGGCGGCAGACGGACGTTTTCTTTTGATCACAAGCAATGACGAAGAAGGGCGCACCGAATCCGGTATTCCATATGGTGCAGTCTCAGGCATGCTCAATCGCCGCCAGCCCGAGGTAATTCGAAAACATTTCGCTACGCCCTATGAACTTTGCAAGATCAAGAATGTAGACACGAAATACTATTTGATGTTGCGCTCAGCTCTGGGATTGGATGTTACCGCCGTCATTTGCTGTAATCCATCCAGCTTGCTTTTGCTTGCCGATCAAATGAAGGAGCACGCGGCAGATCTGGTTGCCGACCTGTTCGACGGTACAGTTAAACACGCTCATCGTCCGCCGGCAATCTACAGCGAAGCCTTTGGCAAGTTTTTTACCGCCAACAAAGAACGCGCTCGGCAGCTGGACAAAATGCTTGAAAAGGAAGGCACTCTTGTGCCACGCAGAGTCTGGTCCAATCTGGAGATTCTTGTCTCCTGGAAGGGCGGCCCCATGGCTTTTTATCTCGATAAATTGCCGGAGATCTACGGCAATATACCGGTGCGCGATTTCGGATATATGGCAAGCGAAGGTCGTGGTTCGATTCCGTTGACCAGCGACGGATCAGGCGGTGTGCTGGCGTTGACGAGTCACTTCTTTGAGTTTGTCGAAGAAGACGAGCTCGAACTGCCCAATCAGAAATTTTTGCTTGCGCACCAGCTCAGAAAAGGTGGACGCTACTACATTTACTTTACGACGGCAGCAGGACTTTATCGCTACAACATCAACGACTTGATTGAAGTGACTGACTTTAAGGACAATACGCCTGTGATTCGTTTTGTCAGAAAGGGAATGGGAGTAAGTTCTATCACCGGTGAGAAGCTGACGGAAGAGCAGGTGCTTGTCGCTTTGACGATGGCAAAAACTCAGCTGGGTCTGAGCGAAGTCGAGCACTGCACGGTTGAGGTAGAACTGGGCAGCCCGCCATTCTACGTCGCATTTGCCGAAGTGAGCAGTGACCTGCCTGATTCTGTGAAAAATCAATTCATCCGCATTTTTGATGATTCTTTGAAGAATCAAAATCCTGAGTATCAGGATAAGCGCTCTACAAAACGGCTGGGGCTGCCGGTCATGCGCACGCTTCCATCGGGGACGTATATGAAACTCAGACAACAGCGCGTTTCTGAGGGCGCTCCGGAAGCTCAGGTGAAGATACCGCTTCTCAGTGCTCACAACTCATTTAGCGGACAGCTGGCGCAAATCCAAGTGCCTTGATTTGGTATCCAGATCGTCATTCAATACGTATTTAGAAAGGAAGAGTCAATGACAGGAAAAGCGAAGGTGGCGATCACAGGTGCGTCTGGACTTGTAGGCAGTCACCTGACAGAACACCTCGTGCAAAATGGTTATACGGTCACAGCCATGTCGCGCAGCGCCACAACTGAAAAATGCTTGACCTCGATTTCAGGACCCGGCTCCCTGACCTTGAAGCAGGTCGACGTCAGTGACGAGCAGGGTCTGGTAGACGCATTTTCAGGATTTGATGTTGTGGTGCACGCAGCCGCAACAGTCGATCCATATGGCTCGCGCGAATCTATTTTCAAAACCAATGTAGAAGGTACGCGGACGGCTCTGGCAGCAGCAAGAAAAGCCTCCGTCCAACAGTTCATCTTCGTCAGCAGCCTGTCGGTGATTACCGGACAGGGCGATCAATTCGATGTCGACGAATCCGCAGAGCTAAAGCCGTGCGGTGAATCATATGCGGACTCCAAGGTGGAGGCTGAGCGCCTGACTATGAGCGAACCAGAGACATCATCCTTGAAGGTGACCGCCGTTCGCCCCGGTTTTATTTACGGTCCGAGAGAAAAAGCGTGGATGCCGCGTTTGATCAATTCAATCGGCACAGGCAAAGCAATGCTGATTGGCGGAGGAGTCAAAGAAACCAATGTCATTTATGTAGGCAATTTGAGCAAGGCCATTGAGAATGCATTGCTGAACCCAAAAGCATACGGTCAAACTTTCAATCTTACAGACGGCGAACGCATCACCAAAAAGGAATTATTCGATGCCATTGCAGACGGTCTGGGTCTGCCCAGAGTGACAAAACAGATTCCTTCTGGTGTTGCTCGTTTTGCCTGCGAGATGATTTCGTCTTTTGCACCGTTTTTGCCTGTGGAAAAACAGCGAGGATTGGCGCGTTTTTCCAGAGCTGCTTTTCGTCTGGCCGGAGTCAATCAGGGCTTCTCGGTGAAAAAGGCCGAGCGTGATTTGAATTACGTCAATCGAGTTCCGTTTAAGGAAGGTATGGCCAAAACACTTGAGTATTTTAAGGCCGAACGCCAATCCAGATCGGACAAAGAGGCGGTGGCTCGCTGATGATGAACGCCAAAGAGTTTGTAATTGACTACGTTGGCAGACACAAACATCCTGTCAATGCTTGCTTGCATATTGTCGGCGTGCCGGCTGCTTTCTACGGCATGTTTCTTTTGATCACAGGACAATTTGTCTGGGGTGCGGCGCTTACAGCGGCCGGATATTTTCTTCAATATCTGGGACACAAGGCGCAGGGCAACGAAGTCGGCGAAGTCACTTTGATCAAACATATCTGGAAGAATGTAGCAAGAAAGATCAGTACGCCACGGAATTCATAGACGACAAATGAGTGAACTAGTAATACAACCTAAAGAATTGAAATCGCCGTTTGATTTAAGCGGTCGCGGTGCAGTTTTAGTCGATGGTGCCACAGGTTATCTGGGCAGCCACTTAGTCGCGGCTCTGGCTGCTTCAGGCGCTGAGATTCGCTGTCTGGTGCATAAAGGCGCCAAGGCTGAAGACATAAACGTTCTCAGAAATCTGGGAGCAAAACTTTTTGTCGGCGAATTATTCGGCAATGATAGCAAAGTGGCCGAGGCCTTCAAAGACGCACGTGTAGCTGTTCACTTGATTGGCAGTATTGCACCGCAACGCGGGTTGACTCAAGAATTCTTGCATGTCTTGATGACCGGTTTGTTCGTAGAAAAAGCAAAAGCAGGCGGCGTGCAAAACGCAGTCATGGTCACGGCCCTTGGTGCCAGTCCCGAAGCACCAAGTGCCTATCACACCAGCAAGTGGCAGGCGGAGCAAGAAGTGATAGAAAGCGGGCTGTCCAACATAATCTTGCGCCCATCATTACTGGTTGGTCGCCAGGTTGGTAGAAGAAACAGCAAACTAGTGGACCGCATAATCAAATTGATTTCCGAAAAGAAATCAGTGCCTCTGGTAAATGGCGGGGTGAACAGACTGCAACCGCTTTTCATAGGCGACATGGCCATGGCAGCAGTTGCATCCATAGATAGGCTTACCAGTGAAAAGGCGGAAATTCCGAGCCAGCCTTTAGAACTTGGCGGTGCCGAAATTTTGCCTATGAATGAGCTTGTAAAACAGCTGATGGTCTTGCTTGGCGTCGAAAAACCAATTGTTACCCTGCCGTACCCGTTGGCTATGGTAGCTGCCTCGGTTTGCCAGACATTTCAAAAAGTGCCGATCATCTCGTGCGATCAAGTCAAGTTATCAATGCGCGATAATGTCTGCACCGACAATCGCATTGAGGAGCTTTTAGGTGCCAAACCCGTACCCTTGAGTACGGCTCTTCAGGTTTATGCATCCAGGTAGGAGTCCATGGAATCTAAGCGTCCCTTAAAAATTCTGGTCACCGGAGCCTCGGGCTTTATCGGCACAAGTCTTGTGCCTAAGCTGGTCGCGACTGGACACCAGGTGCGCACGATGGGACGCAGCAGCTCGATGCCAAAGGTGTTTAAAGGCCTGGCTCTGGAGCACAAGCGCGGCGATGTCACCAATCCCGAACATGTGCAGGAAGCAGTTGAAGGCTCAGATGTCGTATACCACCTGGCCGGATTGGTCTCATATAAAAAGCGCGATCAAAACAGACAATATGCCGTCAACGTTCTGGGCACCCGCAATATCATGGATGCCTGCTTGCGCAACAATGTAAAACGCGTCATTCATACCAGTTCTGTGGCCGCCATGGGCATTCCTGCCGAAGGTCAGCTCGGTGACGAAGATTTTGAGTACAATCTGCACGGACTGGGACTTTCGTATTGTGACACGAAGCACGAGGCAGAGCTTGAGGTCAACTCATTTGTCAGGCAGGGACTGCCGGTGATCATGCTAAATCCCGGTATCATATTTGGTGAAGGCGATACGCATCCTCATCATCATGTGATCTTCGGCGCCATGGCAAAAGGCTGGGCATTGGGAGTGCCTCCGGGCGGCGTCCCATTTTCAGATATCAACGATGTCGTAGCCGCCCACGTCTATGCGCTGGATCATGGACGCACCGGTGAGCGATATGTGTTGGTCAGTGCCAATCTGACCATGCGCGAGGCCGGCACCATTTTTTCCAAGATATTCGGCACCAGGGCTCCTGTAATGGAGATTCCCGGGCCGCTGCTTGTCGGTCTGGGCACTTTAGTGGAAGCGACTTTTCCACTTTTCGGTCTGACGCCGGCTCTCTCGAGGCAGGTGGCCTGGCTCAGCCAATACAAGATTTTCTTTTCTTCCAGAAAAGCGGAAGAAGAGCTGGACTTTCACGCTACGCCGTTTTCCGAGACAATAAGGAGAACCTCTCCTTATTATCTGGGCAAAGTGAAAAGCAACGGGCAGGACAAAACTGCAACCGAAGTGAGCGTCTAGTCGCACTGCTAGTGGTGCGCGATCAACTGAAAGTGATCAGTTTCTCGTTTCGCCCACTGTGCGAGATTGTGTCTGCCCTGTCGTTGTGGCTGGTGTCGTTGTTGTCGTCGTCGTGCCTGGCGGTAGGGCAGTCGGATCTTGCATTCTGCGCAAGGACAATTTCTGCTCTTGTACGTGTTGATAGAGAATGCGGTAATACCGCGCGTGCATCTCTGTCTTAGCCGCTTTGTATCCAGTCAAGCATTCAGTGAAAGCTTCATCGTACTTGCCAGTCGAACTGAGTGTCTTAATCAAGCTGGCGCGGGCAGGGTCATAATTCGGGTTGGTTTTCAACGCTTCTTTGAAGCACGTTTCTGCTTCAGGCAGTTTGCCCATTTTGGAGTAGGCTTCCCCAAGCGTGTAATTATCGAAAGGTGAAGCCTTGGCCATCCGCTGAATAATCAAAAGCTGGTACATGGCGTCGTGCAGGGAGCCGTTGCGCATTAAAGCGAATGCCAGATAGCGTCGAGCCGAAACACTGTCAGGATCGGCAGTGACCGCAGCCGCCAGGGTGCGCACTGCCAATTCGTAATTGCCTTTGCGCATTTGCTCGTAGCCTCTTTGCAGAAGCTGCCCGACAGTATTGCTGACAAGTTTTGGTTTGGCCTGCTTGGCTGGCGCCGAGGCAGCGGCTTGAGCGACATTAAACGAGATGCCGGAAGTTACGATAATCGCCCAGAGGGTATACATCGCTGTTTTTCTGCCTGACATCAAGAGCACTCCTTGCCGACTCGGAATCTATGGTGAACGAAAAGACATTCCTTGCCAAATAGTAACACCATGAAAACACTGTGATTCAGTTAGAACGGATTATTAGCTGCCTGGGCGAAAATGAAACCTCAGACATTTTCCAAGAGGTATCTCCAGGATTGCCATCATGGCCCGGTTTTGCGTCCCCACATCACCGTATCGACCAGGTAATGGTGAGCGGAAATTGTAGAAAGGCAGACGGCACTGAATTTTGCGTACAAAATATTCGGCAAAGTGAAGACATAATCCTGCATTGCCGCTCCGATAAGATAAAGCAGGGTACCAAAGCCGAGAAAGGTTAAGCCGTGCGGCGCCAGTTTGAGCAAACGTTTTGTGGCAAAGCGCGGTGAGCTTTCCTGTTTTTCCTCAAGCAGAAAAACAACGGCAATGTACTGAACAGCATGAAAAATCGTAATGGCAAGAAAGCCGCGCGCATAGAATTCATAAGACAGAAACCCGAACCAGTGAATGGCGAAATAAATAAGCAAGATAATCAAGCCGGTCGCATCGTATTCGTCAGCATGCTTGAATTTGATTTTCTCTGCAACCAGCCCCAGGACCAATCCGATTGCCGCTAGGAGCCAGGAAAGATTCAAAATCGGGTCGGGAATATTGAGCGGAATGATAAACTCTGATGCCTTGCCGTGCCAGACTGTGTACAGCAAGTCCCATCTGCCCAGTGTGAAAAGAGGTATGGCCAGATGGTAGGCGGCAAAGGAAAGTTTTTGCGACAAAGCCGGCTCGTCCTTTGACCTGCCGAAGTACCGGCTTACTCCGTAGACCTGACGCAGATAGTGATAAGACTGCCACACATTCACGAGTGTGAAGACTTCCAGGAAAAAACCATTGATCGTGGCTACAAGCAGAAAGGTCAGACAGAGTCCGTAAGCTGGCAGTCCGTACCAGAAGCTGACTTTCTTTTCTGAGATTTAGCGTGACAGTCGTGCATAGGTGGCCCAGGTGTGCGGCATACTCACAAACAGGTTGGCCCAGAAAACCCAGGGAATCGGCTGATTTGCTCCGGCAGCCTTCTCACCTATAAGGATTACAAGAGGAAGGTAGAAAGGTAGTGCTCCAAGAACAACAAAGAAAATGGTGAAATAAGAATTGGCGCCAAAGCTGACGCGCTTGAGCCATGGACTTTCAACCGCCACAGTGTTTGCACTGTCCATAAAATTCCTGGGGAAGCCGTTCGGATTTGCGTTTTAACGAAGTACGGGACTTTATCAGATCAATTCTATAACATTACCGTTCTGCTTTGAAACCCTCCCGCGCCTCAGAGGCTGCTAGATTTAAGGCGCATGGTAAAAGCACCGCAAAGCAAAAACGATTTGCCTCCCGCCCATCGACTTGGCGTATATCTCCTCGTCTCCATCTACTTCTCGATTGCCGTCATCACGCTTCTTCCAAAGAGCCCGCTTGAGTCCAGATTGATCGCTCTGGTTTCACCCCTGACCCAAGCGCTTAATCTGTCGCAAAACTGGAAATTGTTTTCGCCTGATTTGCGCGAAATCAATTTTTGTTCTCATGCCGTTGTTGAATTTGCTGATGGAACCACAAAGTTGTACGAATTTCCGCGGCTCGAGCAGATGAGTACTTTTGATGCCTATCGACGACAAAAGCTCTGCAAGCTGTTTCAAGATTCCATGCCCTGGCCTGATTTTTCTCTCTTCTGGCCTGATGTCGGCCGCTTCATAGCCAGAGCCAATTTCGAACGCTCGGATCTCGCAAATCAATCCGACTCCGCTTCGAACCTTCCCGTCCAGGTTTCCCTGTCCTATAACTGGGTGCCGGTGAGCGACATGGATCATTTTGAGAAACAGTCAGATCTCAAAGAGCCGAACCGGCGATTCACATTTTTTGTTTATAGAGTAAAGCCGGAGGATCTTAAGTGACCAGCCGGGGTTTGCTCGCCAGGATCGATAAATTTTTGTTTGCGCCTTACTCGCCGTACCCGCTC
>JADZFV010000348.1 GCA_020854255.1 Candidatus Melainabacteria bacterium | reverse complement strand
GAGTGTATTAGCGAAATGCATACTTGTTACTTGTTGCCCCTTTAAAGCTGCCCACATTCACTTTATGCAGTTGAAATGTAAATATCCCCTGTTAATAGCGATTTCTTAAACATCTTCTCGGCGGCCCCACTATAATCGACACCCTGTTTTTCAAAAGCTTCGTCTGACAAGGGGACAGCAAGATGGGCGAAACCCGCAAGGAAAGAGACTCAATGGGCGAGATGGAAGTTCCTTCCGACGCCTATTATGGAGCCAGCACTCAGAGAGCAGTGATTAACTTTCCAATCAGCGACCTGCGCCTGTCGCGCACATTCATTCGGGCGCTCGGCCTTATAAAAAGATATGCCGCCGAAGTGAATTTGGAGTTCGGAGATCTCGCAGAAAAAAACGCCAATGCAATTGCAAAAGCAGCTCAAGAGGTTGCGGACGGAAAGTTCGACAAACACTTTGTCGTCGATGTTTTTCAAACAGGCTCCGGCACTTCTACAAACATGAACGCCAATGAAGTGATTGCAAACAGAGCCATGGAAATTCTTGGTGGCAAACTGGGAGATCGCCATCTGGTGCATCCAAACGATCACGTCAATTTTGGAATGTCGTCAAACGATTGCATCCCCACCGCAATTCACATTGCTGCCTTGCTTGATATCAATGAGAAACTGAAACCGGCACTGGAAGAACTGCATAAAGGGCTGAAAGCGAAGAGCGATCAGTTTATGCCTGTTATAAAAACTGGCCGAACGCACTTGCAGGATGCCACTCCAGTAAGGCTTGGACAGGAATTTCTCGGATACGCAGGACAGGTAGAGCGCGCCATCGAACGCCTGGAATATTCAATCTCGAGGCTAGCTGAAGTCGCCCTGGGCGGCACCGCAGTTGGTACCGGAATAAATAGCCGTTCTGAGTTTCCTGAAAAGGTATTGAAGAAAATATCAAAAGAGATTGGTATTGAGTTGAAAGAAACCGACAATCACTTTCAAGCACAAAGTACGATAGATGAGGTCGTCGATTGTTCCGGGCAATTGAAAACAATTGCCATAAGTTTGCTCAAGATCGCCAACGATATTCGCTGGCTGGGCTGCGGTCCACGCGCCGGCATTTCTGAAATCGCGCTGCCGGAAGTTCAACCAGGCTCTTCAATCATGCCTGGAAAAGTCAATCCTGTAATTGCCGAGTCTTTAGCAATGGTATGTGCACAGGTAGTTGGCAATGACGCCACCATTGCCATGGCCGGAGCATCTGGAAATTTTGAATTGAATGTGATGATGCCCGTTGCCGCATATAATCTCTTGCAAGCGATCAATCTTCTTGCCAGTGCTGCTTTCAATTTCAACAGGCGGTGCGTTCAAGGTTTAACAGCGACAGAGAAAGGCCCGCATCTGGTGGAACAAGGCCTGGCTCTTTGCACGGCCCTGGTTCCTGCCATCGGCTATGATGCTGCAGCTAACATTTCCAAGCTTGCGTTTAAAACGGGAAAAACAGTAAGAGAGGTTGCCCTGCAAGAAACAAAGCTGACTAATGAAGAGTTGGGTGTTCTGCTTGATCCCTTCAAAATGACAGCACCGGGATTGGGTTAAGCAGTTAAAAAAATTAAGATGGAGGGTGAGAATCTCAATGCAAAGTGCCAAACTAAATTTCAGATCTATGGCGGTGGCGCTATTTGTCTGCTCGTCTGTTTTCACCCTGCCGGCGTTGTCCCAGACTCCGACTGTAGCGCCGCCAGCAACACCGACGACAATAACTCCAAGTCAAGCTCCGCCAAAAGTTGTGGCTCCGAGTGCTGAGGAATGTTTGACTCGCGTGCGCAGTTTTGAGCCCACTTTGATGCGATTGAAAGAAACTTGCAAATCTACTTTATCTGCCATCATTCCTGATCCGGTCGCTTACGAAAAGACGCTTCCAGCTTTCGATAAGGTGATCGCTGAGAAAGACGCCAAGAATCTCAGAAATTATGGCGGACTGAGCGAAGCGTTTTATTACGCTGGAGATAAGGAGAAGGGAAAAGATCTTTTTTCAAAGTTTGAAGCAAATGCCGTCAGTTTGCTGGGAGCGGAAGATACTTTTCTTGGACTTGTGAAAGGCGATATTGGATTGCTTTTCTTTTTCGAGAACAATTATGGTGATGCAGAAACTTATGTTCTCGATGCGCTCAAAAAAGTAGAACCTCATATGACGGCTGCAAATTCCAACAATGTCCTCAGCTCTTATATGTGTCTGGCACTTATTTACGACAAGACGAGCAAGAACGATAAAGCGCTCGAGTTCGCGAAAAAAGCAGTAGAGCTAGCCATCAAGCAACGCCAGGAACCGATGAAATAGCTGTTACGTTATGCAGCGGCTCAGTCGTACCTTCGCTCTTCTGCCTCGGGCCCTTGTGACTCGGGAGGACTGGGGGAGTCTACCTTTTTTGATTTGCCTTTGAGATCGAAAGTGTATTCAATTTGCACGTTCGGCGGAGATCCGGCGCCTAGCCTCGGCAGGGGGCTGACGTCCGAAATGGCTTTTAGTGCCGATGCATCGCATGCTTTATCGCCCGATGATTTTGCAATTTTAGCGTGGGATGTCTTGCCGGATTTGTCGACTGTGAAATGCACTACTACTTTTGTCGGTTTCGAACTTGCAGGTGGGTGCCAGGCCCGTTTTATCTTGCCTTACTGACGGCCGGATTATTCTCGGGAGCCGGATTTTTTGTTTTGCATTTGAAGGGGACCGGACATTTTGTCATCAGTGCCTTTGGCGCGATCATGGAGGTTCCCATCCCCGCCGGTCAAGAATACATCGTGGATAATGGACACGTTGTCGCCTGGTCGGGAGACACTCAATATCACATGGTCAAAGCCGGAAAGACCTGGTGGAGCAGTATGACCAGCGGCGAAGGGCTGGCGTGCAAATTTCAAGGACCCGGAAAAGTCTGGATTCAGACCCGTAATCCGAGAGCCTTTGGAGCATGGATGGGGCAATTCGTGAGAGGACGGGGTGGAGTTCTTTTGCTTATCGGATAAGAAACCATGGTCACCTATCAGGCAAGATTTTACGACTCATCAGGTAATGCACCTGATCTTGTTCAAGTTCAAGTTGTAAGCGGAAAAATTGTAGTGTGCGGCACCACATTTAGCATTCGATTTGAAGATTTGATACTGCAAGTGGGCGGTCATGACGGCGATCGATTCAAGCTTGTGTGCGAGAGCCAAAGTGTTGCCATAGTTTCGGAAGACCGCGCTCTTTTGCATGCACTGGCTGAAGCGGCAGGCGGCACGGAGTTAGGAAAACAAGCTGCTCTTGCCGATCATAAAATAGTCAAACGCGGCAGTCATAAGTTCAGATATTGGACGATTGTTACCGGTGCAGTCATTGCCTTGGCAATCACTGGCTATATGCTTCTCGATCCGCTTGCGGCCGCTGTAGCAACTATGATCGATCCTTCCTTCGAAGTGAAGCTGGGCGAGATGCTTGCCAGAACCGACAAACTCGATAAGAAGTCAGACGGATTCAAACGCGTTTCAAGAATTGGAAACCAGCTTACGGCGCAGCTTGAGAAAAATCCGTATAAGTTTCAATTTTTCGTGAAAAAGGACAAAGAGATAAATGCCTGTGCATATCCAGGCGGCATTCTGATAGTCAATTCCGGATTGCTGGAAAAAGTCTCCGACGATGACGAGTTGGCTGGAGTGATGTCTCACGAGGTTGGGCACGTTATTCACCGACATACTCTGAAGCAAGCTCTGCACAATTGCGGACTGATTACATGCTTGAGTTTGATTTCCGGCGGTGTCGGCGGTGCCGGCGATGCTGAAAAACTGGAAGCAGCATTTGCTCTTGCACAAAAGCTCGAGTCTTTGAATTTCAGCCGCGCGCAGGAGACAGATGCCGATATTACCGGGCTGGAATTGGAAGTTAAGGCCGGCTACAGGGGAGACGGACTGGTCAAGTTTTTCAAACGACTCGAGAAAGAAGAGAGCGCCCTGGGAAAAGATTCTGCACGTTTGTTTGCAGTACTGTCCACCCATCCGATGAGCGCGGACAGAGCAGCGCGTATTGAGGCTGAGTTGAAGCGTTTGCGTAAAGAGAACGAAAAAAGATAACGAGATAAGATAACGCTGTATCAGCCCACATGAATGAGAGGGCGGCGTTTTGAATCTGGCTCAGCCGAGCGCAAAATTTCGCGCGTCAGTGGTGCTGTTTCACCCTCACCTAGGAAAATGTATTTGACTATATAACTAATCGGGTGACCTTCCGTCCAGCCGAGATAACAATGCGGTGCTTTGTGCGTGCGATCGCGTATGTATAGAAGTAAGGCGGCCAGCGCGTTTGGAACTGCCGACGAGGTGCACTTCATGACCTGATATCCGTTGATTACTTGCCCTTTGACCTCCAGGCAATCATCGATGAATTCAGAGGTATCATCGGTGGTGACTTCAAAAAAGATGAAATCGCCTTCCGGATGCTGGATGCTATGAACGTGCCGCGCCCATTCTTCCTTTACACCATAATTGATATCGTCCGGACGATGCGCCAATATTCGTATTTCACCCCAGTGCTTGCTGGTCGCTTCAGTAAGGAACTTTTCCGCTGTCTCATCCAGCGATACGGATTGAATGCGCAGCTCGGTGGAGCGAATCGCGCGCGAAACCAGCGAGCTGCCCAAAATCGCCAGAATGAAAAATGAGGCGATTTGCAGACCTTCGGTATTCTGCAATGTGTTGGCAATCAGAGTGTATAGAAAGACGCCGCTTATCAGGATGAATCCAATTCGATACATCCAATTGCG
>JADZFV010000347.1 GCA_020854255.1 Candidatus Melainabacteria bacterium | reverse complement strand
CTGTGAACGGGAAAGAGGTTGCCAAATTCTTTAAAGATGTTTCCGACTCTGTTCCTCCCGGCGGTGACGAAGGTGGTGGCGATGAAGGCGGCGGCTACGAAGGTGGCGGTGACGAAGGTGGTGGCGACGAAGGCGGCGGCTACGAAGGAGGAGGCGGCTACGAAGGAGGTGGAGACCTTCCCCTGGAGCGTGAGCCGATTGGTGGTGGCGGTCCAATGGAAGGCGGCATGGGTGTTGTCACCATTGATGGTGATGCTATCCCTCCCGAGTTGCAGAAGTACGCTCATATGGAAGGCGACATTTTGGTGATTGATGCCAAAGGCGAGCAGCTTCCGCCCCTTAGGATAAATCGAGACAATGTCGTTATTAAGAATGCAAGAATCAATGCGGCCGGATCCGGCGCAGAAGCGGTAAAAATTTCAGGTTCGCACGTGCAAGTTCTAGACAGTGAGATTACGGGTGGAATACGCGGTATCCTGGCCACCGACGGTGCTTTCGATGTAAATATCGATGGAAACTATTTACATGACTTTGACGGACATGCAATTGAATTTCTAGGAGCAAAAGGCGGCATAATTTCCAACAACCGCATTACGGGTACCTATGAAGAGGATACTGTAAATATTCTCGGCAGTAGCAATGTGAAGTTCGTGTACAACGAGATAGATGTAACCATCAACGAGGAATATTCTGCTCCTTTCATGGTAGAGGACGGCGGAGAATGGCAAGGTGCTGGGTCAACTCACGACATCGAAGTTGCCTATAATACAATTAATTACGGTGGTGGTCCTAACGTCCCGCCTGGATTGCTGGGTGGCTACAATCTCAACGGTCACGATAATGTGGTCAATGGAGATCGCAGCAGGGGCGCATGGCAGTTGTATCATTACGAGCCCAGCAAGAATGTCTGGTATGACGTCTACTATGACGGAGAACGGCTCGCATAGAGCCGGTGTTGTTTCGATCAGTATAGGTTGCGAAACTGACTTACAGAGCCTCTTTCATTGTTTTCTCTTCTGGCTTTGCCCCAGGCTTGTCCGAATAATCTGACAGCAAATATGGTGGCATTCCGCGTGATTTGATTTATATCCAGTTGGCGCGATGTGCGGATTTGGAATAATTTGAGGTTAAACGCACGAAGGGTGGGAGAGGCAGTTCCAATGCTGACTCTTTCACCAGTACCTCTTCGCACTAGTAGTGCTTTATAAGGCATAATAAGTCGGAGAAATTGCTTTATAAAGCATCTTGTATCTAATAAGTTGCGATTGTGTTATGCTTGATATAGCAGATTAAAGAGAATAATAAGCTTTTAAAAGCATATGTCGCGACGCAACCAGTTAGTCGAATCACCCCCGTATCCGGTTGAAAAAACTCTACGTGAGTTGGGGGCTAATTTGCGTTGTGCTCGAATTCGAAGAAGCATGACTGTGTTGGATGCCGCTGAGCGGATCGGAACAGGACCCAGAGCTGTTATGGATGCGGAAAAAGGTAAACCTTCAACTGGAATGGTTGTTTATGCGGCACTTCTCTGGCTCTACGACCAGCTAGATCAATTGAGCGAAGTCGCTGATCCATCCAAAGACATTGAAGGATTGGCTCTGGACTCGGCAAGAGAAAGACAACGCGCGCGCAAAGGAAAAGGCATGGACAATGACTTCTAGCGAATCGAAGTCTGAGTGTTTTGTCTACATCACGCTTCCACGAGAAACCACTAGTGTGACGGCTGGCCGATTTGTGCACACAACGGATAAGCGTGGAGTCAGCACTGGCAAATTTGCCTATGGAAAGTCGTATCTGTCGCGAAACAATGCGGTGGAAATTGATCCAATCGATCTAAAGCTTGGATCTGCTACATATCAGAGCGCACGGTTGGGAGGAGTTTTTGGTTCGCTGCGAGATGCTGGACCGGACTTCTGGGGGCGCCGTTTGATTGAACGACACTCCGGTAAATTGGGATTGAGTGAAGTTGATTATCTGCTTGAGTCTCCGGACGATCGCGCAGGTGCACTCGGCTTTGGTTTGAACCAGGGTCCGCCGGCCCCTTTGCGAGACTTCAACAAGACCATTCAATTAGAGCGGCTTCAAACAATCGCGCAGAAGGTAGTTCGTGAGCAGTTAACTGAGTCTACGCATGAGGCAATTCAGGTCCAGGAATTGTTGTTGATCGGGACTTCTATGGGAGGCGCACGGCCGAAAGCAGTAGTAGAAGATGACCTTGGTCTCTGGATAGCAAAGTTTCCTCGTGAAGATGATCGCTGGAATAACCCTCGTGTGGAGCATGCAATGCTGGAGCTGGCGCGGCTTTGTGGTATCAATGCCGCCAGAAGTCGTGTTGAAAACGTTGGCGGCAAGGACGTACTCTTGGTTCAAAGGTTTGATCGCGAAAAGGTCTCTCGCGGATATTTTCGCGCACGTATGTTTAGCGGGCTAACATTGCTGCGGGCGGAAGAATCACCGCTACAGACAAACAATTGGTCGTATGTGATTCTGGCTGAGCAGCTTCGCAGAATAGTCGCTGAGCCCAAACGCGACGCAGCGGAGTTGTTTCGCCGCATGTGTTTTAATGCATTGATTTCAAACATCGATGATCATCCACGGAATCACGCATTCATAGCTTTTGATAAAGAGTGGAGGCTTTCGCCAGCTTACGATCTGACGCCATCACCAGCAGTATCACGCGAGCGCCGTGACTTGGCTATGGATTGTGGTGATCTTGGACGTTATGCAAATGCAAAAAACTTGTTGAGTCAAAGTTCTCGTTTTTTAGTAAGGCAAGATCAGGCACGCGAGGTCATTTCTGTAATGGCCGATCAAGTTAGATCGAAGTGGCACGGCGTGGCGCGTGCTCAAGGTGTCAGCGAACCAGATGCTAAGACGATCAGCGGCGCATTTGTCTACGGCGGATTCGAACTCTAGTACTCTATTGCCAAAATAATGAACATTGGCGTAAAGGCTACGCCATGCATCGCCTGGGCGGAGCAAAGGGTGCAGCGCAGCGGAACCCGGAAGCGTTTCGAAAAGAATGCCGCCCCAAATTGAATAAACGTTACTTTGGAAACGCAATATTGGTCTGGCTCCTACCGGGTGCTTTAAGCACTTCGGCAAATCACTGTCTCGGCTGAGAGATTTGGCGTATCGAGCGCAGTGAGCGTCGCCTGCGCTCGCACTGGCCCAGGTGCTTTTGAAACAGTCCCGGACTTTGAACTTCCTGGTCGCCGGGTTGGTTGTGCAATTGGGCACCATTGGCGGTGGCGTTTCAACGACTCTTTTGTTTTTTCGAATATTTACAGAGCTGGTCCGATTTATTCGTTTGTGCCTGTGCCAGTTTTAGCCGCGCAATTTGGCGGTTGATTAATCTTCTTTGCCGCCCTCAAAAGGCTCTTAATTTAAAGCTCTTGAGTAATTAAGTTGAAGGCTCCGTTTGTTTTTTATCCCCGTTGCGCGATACAGGTGATCTCTAAAAAAATAGAATCGCTCAACCACATTTCAACTGGAGATTCCGTGTAAAAAGCGGAAATCATAACCTTGCATTTGGGCATTCCGGTGCCCCAAGGAGTTTGACATGATCAAGAGATTGATTAAGTTGTTGTCGGATGGCTGGGGAGATGAACTCCTGCGCAAGTCCATCGTCAACCTGAGCATCTACGCTGCCGTACTTTCAGCCTTTGCGCTGCTGACCACGAACAACGTAGTGACAAGCACGCCCGTTCGGTTCGCTCCGGCACGTTACCAGCAATTGCCCGAAATGGCGGCGCTGGATCTGGAGGGACAGTTGCGAAGCAAGCAGCCGGACATCGAGAAGTTGGTTGTCTTTCCTGACGTGCCATCGGTGATTGTGTTTCGCAAAGGCTTCGAGCAGGACAGAATCGTGCGCCAGGCAGACGCCGACGAAGTGCGAAAGCTGGCAGCGGCTGGCGGGTTGCCGGTCGTGGAAGAGGCTTCCGAAGCCTACACTGCTCTTACCGGGCGATTGAGCTTCTACTGGTGGGCAGGCGCTTTCATCCTGCTTTTCTGGGGGCTCTGGCTTGTATTCAGGCGCCGGGACGACGGGCAAACCGATTCGCGCTTCAAGGTTTTGTGGCTGGGCGTGGAGGGCGGCTTCGTCCGTGCCAATGAGTTGATCCTGGCGCGCCGGTGGGCCAAGCACAAGTTCTGGCTCAGCGCCTGGATTGCTCTTGCGACTGTCTATGGCGGGCTTGCGTTTTCGGGCGCGCTCACCAACCAGCAAAAGATGGTCCTGCCCAAATACATCGAGAGCGCAACGACAAGCCCTGAATGGCAGATGCGGCGCTACATCGAGGAGAATCCCCGGGAAATTCAGCGGGCTGTGATAGCTCGCGCTACCACCGGCAAGGCTGTCTACCTGGTGATCAAAACGGCCAAGCCCGTTACTACGGTCTCATACGACGGAGACGGCGAGCCGACCAGCTCAACTGCCAGCACGCTGGAGCGCAAGGTGCTCTTCACTCCCGACGCGGCAGGCGAGCGTGCTCTGGCGGAGTTCACCGCCATGCTTGCCGCCAGGAAGATCGCAAGCAAGCATGCCGATACCGAAATCACCGCCAACTTCTTCGAAAAGCTCACGCCGGCAGGTGCGACCATCTCTGTTCTCTTGCTTTCACTGCTTGTTGTGGGCGGCTTTGCAATCGGCAACAACTGGAGCGACTGGAAGGAGGAAGCCGGTCCCACGGCAAGCAAGCGGGCTGTCACCGCCGGGGGAGGCAAATCGGTTGGCAAATCCGACAATGGGCTGGTCGTGATCGAGGACAAGGACCGCAAGTCTTTCGATGACATTCACGGTCAGGAAGAAGCGGTTGCGATCATGCGCACTACCTTGCGCAAGATCATGCACCGCGATCAGTACACAGCCTTCCATGCGCCGCCGCCCAAAGGCATCATGATGTACGGCGACCCCGGCAATGGCAAGACACTGCTTGCCAAAGTGATAGCCGGTGAAACCGGTGGCGCTTTCTTCATGCGCGCCGGCTCGGACTTCGTCAACAAGTACGTGGGTGTGGGCGCGGACGCTGTGAGAAACACCGTCAAGGCGGCCAAAGCCGCGTATTTGAAGACTGGCAAGCTTTCCATCATCTTCATCGACGAGGTCGACGCCATCGGCAAGAAACGCTCCAGCGAAAGCGAAGGCGGCAATCGCGAGTACGAGCAGACTCTCAACGAGATCCTCGTGCAGATGGACGGCATCGGTTCGCAAGGCATTGTCTGGGTGGCGGCTACAAACCGCATGGACATTCTCGACCCGGCGCTGACGCGTTCTGGGCGCTTCGAGGTGCACATCCAGGTCCTCAAGCCCGACCGCAAGGGAAGAAGGGCCATCTTCGCCGGCTACCTGCGCAAGATTCGTCTTGCAGTGACAGGCAACGCCGGCGGCCTGTCCATCGAGGAAGTGCGCGAGCAAATCCTCGACATCTGCGCCAGGCGCTCTTACGAATTCTCCGGCGCCGACATCGAATTTGCCGTCAAGGAAGCTTGCACCATTGCTGCCGAGCGCAACTTCGAGACCGTCAAGGAGATGACGCCGGAGGAAATCGCCAAAATTGCGGCGATCACTCCGGAAGACGTCGCTTTCGGCATCGACAAAGTGCGGTTTGGCACGCTGCTTACTTCGCGCACGCGGCAGCCGGCCGAGAAGCTCGCCACTGCCAAGCACGAGATCGGGCATGCCGCCATCCCGACCATCATGGGCGGCGACCCGGTCACTTTCATCAACATCCAGATGACCAGCAAGTCTTTGGGTCTGATGGAAAATGTCCCTGAGGAGGACGTGCTTTCCTGGAGCAAAAACCGTTTCCTGATCAAGATCGTCACCCTGCTCGCCGGGCGCGCCGCCGAAGAGATCCTCGCCGGCGAAATTTCGACGGGTGCCTCCAACGACTTCGAGAGAGCCAGCCAGCTTGCCCGCCAGATGGTCGGCATCTACGGCATGTCTGAAGAGCTTGGAGTTGCCAGCCTGCCGCTTGACCGCCATGGCTTTCCGGTGAGCAACATCGGCGAAGCCCTGCTCGGCGAGTTCAACAGTGCCTGGCGCAAGATTGTGACTGAGTGCAACGAGCAGGCGCGAGGCTTGATCGAG
>JADZFV010000346.1 GCA_020854255.1 Candidatus Melainabacteria bacterium | reverse complement strand
GAAGGCGAAGTGGTTACCGGCATGATCCTGACACGCAAAGGCGTCAATACGATGGCTGTTGTAGAAAAGGTCAGGCAGCGCATCGAGGAAATTCGCAAAGATCTTCCCGCCGGTGTCACCCTGCATGCCTATTACGACCAGACTGAGTTAGTTCATAAGACCATTGAGACAGTAAAGGAAATTTTGTTGTTCTCAGGCGGGCTGGTCATCGTCATTTTGACCGCCATCCTTCTGCACGTCCCCAGTGGATTGATTGTGGCGGTGATCATTCCCCTGTCTTTGCTTTTCTCATTCATCCTGATGAAATACACGGGATTGTCCGCCAATTTGATGACGCTCGGGGCCGTGGACTTCGGAGTGATTGTCGACGCTGGAGTCGTTATGGTGGAAAACATCTACCGGCAAATAGCCCACGCCAATGAAAAAGGCGATCAGGTCAACCATTACCAGGTCGTGTTGAACGCGGCCAAGGAAGTGGGGCGGCCGATTGTCTTTGCGATTTTCATCATCGTTGCTGTTTATCTTCCCCTTTTCACCCTGGAAGGCGTGGAAGGGCGAATGTTCCATCCTCTGGCGCTTACATTCATTTATGCAATTTTGGGCGCTTTGATAGTTTCGCTTACCGTCATACCGGTTTTGTGTTTCTGGTTCCTCAAAGGCAAGCTGGTGGAAAGGCGCAATCCCTTTGTCGAAGCGGTGAAAAACCTTCATACTCCGGCTCTAAAGATGTCCATGGATAAGCCGTTGATGACCATTGTCATCTGTGTCGGCTGTCTTGTAGCCAGTTTTTGTCTGGTCCCATTTCTGGGATCCGAATTTATTCCTTCTCTCGATGAGGGTTCGATTCTTCTGCGTACCAAGCTTTCTCCAAGCGTGGCACACACCGAGTCCATGCGCATCGCCACCGAAGTAGAAAAAACAATCAAGAAATTTTCTGAAGTGTCGGTGATTGTATCGCGTATCGGTCGCTCCGGTATGGGCTCCGACCTAGAAGGCGTGGATAATGCCGACGTTTACATTGGTTTGAAGCCGAAGTCCGAGTGGAAAACCACCCAGGATAAAGAGCATCTGGTCAATCTTATGGCCAAAGAGTTGGACGGCATACCCGGACTTATCTATTCATTTTCGCAGCCGATTGCCGACATGATCGATGATTTGATTGCCGGTATCAAAGCCGATCTCGGCATCAAGATTTTCGGCGATGATCTGGAAACGCTGGACAGACTGGCCTCGCAAGTAGAAACCATAGTCGCGAAAGTTCCCGGGGCTGCGGATTTGCAGCGGGAGCACATTCTCGGGCTGCCGCAAATGACCATCAAGTTGAAACGTGACGTGATTGCACGTTATGGCTTGAATGTCGTCGATGTGCAGGACGTGATTGAGTCGGCCGTGGCAGGAAAGGTGGTTACAGATGTTATTGAAGGCAATAAGCGCTTCGGGCTTCTAGTTCGTCTGCCGTTTCAATACCGTGATACCGAAGAGGATATCGAGAATCTTCTCATTGATACTCCCCTCGGTGCGCGCATTCCCATCCGTCAATTGGCGGACATAAAGATGCCCAGAGGCACAGTCATGATCAATAGAGAGGACGGCTTGAGAAGAACAGCTGTTCTTGCCAATGTGCGCGGGCGCGACCTGGGTTCGTTCGTAATCGAGGCTCAGCAGTCCATCGACAAGCAAGTGAAATTGCCGAAAGGCTACCGCATCGTATGGGGCGGGCAGTTTGAAAACCAGCAACGCGCCATGGCCAGACTGGCCATCGTTGTTCCCGTGGTTCTTCTCTTGATCTTCATTTTGTTGTTCGCATCCTTCAATTCATTGAAAAATGCCGGTTTGATCATGTTAAACGTTCCTTTTGCCATGATCGGCGGAATTATTGCCCTCTTTATCTCGCGTCAAACCCTGTCAGTGCCTGCCATAATCGGATTTATTGCCCTGTTCGGTGTGGCGGTGCAAAACGGCGTCATTCTTGTCAGTTATATAATGCAGCTGCAAAAGAGGGGATGTAAAGTCGCTGAAGCTGCCGTCGAAGGAGCGCAGATACGTTTGCGCCCTGTGATGATGACTGCTCTTGTAGCGATCATGGGGCTTTTACCCAAGATCATTTCCACAGGCACGGGCGCCGAAGTGCAGCGGCCGCTGGCTACTGTAGTTTTGGGCGGACTTGTCTCTGCTACCGTTTTGACTCTTGTGGTTCTACCGACCGTGTATGTCCTCATCAATAAAGATGCCGACCCGGATGCCGAAATCGAAACGGAATAAGGTTCTTAACGGTGATTACTGAAGCAGGCTGCAACCGCTCCCGCCTGCTTTTCCGATTGAGATGGAATGGAATCAGCAGCTGTTTGCGCAACTCGATCTGAAGCTGTTTCCGGAAAAATGACCAGAGGCGGCTTCTTGCGCTTTACTTGAGCGATTTGTACGCCGCATATGGTTAAAACAATACCGAGCAGCTGCAGAGCCGATGCCGGTTCGTTTAAAACGACAATGGCAAGAACCAGAAGTAAGGGCCTTTGCAATAGAGAGATTATCGAAACGCGAGTCGAGCCTATGATTGCCATGGCACTGAGGAATGCAATATTGGCCATTGCCGCGGCAGACCCGACAATGGCGCCTACCTTGAGGGCTTCTGGACCAACTATTGGTGTGATGAACATCAGAGGAATACAGAGAAACACGTTGATGGGAAACTGATATGAAGAGACGACCAATGGATTTACCGCCTTGCAGGCTGTTTCCATCTGCACTCTATAAATGCTCGACGTGACGACAGCGGAAAGAACGGCAAGGATTCCCAGCGGGTTTGCTGCCAGTGACTTGACCTCGAGCATGAGAACGACACCCAAAAGACAGAGTGCAAATCCGCCCCAGAAGCGCGCAGTCACTTTGTCTCTACCGAGAGCTGAATTGATCATTGCCACGAGTGCCGGTGTAGTCGTCACCAGCGTCATCACCACGACGGCTGGAATAAGGGTAAGCGAAAGCAAGATCAATCCGTTCGTGCAAAACAATAAAAATGCCAACAAAGCCAGGTGCGGCAACTGTTTGAGGCCCACCCAGACAAACTTTCTGGTCAAAAGAAGCACTACTGCCGCAGCAAAGCAGTTTTTCAAAACCAAGATCTGCAGCGGTTGAACGCCGGCGGCATAGCCGAGTTTTACAATAATCGGTTCGGCGGAGGCGGCAAAAATAGCTGCAGTCAGCCACAAGGTTACGGCGGCTTCGCTTTTAAGAATGGAGGAGTTGAATGATTTCACTCTGGTTGAAATCTCCCAGCTTGAGGTTTTCGAGAGTTCTGCCGGTTTTGCGGAAGTCCTCGCCGACAACACAAGTTGCCAGGCTGATCATCGAGCTCAGTATTGGAGTCTCCTTTGCTGCCAGCTTTGCCAGTTGCTCGAAAGGCACCAGGCTGCAGGCAACGTCTTCATAGAAGAATCTGTGATGGAGGCTTTTTGGCGACAGACTGTGTCTGTAGTTTGGTACGGTAGTCATTGCCGAATACAGGCTAGTAGTGTCGCAGCCGTAGTAGGAATTGAGCAAGTCTTTCATCGGTATCAGTTGGCATTCGTACGCTTGAGCGATTGATTTGAACTCATTTTCCATCTGCTCCAGGATGGCTACTGTTTTCGGCGTCACACCCTGGTAATAGAAGAGGAACTCTTCTGCTCTATCGATTGCATGCATATTAGTGAGCGCAATTGGAGCATGAGCCAGCGCGCCGAAGTCCGTCAGACCACGTTGCACGAGATTGTCTGCCGCAGTCAGCCCCGGGAAATATGCGTTGACCAGAGGCGCACAGGCTTGCGTCTGGGATCTGGTCACCGATGAGAATAATGTCCAGCGCTTGATGCCGCGAATCCAGACCTTGCCGGGGGCGACCAGGCGGCAGGCGAAGAGTGAATCGGTTTCCACAATCCTGGGAAGGTCTTTGAGTCCTTTGTCGATAAGTGCGAGCTGGAATTCGCGCGCGCCGCCGAATTTGCCCGAGAAAAGAATAATCGTGTGGTCGCTATTTAGATGTGGTGCCAGACTGGCTGCTACGTCTCGGTAAGCGGTTGCTACCGTCGCGACAAAAATGTTCTTGCAGCGGCAGGTGAATGCGCGCGCATCACTGTAAGCGCCTGATAGTTCAAACCTGCCCAGAATGCGGTCTTCGGAATAAATCTGCCGGCTTGAGTCTAATTGATCTGCTTTGACTTTGTTGCGCGTCAGCATTCTAACCGAGCAACCCGCCGCTGAGAGATAGGCGGCCAGTGCGTGCGCTGAATTGCCCATGCCGACAATGCCTGTGGAAAGAATCGACTTGTCGCAATGGGCGCGCAATTCGGGAATGGCAATTCCTGCTGCGGGAGAAACGCAGGCAGTGCGGCTTTTGAGCAGTTCAGCAATCAGTCTTTGCGACTCTGCAATGGTAACCAATCGCGATTCCAACGCAAAAACGTTGGGTGCCGTGGATGTTTTTTGAAAAACGGCATTCGCTGAGATGTCACCCATACGTGGACCTCAGGTTTTAAAAAGCTTACCGCCAACTCATCAAGTATATGTGAGGAATGTCATCCGGAGTAATTAATTCGTACCGCTGTCAAGTGCGTGTCAATGTTTGTGCTGGAAGCTTCTATGGAGATTCAGGCGGGCGCGAATATCCAGCGCACCGGCAGAAATCACATTTGATTATTAGTCTTGTCTAACCTTTTGGGCTGGGAATTCTTACGATGAATTTGCTGCCTTTTCCCACTTCGCTCTGCACAAAAATCGATGCATTGTGGGCATCACAAATCAGTTTGCAAATGGCCAGACCGAGTCCGGTGCCTTCGCCTTTGCTAACCGCTTCTGGCGTTTGCTCGAAAGCCTCGAAGATGCGTTTTCTGAACTCTTCGGCGATGCCCGGTCCGGTGTCGCTTACCGAAATTTCGGTGTGGTCAAGACTGCGGGCCCAGGCAACTGAAATTTTGCCGTTTTTCGGTGTGTAATGAATTGCATTGGCAAGCAAATTTGTCAAAAGCTGCACCATCTTCTTCGGATCTGCAAAGAGAAGGATGTCCTCACCGGATGTTTCAATCTTGATCTCTTTGGCTTGCAGTGCCGGTTTTACCAGGTCTAATGCGGATTGCACCAGGCTATCTACGTGCGCGTTATCGCATTCCAGCTGCAGGGTTCCATGTTTTAATTTCTGAAAGTCGAGCAAGTCATTGACAAAATCCAGGAGCCTGATCAGGTTTCTTTGCGCGCCGGATACCTCTTGCTCAGCCTCTTTGCTGATTTCACCGTAAGCCTTCTGCCCGACCAGATCAAGTGATACATGCATAGACGAAAGTGGGCTGCGTAAGTCGTGACTGACCATATCGACAAAGTCTTGCCTGAGTCTCTCCACTATTTTTTCCTGCTCGATATTGTGGACGACGGCAAAAAGCTCTTTCGATTCACTTGAATAGAGGCAAGACCACCGGGTATGCATCAGTCCGTCATCCTGTTTGACTCGAAATTCAAGCGAACTGCTTTCGCCTTCTGCGAGAGCATCGTGAAAGCCTTTCTCTGCCAAGGCGCGATCTTCATCGGCAACGAAATCGAAAAGCGACTCTCCTACAATCGCCTCAGGAGCGATGCCGAAGAATTCACGAGCAGACTTGTTTGCCCGCAAGAACTTACCTTCCTGGCTGAGCGAGCATATCAAATCGTTGGTATTTTCTACCATTGATTTTTCTCTTTCTTGCTCTTCCAGAGTGGCACATCTAATCGCGTGCAAAATCTCGTCGAGCTGGGAAAATTCACTGCCGTCTTGCAAGACAGGCAGGAGGGCCTCCTGCCTGGAGATTCTCAGACAATTTGCTCTCAAGTGTTTCAGTGGTATGAGAATATCTCTTATGTAAAAGGCTGCCATCACAAAAGCCGCCACTATTGTCACGGCAATGGCAAGGGTGAGAAATGTATTGAGGTTCTCAAACTGGCTGTTAGTGGCCTCTTCGCTGCCCAGCCTTTTGGCTTCCTCGTATTCGACTACATTGTCTGCGGCATTGAGCATCTGCTGGCAGGAATTTACCAGCGCTATCTCGTATCTGTCATGGACATGCTTCCAGTGCTTCCATCCCTTTTCCTGGTTGTATCTCAATTCCTTGAGCCGCCGCAAAACCTCTTCACCTGTACGGGTAAACACGGCAATCTGGTGACGCTGCACCTGGTCGGGCTCGAATCTCTCGCCAATCTGGTGAATCTTGTCGCCCAGGAGCGCAAATCTTTTGTTGTCACTGGTCACACCAGTCAATGGCAATTGCTCCTGACTGCCGGATTGAAGCGGATTGGCGGACCAGTGCATCCGGTTCATGCGACCCAGATTTACTGCATAGGCATTGAGAGAAATTGTTTTGGTAATCAGATCGCAAGATTGAGATTGTCTGCTGATATTGGCGTGAATGCTCAACAGTTGTGCCGTCAACAGCAAGACAAATACAATCTGGCACACCATTGGAAACAAAACCAAAAGGGCGCCCCGCTGTTCGAGGCTCATTTTCTTCATCAGGCGTCACTCTCCGGAGAACTCGAGAGCCTGGGCAATCTCAGATAGAAAATGCTTCCGCCTTCAGGAGCGTCTCTCACACCCGCCGTTCCTTTGTGGGCATCGGCAATGGCTTTGACTATGG
>JADZFV010000345.1 GCA_020854255.1 Candidatus Melainabacteria bacterium | reverse complement strand
GAGAGCTTTGTCATCCTTTTCACAGACTGACATCTAAGAAAGCCATTCTTTGCCTTTCCAATTCAGAGGCATCCCCCGTAAGGGGGATTATCCACTGGAAACCTTTCTACCCAGACGTTTGCAGTTAACCATGATGTATTTCAGGGAACAGCCAAGCTGATAGGCCGATTTCTCTAATTACTGTGAAAACGACGAGTTCTGAAAAGAAGCCTGGATTACCTCGCAGTTTGTCGATGGAGACACAACTGACGACCGGTTTTGGCATTCTCTTGGGTCTTGCCACTTTCATGTTCGGCGCGTTTTTCTTCATATCCTCCAATTCCATCGAAACATCGGTAAATCTTCAAAAGCGGCACACTTATTTGGAAGAATTAAGGGCCACCCGCGAAGCTATCATACGTACCGAGTCACTGACCAGAGCATTTTTGCTCGATCCGCAGGAAAAATATTCAAACGAATTCAACACCACTGCCACCACTATTCCGGCCCATCTTCAAACTCTTTACGGTGCAGTGCCAGACTGGTACGAACGCCGAAATCTTTCGCGCTTGAACGATATAAGCGTCAAGCGCATTACTCGACTGCTGGGCGTCATTCACGAACGCTCCACCAATGGCTACGACAGCGCTCTTGCCAAAATCAAGGAATACGATAAATCAGACGAAGGAAGTATTCTTGAGACGCTCATCGAAAGGCTGGAGGTCAATCAACAAGAACTGCTGCAAGCACAACTGGCGGAATCCCAAAATGTGTTATCGCAGACGGCCTGGGGATTCGCGTTGCTTGGTGTGTTCGTTTTCTGCGGCTTCTTCTCTCTGGTGCGGCGCATGTATTCCGGCATCAGCTATCGCCGACAAATCGAGGACGAGGCGGCGCGCCGCGCAGCGGAGCTCAGCCATCTAAACGAGAAATTGATCGAGTCCGAGCGAGTGAAGAGCGAATTCGTCGCGACGGTTTCTCACGAGCTGAGAACTCCTCTCACATTGATTCTGGCACCGGTAGAATCACTCCTGGCTGGAGATGCCGGCGAGCTTAATGAAGAGCAGACCCAGCACCTGAAGACGATGCACAACAACACAGTCAGGTTGTTGCAACTGATCACCGGATTACTTGATTTTTCCAGGCTGGAGGCAGGTAAAATTGAATTGCGAAAAGAGCCCACAGATGTTGTTGCCTTGACAAAATCGATCCTTGCCGATTTCGCACCAGCTCTAAAACAAAAGCAGCTGACTCTGGTTTCGAACTTACCGGAAATATCAGTTCAGATCGAAATCGACCGCTATTTGTACGAACGGATTTTGTTCAATCTGGTCTCCAATGCCATCAAGTTTACGCAAATCAATGGCATCATTACGGTCGCTTTGATCAAAGGAGCCGACAATCGCTGGCTTGTCACAGTTAAAGACACTGGAATCGGCATTCCTGAATCCGACATAGCTATGGTCTTCCAGCGATTTCGACAGGCAGAGGCGCCCTCCACAAGACGCTTTGAAGGTGCGGGTCTCGGTCTGGCGCTGGTGGTCGAATTTTCGCGACTGTTGGGTGGAGAGGTGACCGTAGAAAGCAAACTTGGCGTAGGCAGCCAGTTTTCAGTAAGCTTTGTGGGAGTCGAATCGGTCGGCGGAAAACAAAAAGAGAGCGGACAAACGCGCAAAGTTCTGGTGCCGCAGTATGGCGCAAAAGAAGGAGAAAAACAAACAAAGGGCGAGCACAAGCCGACCGTGTTAATAGCCGAGGACAACACCGAATTGTCGGCCTACATCGCTTCAGTACTGGATTCGTTCTGCCGCGTGATCATCGCAAAAGACGGACAGGAAGCGCTGGATATGATGAGAGCATCGATTCCCGATCTGCTCGTCAGCGACATCATGATGCCGGAAAAAGATGGTCTGACTTTGTGCAAAGAAATCAAATCGGATCCGATTTTGAAGTCGACTCCAGTCGTTCTACTCACGGCACTGACAAACCGCGAATCCTTGCTCAAGGGCTGGGAGTCCGGCGCCGACGAATATCTATTCAAACCATTTCACCCAAAGGAATTGACAACAAGAATCAGAGGCATTCTCGCCGGAGTGACCGCGCGCAAGCGCGCAGAAATGCTGGCTTTGCAGCAGCAAAAAGCTCAGCAGACTCGAGACTTCATGTCCACGCTCGCTCACGATATGCAGGTTCCTCTCTTGGGCTCAAGCCGAGTATTCGACATGCTGATGGACGGCAAAATGGGCGAAGTACCAGAAGAGATGCGCATTCTTATCGGGCAAATTCAAGATCGCAACAAATTCCTTTTGGAGCTGACTGAATGCTTGCTGGAAATCTATCGTTACGAATCCGGCGGCAAGGATATGGATTTCACAAATGTCGATACCGGCGGGCTGATAAGCGACATCATTCAAGAGTTCTCGAAAGCCGCAGAAAAAAAGCATATAAAACTGCAATTTACAACAGAACAGTCGATGCGAAAAATCAATGCGGATGAAAAAGCGCTGAAACTGCTGCTCACTCAATTGGTCGACAATGCCATCAAATACGGTGCGGAGTCGAGCACGGTAAAAATCGAGCAGGAAGAAGATGGGGGGGATCTTGTCCTTTCAATAACGAACACAGGAAGCTTTATAGACCCAGAATCCCAAAAGGTCCTCTTCGAAAAATTTTGGCGCGGACAGCCAGGCAAGAGGTTTGTCGCCAACACCGGACTGGGCTTGTATTTGAGCAAACGAATCGTTGATGCTCACGGCGGCACGATTCAGTGCACAAGTGAAGACGGCAAGGGCACCACATTTACCGTCATTCTTCCCTTGGCAAAACAGGAAACAGTGAAACTTGCTTCCACCGAGAAGGTAGAGCAAGCAAACGAGCCCTGAAATATGTTCGGACCGTGAACCCATCAGAAAAGCCCCTGATCTGGTAGTCAAGACTCTGGGCTGCCAGATAAATCTGCCATTTATAAGTTTGCAGACTCGATTAACGGGAGCTCATAGGCCCGAGGGCAAACCAGGAAAAATCAGGCGGCACGGGGCAAACGTTGCGCTTGTTTGCGATTTCAGCCGGCCTAACAAAAATTAATGGCGTCAAATTCGGCAGCACTGGAGCCCTTTGGCACTGATCCGCTGAAGTTTCGTCCCTTCTGCCCCGCACAACTATAAAGCGTTTATTTACCTGTAACTGGTATCCTTTGCCGTCTGCTAATATATACGGGCACTGTGAGCGCGTGTAATTAGCCAGCGCTGCGGTGTCCAACGTGCGTTCTCCAGAATGCTGAGAGAAAGCAAGGGTGCGGCTGCCCTGTTTGGAAATTCGCAGTATTACTTCGTTTTGACGTATATTTTTGAGAGGAGAAGGGGAGTTTGAGATACATTGGATCCAGATGTAAGCGTTGCCGGGCAGTCGGTGCCAGTGTATGCGGCCGCATTAAGTGCGCTATCGCTAGAAAGCCAAACCCGCCGGGTCAACATGGCGGCGACCGCAAAAAACGCTCTGAATACGCTACTCACTTGATTGAGAAGCAAAAAATTCGTTGGACGTATGACGTCTCCGAAAAGCAATTCTTCAATGCCTTCAGCGAAGCAGCAGCTTCCAAAGGCGTTACAGGCACAGTACTCCTGCAAATTCTGGAGTCGCGCCTGGACAACATCCTGTTCCGTTCGGGACTGGTAGCCAGCAGGCCGCAGGCTCGCCAGCTCATCTCGCACGGACACGTCATGGTTGACGGCAAGAAAGCTTCGATTGCATCGATGCGCCTGAAGCCGGGTCAAGTCGTTTCCTTCAAGGAAAAGAGCCAGCCTATTGCAAAAACCATGCAAGCCGGACTGGTAAGTGTCTGCCCCGAGTGGATCAGCACAGACCCCAAAGCCATGACCGCCAAGATCCTGATGCGTCCAGAACGCGAACAACTCGATCAATCATTCCAAGAAAGCCTGGTTATCGAATTCTATTCGAGATAGCCATTCAAGACTGCAAGCAAAAATTCTCATGCCCGGCTCTTTAAGCCGGGCATTTGTTTTCCAGGCGCGCGCGCGAGCACTCTTATCCGGTTAGACCTTATGTTGTAGGATGGAATTATGAGCGTCAAGGACGAAGCGGCAGCTTCGCGACTACCTGCGGTTTACTAGAAACACGTTTCGAAAACGGTAAGCATGATTACGATCAAGCATGAGAGCCTGGCGGAGTTCATAAAGAACTACGAGGCAAACGCGGATAAACAACCGGAGCAATTTCCCGATCAGAACGAGCGGGTATGTCCGGATTGTGGAACCAGATATCCGGGCAACCGCACGATTTGTTCGATCGAAGGGACAGTGCTTGTGCAGCCTATGCAAAGGTTGGGACAACCACTTGTGCTGCTCGAGGCCTTAAAGGAGTCAGAACTCGCCCAGCGTTACGTCGCCAGAGCCTATCTTGGGATGGGTCTCTTATGCTCTGGCTTCGAGGGATTGAGTATTGAAACCGTAGAACCGGTCGCTATCAAAGTACTAAGACACGAACTTGCGGACGACAAAAAAACCAATGCAAGATTCGTGATTGAAGCTCAGATGTGGCAGGCGCTCAAACATCGAAACATAGCCTCAGTATTGGAAACAGGTCTGATTCCAGAGCTGGTTGCGCGCGCTACAAGCGAGCAGATTCCATGGAAAAAGGACATAGCATACGACAGACCGTACATCGTAATGGAACATCTGAAAGGCATTAACCTGAAAACTGTTCTTCAGGGATATGGTCCGCTTGGGTGTGAACTGACGATGCGCATCGCCGTAAATGTACTGGAAGGGCTGCATTGTGCTCACAAACAGGAAATCGTCCACCGCGATCTCAAACCGAGCAACATTTTTCTATTGCCTGACGAAGCCGGAAGAATTGAGGTGAAAGTATCTGACTTCGGGCTGGCAGCGCGCATGTTCCGGCAAACGGAGTGGACTCCGCAGACAACGAAGACTGGTAGCGTATATGGTGACCCGTCATATCTCAGCCCTGAATATTTGATAGAACAGAAGACTTCGGCACGCTCCGACATCTACGCTCTTGGTTGCATAATGTATGAATGCATCAGTGGCAAGTCTCCATTTGCCGGACAGCATGAGTTTCACACTATGATTCGCCACGTAAAGGACAGACCGGATGCTCTGCCCAAACATCTTGAAGTGCCCGAACTCCTGGAAAAAACAATATACCGGGCAATCAACAAGGAGCCGAGTAGTCGCTTCGACTCCGCCGAGCATATGCACGCGCACCTCGGGACCTTACTCACGGGCGTTCACGCGGGCTGAACCGGACATCCAGAAAAACTCTGCTCTCAATTGAACTTTTTTCAGGTTGATTACGTCATTAATAATGAGAGCCCAAAATCCGTCTCATCCCGCAAGGTAATTTATGAAAATCAAAATCGCCTACTCATTGGCTGCATCATTCTTGATGTCCGGCAGTTTGTTCTGCACTTCGGCATACGCGCAGAGCGCACCTTCTGCAGGCACTGATCCGGGTGCAAGCCCGTTTCCGCAACCAGCCCCTGACGCGGGTGGCGGCAGACACCGGGGCGGCCGGGGCGGAAATGGTCAGGGCGGTGGCGAGGGTCAAGGTAGTGGCGAAATGCGCGAACAAAGGCATCAGCGCATGATGCAACGTTTTGACTTAAATCATGACGGCACTCTTGACGATTCGGAACGCGCACAGATGAAAGCTGCGCGCGAACAGCGAATGAAGCAAATGGGCGGTCGTAGCGGTATGGAAGGCGGCGGACGCGGTATGGGCGGTGGCCGCGGTATGGGCGGTGGTCGCGGTATGGGCGGTGGCCGCGGTATGGGCGGTGGTCGCGGTATGGAAGGCGGTGGCCGCGGTATGGGCGGTGGTCGCGGTATGGAAGGCGGCGGTCGCGGTATGGAAGGCGGCGGTCGCGGTATGG
>JADZFV010000344.1 GCA_020854255.1 Candidatus Melainabacteria bacterium | reverse complement strand
CAATTTTGGCAGCTTGTTAGATTTTCTCGACAAGAACTAACAAGATTTTCTGTTAGACCAAATCGAGAAAATCTAACAAGCTGCTTTGATCGCTAAAATGCCCCCCAGCCGGGATTTTCGGGTCAGAAAGCGAAAAGGAGGCGTCAACCGCCTCCCTTAAGTAGTTGTTTGCAACTGCCCCTGCCTGGATATTTAGAACTCCACTTGATTCGGGCTCGGAGCCTGAGCTTGCGGCTGGGCTTCCACACCAGGAGGCGTGAATCCGAAGCGGCTAACATCGGGATTGAAGCTAGTCATCGGACGTCTCTGAAATGGGCTCTTCGGATTTGTTGCCGGCACTTGCTGGGCAGCCGGTTGCGGCTCGGCAGCCGCTTGCTGCGTGTAGCTGGATTGAGCAGCATCGGCAATGGCTTGCGGACTTTCCAGAAGCGCGGAGCGATTAAGCACTGGCTCTCGGCGTACGAAGCTCGGGAATGGCGGTGCACTGCTGTCAGCGGCTGGCTGAGGATGAACGATTGCTGCACTCGTTGCCAATTCCACTTGCGGCTGAGCTTGCTCAACAGGTTGTGGAACGCCCATGAAGTGACCGCACTCGATGCAGAACTTGCGCTGCCCTGCTTCTTTGCCGCAGGACGGGCAAATTCTCGCCGATGTCGCGACCTGAGCGGCTGGCTGTGCCGAGGCTGCCGGTTGCATCTGCTGAGCAGGCTCTCCATATGCAGCTTGTTGCGCTGCCGGATCGAATTGAGCAGGTGCCAGATCTTGCACAAAGGCTTGTGCCTGCCCCATGCCGCGAGCGAAGCTCGGTACGGCGCCTTCCGGCATTGCCGGTGCATGCGGTGCAGCCGGACTTTCCGGAGACTCCGGAGCGCCGGGTTCCGTCGGCACAACACTGCCTTCCATCGGAACGCCACCGCGTCTTGAAACGTTGTGCAGGAGGTGGAGTCTGGCGATTTCTTCAATACCGCGCAGGTCGACCATCATCGGCTTGCACTCTCCGAATTCGGCATCACCGGCTGGAGCCAAGAACACAAGTGCGTGCTGCTTTTCCATACGTTTGATGGAATCAGGATCGACGCGAGCTACTACCTGCTGCGAGTGAATTTTGTTCCATGAATTCGGGAATATACCGAATCCGGTCGCAGCATAGTGGTCGGCAATACCGGGGACGATGACGGCGTGCTTGCCGATTTCTTCCGAGAAGAATTTGGCTGTCGTTTCGTCAGCGTTGTGCAGGCAAACGCGCACGGCGCTGTTGGAGAAGATTGTCTTCAATTCCGACATGCCCGATTGGCTGGAGTCGCCGGTGGCGCCGGATGAATTGGCAATCTGAGATACGTTCTGCAAGATGACCGTCAATCCGCCGTTTGCACCACGGACGATGGCTGACAATCGGCCGGCTATGTCCAGGTTCAAAGTTTGATATTCATCGAAGAACGCAAACAATGGAAGTACGTTCTTGGAACCATATCTGGTGTGCAACGCTTGTTGCAGCGTATAGACGAAGCACGATGCCAGTGATTCAGCGTCCGGTCCCATCGAGGCGGGAGCACCGAAGATGAGTACGGTCGGGCGATGCATGGCGGCATGGATGTCGATGTTGGATTGCTCTGTAACACGCATGACTTGCTTGTTATTGAACATCCTCAAGCGACCGCGGATGCCCTGAATATTTTTGTCCCAGTCACTGTCTGTCCGAATGATGGACGACAATTTCTGCGTCAATTCACTAAGTTCTGCAGATTCAACTTCCGGATTTGACTTGAGGCGGCGAAGAGATTCAACGATATTGCGACGATTATTTACCAGTTTCATCAAACCACGCGGGTTGCGCGGCAATTGAGTGAACTCTGACGGTGAGCCATTCTCGTCTTCTGCAGTTACTTGCACTGCACCCCAGTGAAGAATTTGTGCCAGACCGTGTATATAGCCGTGGTCGCGTTCCGCCCAGTGCTGTTCTTCCGGAGGCAGCGAGTTGACGTCCTGGCAAATCGCCGAGGCAAACACGATCGGATCGAGATCTAATGGATTCCAGTGCACGGAATCTTCATCCAACGGGTTGAAGTAGAGAGTATCGAAGCCGGCATGCTGCGCTTCAGGCAAAACCGAGAATTTGAAACCCTCACGCTTTTCGTCCAGGTTGGGATCGTTGGCTTTCGCTTCCAGGGCGATGATTACGCAGGGCTTGGCCATAAGCGCTTTCATGATAGAACGCATCAAGGTTGTTTTACCGGAACCGGATGGGGCTACGATAAACATGTTCTTGTTAGGCAGGCGCCCCATCGGAATGGTGATCGGTAAGTGCGTTCTGGCCAGGAAGCCGAACGGAATGACGACGCCGTCGACATCTGTCCAGCTGGAATTGGGATTTTTCTTGCCCAGGCGGCCATGACGGCGCAGGTTGGGCGGGCATACGAACGAACGTTCATAATCGCGAGGGGTCATAAGTCCCGACGGAGGATTGAAGGTGCGGATAGTTTGCCACGGGAAGAGTCTCTTCTTATGCGCGGCAGCGATAATCAGTGCGAGCAAAACCAGGGTCGGAAGCAAGATAGCGATAGAAGTAGCGTCCAAAAATCCGTGGCTGGATTTGTGGGCCACCGGCAATTGTCCCTTCGCTGATGCTCCGGGAACCCCTTCCATCCTGAGGTTTTTGCCCTGAACAGCCAGACCGGCTGTGGGCGGCATGGCCACGCCCGGGGCATTGAGATTGGGAGCACCAACCGGCAAGGCGCCTCCCGGACCCAGCATTTGCGCGCCCGGCTGCACAAGCGGGCTGCCCGGCGCACCGCCCATCTGTCCCATAGGCTGCATGCCAGGAACAGCCATCCCCTGAGTGGGCATAGCCTGCATAGGCATCTGCTGCATGGGCATGGCTTGCGGAGCCTGTTGAATACCTTGATTGATTAGATGTTGGCTCAAGTCTTGTCCGATTGGACGTCCGGTCTGCATTTGTTGAACCGGATAAGCATTGGCAGCTCCGGGATGCCCGGCGTACATGGGCATCATCGGCTGTCCGGTCTGCATGGACGGATAGGGAGAATAAGCAGGCATCATCTGCATTTGAGCTTGACGCTCATATTCTTTGGCGCTGATTGATTGACCCGTTTCAGAATCTTTGTACCGGGTTATCTTTCCAGTCTCGTCAATCTGTGCTTTCCAACTCATTCTCTTTGTCCTTTGAAGCCGTTTTTCGGCTGCTATACGGCCATCTTGACCGATATCTTAGGGAAGTCTCGCCTAAATTTCATTCGTGTTTCGCGCATATCATGCGGTTTACCGCAGTTAACACAGTTAGCAGCAATTAACCTCCAGCCCCTACTTCACTGATGCCACAGATCTTCATGCCGTCGTTTGTCTGTTTGAGCAAATATTCGAACTTAACGCTTCTTTGCTTAGACGGCTGGTCAGGAGGTGAAAGGATTTGTTCGCCTTCCACCGTGATGACGACAGAGCCGTCCGTCTGGTGGGCGCCGGCGATTATTTTCACGGCGCGGAAACTGCTCTTTATCCCGGATGCGGAAATTTGTTGAGCAACTTCAGGCGTCCAAACGCTTTGTCTATAGGACTGCGCGCACTCGGGAGTCATGCAGGCAATTGCCTTTTCCTGACTGTCATTAGCCGAGCCTGAGCTCAAGTCGAAAGCAAAGGGCAGCCATTTCTCGACCAGGGTTTGAGCGATAACGGCATCTGTTTTGATTGCAGGCTGCGCCATTGCCGCCGCCTGCGCTTTCTGCTGCAATGCGGTGGGAGCCTGAGCCTGAGCTGCGCCAGGTGCTGAAGCCATACGTCCGCCTGTGACGTCAGGATTGTCCATCCAGGGCTGGTGCTGGCGCTTGCGAGCCTGAGGGGCCTCGGGCGTCGGCATTAACAAAACTGTGAAAAACATGCCCGCCATCATGCCGGCCAGTGCCACCATGATCAGCGTCAATTTGTATTTTTCACCTGCTTGATAGTCGAACATTCTCTTGAACCTGTTTACTTGTTTGAACTTAAAAAACTGATTTGTCTTTGGTTTGTCTTCTTGTTTGTCGCCCCAGTCTCCCAAGGGGCGACGCCTTACTGCGGTGTGAGCAAATGCTCCGGCACCGTGTCCGGATGATAGCCCTGTCCGAGCAAGTGGCATGCCCAGCGAGGATCGCCGCCGCACATGTCCATCATGCGAGAGCGCATCGGCTGGTCGTTATTCGGTTCGGTGGTGGCCACCCAGTACATGAAGCGGGGCACAACCAGTTTGACCACGCCGCGCGAGAGTTTGTGATAGACAAGAAACGCATCGGAATACTCGCGGTTTTTGCGGGTCAGGTGCGCAATCGAGGACATCTCTTGTGGTGTCAAACCGCAAGCATCGCGAATCAAATCGAAATTGCTCGGGTCGTTGCCCAGGATGATCTTGATTGAACTGTTGGATGCCAGAGTGCGAGCTCTGTCGTCTCTCAAAAGGTCGCCCAATTCTTGAGAGATACCGATGAAAAGCAAGCCTAAGTGGCGGCTGGTGCGGGAAGCATCTTCCACCAGAGTCTTTCCACCTTCGTAGCGCAAAAGTCTCCACAATTCGTCTATGCAGAAGACGAAGCGTGCCGGCATTCCTTTCTTCATTTGTTCTTGCTTGTGCTGCTGAGCACGTCTCAAGACGAAGTCGGAAACGAAAAGCGTTACGACAGCCTCGAGTGTCTTGTCGTGAGCCAATTCGGATGTGTCGAAGACCATGATTTGCGCATCAAGAGGAAGCGATGTCGGTCCGTCGAACAATTTGCCGAAGATGGCACCGCGGCAATAAAGGCTCAAGCGATTGGCAAGATCTTCGCAGGTTTCGCGGCGCTTGTTGTTTTGAGTTGATGCGCCTTCTCTCTGAAGCCAGTTGACGAGATCGGACTCCACAGGAATGCGACCTTCTGCTGCGCATTCACGGTAGATGTTCTGAATGCCCTGCATGAGAACCGGCTTCTCATCCTTGGTCAAAGCCTGTTCGCCTTTTTCACCAAGCATGACCGAGTGGAAGTTCAAGATCTTGATGATGTGCGATTCAGGCGGATTGGCCGGATCGATTGGTTTGCCGTCCAGTCCTTCTAAAGGCAAATCGTACAGGTTCAAGCAAACCGAACCGTCGGGACCGAGCTTGATATAAGCGGAGTCGTCATAGACTTCGGTGAGCATTTTGTATGAACCGGAACGGTCAATAATGATCGACTTAGCGCCAGCCAGAGTCTTCATTTGAATGATTTGCTGGGCAACCATGGATTTACCTTCACCAGGTTGACCGAAGACTATGCAGAGAGCGTTAGGCAATTTTTCGTTGTACGGGTTCAAGAAAACCGGCTCCAATGTTTCTTTGGAGAATCCCAACCAGTCACCATCTTCCGAGCCGAGTTTGGCGTGAACGAAGGGGAAAGAATTGCGCACCGTAGGTGTTCTGGCAATTTTGCCGCGCCGGGTAACGTCGATACCCAGACCAGGCAAGCTGCCGATAAACAAGCTCTTTTGCTCGTGATAGCCGACGATAAAGCGAGCACCACGGCACTGAGCGCCGGCGCTTCGGACGAGTTCGGTCGAGCGGTTCAATTCGTCCAGAGTGTCGCCCTTCATGGTGAAATAGACGGCATAATTGAACACTTCAACGTTGGTTGTATAGAGTTCGGATCCTATATTGGCCGCTTCGCTTGCCTTTTCCGCTTCTTCCTGGTTAGGGGCGGAGCGCGGTCCCATGATGCCTTGATATGTGTTGGCATGCGCCTGGGCTTGCTTGCGTTGCATCTGTTTGCGGAATACTTCTTTGTCCAGCTTGTGAGCGTAGATGTTCATTCTCCAGTTGCAGTTCAAGCGCAACAGGGGCTGCAGCCAGAGAGGACCGGTGCGCTCAGGCAAGCGATTCATATAAAGTGTGCGGATATAACGTCCGGGCTCTTCATTGTGATTGTCCGGATCGATTTCAGTGTAATCATCGATGACTACATAATCTGGCTTGTTGAAGTCATATCTCGATTCGACTAATTGTTCTCTGATCGAAGCCGGCTCCATGTCAGGGAAAACGCGGCGCAATCCGGAAGGCAATTGCTTGGTCTTGGGGCGCTGCGGTACAGGCAAGAACTCTTGCGGATCTTGTCCGAACTTGGGATTCAGTTCTTTGTACAGCATGTGGAAATACTCCACAGCGCCGATTGGACGTGCACTCATACCACAGTTGCCCAATTGACCGGCATAGCCGAAGGCACGCTGGATGAGAGTGGTGACGTTTTTAAAGTGTGCGCCTACTGTCTGGCGAGCGGCTGTGTTGGTGAAGACATCGAGCACGCGGCGGACTGTCGAGTCGACGATGTTTTCTTTAGCTTGCTTTTCGCGAGGTGGCTTGTAGCAGAATGTGACAAAGAACTTGAGCTCAGGCACAAAGTTTTTGGAAAGAAGAAATGCTTCATCGTTTTCAACAACACGTGCGACGTATTTGAGAAAGTCATCGTTTACGACCTCGACGGGGTGTTTGGCGAAATAGTCCCTTTTGCTGATGTTCTGGCATTCGACTGTGAGTTGAACGGACGTGTCGATACCGTTAAGGAATCCTGTAAAGTGATTCATCAAGGAAACCAAACGGATCTCATCAAATCCGCTGACATGAACGCCGTCTACTTCAAAGCAGCAGCGGTAGCTGCCGTCTTTGAGAACGATGACGCCGACGCCTGAATCATCATCGTGGAACAGATCCCAGATTGGCAGCAGTCCGGCAGCCGATGGATGCGCTCTCGGAACTGCCAGTGCCGGCAGTTTCGATTTGGCTTCCTGGCTCAAGCCATCGTCGGCCTTGGAGTTTCTTTTGAAAAGATTCAAAAGTCCGTTTTCTTTACTGTATGAGCGGGTTATTGTCGATACCATGGTGATTTACTCACAAAAATCGAGAAGGTCTTCGTCTACCAAAAAGCGGGTCGGATTGGGGTCCGGTCCTGGAATATACACTTGCGATGATACGTAAT
>JADZFV010000343.1 GCA_020854255.1 Candidatus Melainabacteria bacterium | reverse complement strand
GCCCGCTTGCTCTATCGAGCAATTGCAGAGTGAAATGATTGGCACCCGGCTGCAAACTTACGACATGAGCAAAAAAACCGGCGCGGCCGATTCTTGCTTCCTGTCCATTGATGGTCAGTCCTGCACCGGGTGCGATCGCTCCCACAAAAAAAGTTGAAGACGCTGGCACCTTGCCGTTGTCCGGCGGATACGCAACAAAGATGTTAGCGGCATTTGCGCTCTCTGCTGCGATTGCTGAGCCTGAATGCTGGCTGGGCGAAAAGACATATTTGAGACAAAGGTCCGGGCAAAGTGCAAAGTAAGAAAGTGCCAGTCCGGCGGCCGCGGCGCCTAAACCATAGCGCCAACCCTGGCTAGTTAACTGCATCTTTCCTCCTGCCTTGCCTGATGCGTAGCGGCACATTGCCTGCGCCCTGTGTTAAAACGTATTTCAAGTAGAGTCAGTGGGGACTCAATGCCTTTTCTTTCTCCGCGCGAGCTTTCTCAATTCGTTTTCTCAACTCATAATCATTAACTGTCCAATTGAACGGAAGCGCATAGCCCTTAATTATTGTCACGCTGGCAATAGCTTCTCTGGCATCGTCGTTGAGAAAGGACATTACAAAATCAATCGGCGAACCATAGCGTTTTTCAAAAAGTCCTTCATGCCATTGCAGATAGGGCCCAAGATCAAATCGGCCTTTGTATTTGTCAAAAGCGACGGTGGTCGGCTCGCAAACCCAGAGATATGAGGCTTCCTTCATGTCTTTGTCCATTCGATCCGGCACTACCGGGTGATCCAAAATCCACGGATGCCCTATTGCGCCGCCGCACATCAGGAAGACCTCTTCGGGATAGTTGTCGTTGAAGAGGGGCTCGATCTTTTCGTTCTTAATCGTCTGCAACGACAGCTTATCGCCGCCGACAGTAAATTTGCGTCGAGTCGGATCGTTGCCTAACTGTTTGAGATCGGTGATTGGAAAGTGATCGGCTATTTCTTTGATGGCAATCAGATTGTGGACGTTAAGCCAGTAGGAGAGCCGTTCTTTGTCGTTGATCATCTTGGCTGGACTGATGTGGGCAATTTCCCTCATGCTTTCTTTTAGCAATGGAGACTTCTTCAAAGCGGCATAATCGACGCTGTGGTCTTTGACGAACTCCTTCAATAGCTGCGCATACTTGTCGAATCGATATGTGACGGGCGTTTCGACTTTGATGAAGAGAGTTTCTACCGATTCGAATCCGTCGCCTATCAGTTGAAAACCAACGAGAAGAAGACCCACAGCCAATATGCTGAGAGCAATTGCCTTCATAAGAAAACTGTTGCGTTCGGTCAAAATCTCAACCTCGCTCAGGCATAGTAAGTAATTGGCTTAAGTTTGCTAACTGTCATTAGACATCAAAATACTGGTAAGCGCAATTTTATCTGTAAATGCCCAAAAAGAAACGGCGCCGCATGCGACGCCGTTTCAAGGCCAAAAATTTGGAGCGTACCGGGGTCGAACCGGTGACCTCTTCAATGCCATTGAAGCGCGCTACCAACTGCGCTAACGCCCCGTAGGATGTGGTTATACCACAAACCGCTTTAGATGGCACCAAATGGCAAAGACCGCCTTAATGGAGCGTTTTGAATTGGCAAAGGTGCTGTCAGCGCGGGCGGCGCCCCTACATCTTGCGGCTGAATTCCACAGGGGTGACCAGTTCTCCGGCACTTTCAGTTGCAGCAGAGCCCCCGGCCGACGGGCAGGTCCCGCAGCCGCCTGCTTGATTGACGCCCCTTATGGGGTTGGCGGGCAATTTGACGACGGACTTGTCTTTACTACCGGGCAACTTGCGGGTCAGGTTCAGTCCTGTTCGCGCTTCCACGTATTGTTTTGCTTTTTCCTTGCCCCAGCGCAGTTTGCTCTTCATGTTGAGCAGGAAATACTGGTCGGGCGGCCATAGGAATGAAGTCTCGAAATAACACCAGATCGTGCAACCCTGGCAAAAGTCCCATGACCCTTCTTCTTTGCGTTTTTGCTGCACAGGTGCGCTGAGCCACAATTCGTCCAGATTTGATCTGCCGTTTTCGTGCGAGATCTTCAGCCTCTCATCGTGCATGTGATAGCAGGGCAAGAGCAAATGATCGTCGGGAGAAATCACGATTGTCGATGAGACCGCCCGGCAGCGTGGGCTTTTAACCTGATTGCCGCCATTCAGGTAGAATTCGAGAAATGCCCAATTGACGCAGACATTGTCAAATCTAGACAGTCTCTGCAATTCTCTGATGCCGTCTCTGTGCAAGAGCTCGTTGCCGCAGAACTCGAAGACCGGTCCAAGCAGCACCACCACGCCCAGGTCTTGAGCCAGGCGAATAACCGGCTCCATGCCCCAGATCGATTCGGGTGTGGCTGTGGCGATGATGGATGGACGCTCGCCGAGGCTGCGAGCCAGTTTCAAACTTTCAATAACCTTGTCGTATCCATCGATGCCGCGCTCTGCCTTGTATTCGCCGCGGTCTGTGGTGGAAAGGGAGAATTTCAAATCGTCGATCAGGCCGACAAGCTCTTTAGCCAGGCGGGGGTAGAGCGTGCCCGTATTGGCGACGCTAACGAAAAATCCCATGGATTTCGCCGCCTGTAATACTTCCGGCAAATATCTGTAAATAAGCGGCTCACCGCCTGTGAAATCAAGCACTTTTACGCCCAGGCGTTTGAGCGCTGCCAGGTTTTCAATGATGGTCTCTGGCTGGCTTTCTTTGATGGCAATGTTTTCCGGCTTAACCGGAATGTCGCAATAAGTGCACCGCGAATTGCATTTGTAGGTCAGGTAGTAGTTGGCAAGAATGGGCGGCACTTTATAGACTTGGTCCTGGTAAAATTTCGTTTTCCGGTGGCTCTTGCCAACCGTATGGTCGTCAATATTAGGCGGCGCCTGCGGGCAGCCGTTGAGTATCTCTAAATGCGGTCAGGGTTTGTTTCAACCGCTGGATTACGAATACAGTATATTAGCGTTCGATGAACTGCATTATCAGGTTGCCAGGTACGGTTCTAAAAAACTATAAATCGGGTTTTCTATTAGCGTTTGTTGTTTCAGGCTGGGTTCGTTGTCTAAGGTTCTAAGTAGGTATTAAGTGCGTCATCCTCATTTGCTCAAAAGAGAAGATTCCGTTCTTCTCATTGTTGATGTTCAAGAAAGTTTTCGCTCCAATATCAATAATTTTTCCGACCTGACCCGCAACATTACGATAATGGCCGAGGCTGCGAAGATTTTGAAGCTGCCTGTGGTGGTGACAGAACAGTATCCACAGGGTCTGGGCAACATTGTGGCAGAAATTTCAGCATGTTTAGGCGAGCACAAACTGTTTGAGAAGAGTTGCTTCAGTTGTTGCGGAAGCGAACAGTTTATGTCTTATCTGGAAGGCACAGGGCGCAAACAGATTGTCGTGACTGGAATTGAGGCACATGTGTGTGTCGGTCAAACCGCGCACGATCTTTTGGACGCCGGCTATCAGGTTCATCTTGTTACTGATGCGATTTCCAGCCGCAGCCAGAAAAACAGAGAGATTGGTATTGATAAGATGTTGCAGTCAGGCGCGATTCCATCGTCTGTCGAAACATCGCTTTTTGAAATGTTAGTAGAAGCAAATACAGAAACATTCAAGGCTGTCCAGCGTCTCGTAAAATAGTGGCGACGCATATCGAACCGCAGGTGGTGGCGTTTCTACTGCCAAAGCCAGTGCAAGAGTTAGCTAAATTAGCGTTATCCCTTGGATAGATCTTTTGCAATGTGATTTACTTTGCGCGGAAGCTTGCCAACAACCCAAGACGTCAAGCGATTTATGGAAACCCCCGGTATGCGAATTCTTCCTCCAGTTACGCCCAGGCGAGCGGGTGCATTGGGAGCGCTTCTATCGTTGTCATGCATACTAAGTTGTGCGCCAGGCCTTTTGACGTGCACACCGGCGGCTGCGCAAATTTCGCCATCCAGTTTAAGCCCTGGCGACCGGCTGACCAGCTCCGCCAATCCTAATAATTCTTCCAATTCTTCTCAGACTGCCCTTCCTGCGCGACTGCAGAGCGGGCAAAATGGTAGTTCTATCAATTCTGCCAATGCAGAGGACCCAACCTTCGGCAATGACGGTTTGCCGAGCGGCGCGCCTGCCGGCTCTGAATTGAATTATGGACAAACAGGCGGTGTTGCCACTCCGAAAGAACTCAATGAATCACCGCTTGCACCTGCCGATCGCAAGCAGGAAACTTCAATTATCGAAGGACAAGCAAGCGATTTCAGAAATCAGTACCTGGTCGGTGAAACGATCGAACTGCAGCTGCCCAAGCCCAGTCAGATGATTCCCCTTGGTGGTCGTTTGCCGCCCATTCGTCTGGAAGCGAGCTACACCCAGCCCGTCAATTTGAAAGATGTTCTGCACTATGCAATTGACAATAATCTCGATATTCGCATTCAGCAGGAGCAAGTAAACACTGAGAGGTGGAGGCTCGGTGCGCAGGCCGGGCGCTTTTTGCCGGACACGATCATGAACTATCAATCGCAGTTCCTGCAAGGTTCTCAATTGCTGGGCGGCACCATCCCGATTACTTTCCAAACGCCAAACGTCAACACGCAAGCTGGTTTTCGCTATTATGGTTTTCGCGGCGGCTCAGTCATGTTTGGCACGCTTGCCCAACTTCATAATTTCAGAGCCTCCAAGCAGCAGCTGAAAGCAAGTGTCAATGACACTCTTCTCGAGGTGACACGGCAATACTACAACATGATCCGCAATCAAGCGCTGCTGCAGATTCAAACTCGCGCGGTCGATGTTTCCAGGGCTCAGGTCACTCTCAACCAGCAGCTGCAGCGCGCCGGCACCGGAACGAAGTTTCAAGTTTTGCAGGCCGAAACACAACTGGCGCGTGATGAGCAAAACCTGCTCAGCCAGCAAGTGGAATTGCGTCGCACCGCGATTAGACTGGCCGTAAGTCTCAATTTGAATTCCAGCGTCAACCTGCTTTCGCTCGATCCGGAAGTGAGAAAGGTGCGTCTGCTCGATCCCAATATTGATATCAATCGCTTGATTGCACTGGCCATTATCAATCGCCCTGAGCTCAGGCAGTTCGAAGAGCTCAGACTGGCTGCACGCCGGCAGGTGCAAGTGGCTGCCGCTCCTCTTTATCCCCGTTTCTCGTTTTTTGGAACGATAACAGGTAGCGGACAAACCCTCAGTCAGAAGTATCAATTCGTGCCCGGCTCGTTCAGAGATGTGCCGGTCACTGGAACGCCCCCTTCAGGAACTGTCATCGATGTCACGCAAGGCAACGGCAATAACCCTTCCGGCAATATCAACCAGTTCGTCAATCCGGCCTTGAATAGCACGCTTACCAGTGCCGGCGAAGTTTTTACCCCCCCTACTTTTACGTCCAGGCAAATCCGGCCGTCCTATGCCATCGGTTTCCTTCTCGACTGGAATCAAGAAGGCATGGGAATGCCGACAGTGGCTACAGTGGGTGCTCAGAAGGCTCTGGCCCGGCAGGCGCTTTTGCGCTCCAACCAGACACTGATTAACGTCTTGCAGGAAGTGCGCGATGCTTATTTGACCAGTCAAACCGCCGAGCGCCAGATTGAGGTGGCTACCAAAGGCGTTTTATCTGCCGCTGAAGAGCTCAGGCTGGCACGCGTTCGGCTTGCCAACGGGGTGGGGACCAACATCGACGTTATCAATGCGCAGCGCGGTTTTACCCAGGCGCTGGTCACAAAAGCTGATGCACTGGTCGTGTTTAACATAGCGCAGGTGCAACTTTTGAGAAATATGGGTTTAATTACGTTAGATAATCTGACTTCAGGAAGACTTGTCACTCAATAACCGTTAGGCGGTGGCGATTTCTGGGCTTGATGTCACAAGGGGTACATTTCCTAGGTGTCCCCGGAAACCCAGGTCTATCGTGGGCTATTTTGAGGAGTGCTGCCCTTGGCGGACAAAAACCTCATAGGCATGGTTAGAGGATTGCTCAAGCGCTCTCGCAGCGAAACCGGCGGTCCCAGGCTGTTTCGCCTCAAAGAGACGAACCTGGTTCGTCCAGAGGACGAGACCACCGGTGAAGAATCGGTGGCCCGCGAACAGAGCTACACCGACCTCTGGCTTTCGGCTCTTGACACTTCCGGCACCAAGGAGAAGAAACCTCGTCTGGCCTCTGCTGCAGCCGGCGGCGCCAGGCGCGGCCCGTCGAATGCGGATTTGAGTTTTACCGATATCTGGATGAAGTCTCTGGCGCCGCCGCCGGACTCTCCCGCCGACGGTGCCGGCGCTGATCCGGATCGGCTCAAAGAAGGGCAGGAGCTCAAAGACGGCGACTACAAAGTGCTTTTTCAGGTGGACAGGCCCGGCTTCGGTACGTCTTACCTTGCCTCGCACCAGGTCATGGATGCCGACGGCAACTTTTTGAAGAAAGTCGCCGTAATGAAGAGATATCACCTGGTCGAGCCGAAAGACCCGGATATGCCCGACTCACCCAGCCGGTTCATGAAATATGCGCGTCGCATTTCAAAAATCGATCACCCCAATATCGTGCCGGTTCTCGACTACTTTGTCGAAGGAGACTTCGGTTATCTTGTCCACCAGTATCTGGAAGGTTTTTCGTTGAAAAAGCAAATCAGACAGCTGGGCCCGCTCGACGAAAAGGTAGTAATTGGGCTGCTTTTGCAGATGACCGATCTGCTCGGACACCTGCACGATCAGCCATCGCCGGTGGTGCATCTTGATTTGACGCCGGATATTTTGCAGATGTGGCGAGGCAATACTCTCAAGCTCATCGACCTCGGGCCGGACCCCAGTCGTGGCATATTTACGGCACGTGCCGGCAAAAGCTACTTGAAGTATCTGGCGCCAGAGCGAGTCAATTCAAAGCCGGACGAGCGCAGCAATATGTATTCGATGGGAGCGACCTTGTTCTTCCTCATCACCGGAAGGTCACCTGTAAAAGGCGTCGAGGCCCTGCATCCGCGCTCCTACAACAAGCGTGTCAGCCATCAATTGGACGCCATAATTTCACGTCTGACCGCGGTTGATTTCAAGGACCGATATGCGAGCATTGCCGAGTTGAAAGATTGTGCATTCATGGCACAGCTTTTCTACGGGACCAAGTAAACCGACTTGTTTGCTACTTTAGCGCATCCATGTGGGTGCCATCTCTGGCTGTGCTCCAAACAATCGGCGACGGCAGATTGCGGCTCCACATTCAAAATCCAATAAGCGCGGCCCAAAGAAAGATCACGATCTACTTTTTCATCAACTCTATTCAACGAGATAGATCTTGTTGGGCAGTTTCTCGCAGTCTTGCGCGTGCGCGCCCTGAAGGTCCGACCATTGATCGCCGATATTGACGACAATCGTGAATCCCATCTTTTCGACTTGTTGTCTGAGCGGCACCTTTACAGCTTCGGCTCCGCCCCTGTCGCCTTCGCGGCGCATCAATAGCCCGTCATATGCCACTTTGCGTCTGATCAAATTGGCAATGGTGTCGGCGCGCAAACCCTCTCTGCGTCCCGTTATAAAGAAAATCGCAAAGCCATTTTTGCGTGCCCACTGAAGGAATTCAGCAGTCCTAGGCAAAAGCGGCGCATCCGCTTTCTTGATCCATGCCTCGAAAGCCGGCCAGCTGAAGGTGGGAGTTTGTTCAAAATGCGGACGATTGTCGATCAATGTCTCGTCCAGGTCGGAAACGACAGCCGGTATTCCCTTTGCGGTTCCTTTCTCTTTGTCTTTGAGATACTTCTTGCAAGCGGCGTAAGCGTCGTCTATCGCCTTTTGGGTTTCCTTCTTAAACTCGGCCGTTTTGCTGAATTCTATGCCGATACTGTTGCCGAAGTCTTTCTCGTGTAAAGGCGGCGCCTTCACATCTTCGGCAGGCATGGACTGTACGGGCGGTGAGAGAAGCGCCAGGGCGGCAATCAAAAGGAGCAACGATGACTTGGTAGGCAATTGCACGTATATCACCAGGCAAAGGGGCAGACGCGACACAGAGCAGGCCCAAATGGACCAGCGTATCGACACTATTCTATGCGCATATGCGACTTTACGCGCCGCGCATGCTGACGCCGCGGCCCATTGCGTAGGTGGTGTGACCGATGCAGGTCTTTTCTTTGGCGGACGATTTGGTGACTTCGATGGTCCGTTGTTCTACAGGTGCTTCTGCTTCTGTGTCGACATAGTGACCCCAGTAGGTGACACCGACTTTGAACTTTTTGTCTTTTGGCTCAGGCAGGAAGCGTTGCGGCTCTGCGATACAGATAAGCAGCACCAGCGCAACCAATCCGCCGAATATATAGAAGAAATCCATGTTCTCTACCCCGCCTTTCTGGCTTCACCCTTGCCCCCCCCCCAAAAAAATCAGGGGAGAATTAGCCCCTGCTTTCGGCATAAGGCAAGTGGTATGGTCTTCCTCTGGTTTCTCGCCGCCATAGAGGCGCGGAAATCAAGTGGTTATAGATTAAATGAAACCGTCCGGGTTGTCCATGGGAAATGCCCCAATTTAGAGGCGTCCGAGTTTAAAAAGTGGAAATACTGGGCGTTTTCGGGCTTTTCTTGCAAAACTTTTAGCGAAACCCGGCTTCATCAGGGCTATCTTCAGGGCTATCTACGACATCAAGAGACCTTCTCCCCTATCGCGCACTGTATCCAGTGACGCGGGTTCGGATGAGGAGTTGCCAAAAAAGCAGCAGCAAAAGATCTGCCCTTCTAACCTGTAGCCTGAGTTTTTCTCAGCCGTTGCTGGCGTCGGGCGAGGGACGGTCGAATCCGTTCAGATTGGCGATGATATCCAGAGCTACTCTTGCAGCGTCGGCCGTGCTGATCGACAGACCCGATGCTTCCACCTTTTGAAGAATATTCAGGTAAACGTCCACGTACTCATCGGCCATTTCTTTCGACGTTTTGTCCGTATAAGGCATTGCCAGCTCCCCTCTTGAACACTCGGTTTAGATGAGGACAAATCATACTCAATAGCAAGAGGGTGAGGGTGGGACGTGTGGATTTCAGCAACAATACGTCAATGAAAAACGGCGCCGGGTGCGCGGCGCCGTCAATAGTCTTGAAATACCTCTAGTTATACTGTTTTCGCCTTTATTGCTTTACCAGCTCTGCCAGTTCGCTGTACAATCCGGCAATCTGAGCAGCAACGATCGCAGAATTATTTTCTTCCTGCGAATATCTTGTGAATTCTTCGGCTTTTCGTTCAAACATTCCGAGCAATCTTTGGTTGAAGTTGAGGATGTGATCGTTCATGGAGCGTACTTTCTAGATAGGCTGAGACGCGGTTGCTGCGGGGTGAGCCCCGCCGCTTGGCTGATTTGTAATAGAAGAAGTTGAATTAATTTTGTCTCAAACGGATGTCAAGCTCAATAGGCCGCGAGCAAGTTTCCATGATTTCTGCAAAAGTTTAATCAAAGCCGGTATATCCCCTCGATATTTGAATGTGGTGTCGCCGATGGTGTTGCTGCACTTAAGTGGCTCAAAATCCGACCACAAATGCCTCTTTTGACTGCTTTTCTACTGCCGGAAATCCGCATGTAAAGCGACTCTTTATCAATCCAAGATCGGCAGTTTTTCTCTGGCATCACACCTGGTGTGAGGCCGTTTCAAAAAACATCTGCATTTTTCAGTGCAACCTCCCGCGGTACCACCACCAAAACAAAAGTCGAGAGCTTTCGCCCTCGACCCTTATTCGTGACTGGACTCGATTGTTGTTTTTCGAGTCGACTGGTTAGCGCTTGCGTCCTTTCGATGCTTTGGCGGTCTTTTTGGCAGACTTTTCAGCCGGTTTGGAAGAAGACTTGCTTTGAGCAGCGTAGGCTTTTTGGCGCATATTGCCGTTAACGATATCCTTGAGCTCTTGTCCGGCTCTGAAAGCCGGAACGCGGCTGGAAGGAATACGCAGGGGGGCGAGAGTTCTGGGGTTGCGGCCAGTTCTGGCTTGACGGTTGCGTCTTTCAAACGTACCGAAACCTACCAGCGTCACTTTTTCGCCCTTGCTTACAGCACCGGTAATGGTGTGCAGGAAAGTTGAAATAGTTTCGCTGACGATGGTCTTGGGTTGTCCGGTAAGCTCAGCAATCTCGCTGATCAGCTCAGCACGGTTCATTCGATATCCTCCTTAAATGAAAAACCCAGTTTTTGGCTTCCAAGCTGCGGATGTTATCACCAGCTCATTCGTAAAACAAGACTCACAGAGCCAAAAACTTTCCCCTGTGCCCGTTTCGAGTGCCGATTGAATACCCCAAAAGTCTTGCAGGAAAAAGCTTTTCGGCTACCGGGCGCACTTCCATTTTTTATCTTGCCGGAGGATTTGTCGTCTATATAAGTCAGGTTCAGCCGCCGACAAGATAAGATAGGACTAGTAGAGTTATCGATATATGGTTCATTCTCAGTTTGCATATCAGCCAACCTTGCGCCAATTGCTCAGTTCTGAGGCGTTCGCCGAAGCGCAGGTGCTTTGTGCCGAAGGCAGAATCGACACCGCGATCACGCAAGTAATCTCCAACCTGGGCTCGCCATTTCGCTCGGGAAGCTTGCTGGTCAATAAGATCGAAGCTTTTGAAGGCAAGCAATTGAAGAATGTCGCCGAGCTTTCTTCGGTGGTAGTGATCAAACCTTTGTCCGATTCCTCTATGCGCCCTGTCAAGGCATCGCGCGGGCTGAGCGGGCTTGACGCTGTTGCCAAGCTGCCCGTGCCGGCGCTTGCGCCGGCTCCGAATTACGAACTGGCACTCAAACAATTGCTCAAAGTCTGCCACGAAGTGGACGTTCCATTGATAAGCCTGCCTGGCTTTGGCGACCCGGCGCAAATAGCCGACGAAGTTCGTTTTACCTTCCTGCGCCAGTTGAAGCTGAACAGCACCAGGCTGCATACATTTTTGATGAATCTTGTCGTCGAAGATGGGCTGGAGGGCCTGACCGAGGAAGTTTCCAACCAGCTCAACCGCCCGCTCAGCATAGAGTCCGCGCAATTTACGCTGATGGCGGCCAAGAACATGGGCGGAACACCAGCCAGCCAACAGCGCAGCCTGGCTGATGAAGTGTATAAAACCGTGCGCAAACAACTGAAAGTAGAATCAGCCGACGGCAAAGACTGGATTATCCCGACCCTGAAGGTGGGGCGCCGGCTGGTCGCTCCGGTCATGCTGGGCGAAAATATCGTCGGCTACATCTCCTCTATGATCAGGCCAAATGATGATATGGAAGCCATTGCCGAGCTTTTGAGACCGGCGGCACTGGCGGCAATGATTGAATTTCACCAGAATCGCCAGACCGGTCCGATGTTTGCCGCCACTCAAAAAAACATGCTGAAGGACGTACTTTTGGGCGGCTCTCTGGCTGCGTCGGACCAGGAACGCATGGACCAGCACTATGGATTCGACCTGGCCGACGGCATTCTTGTTTTTGCCTGCAGCGCTTTGAATGCCCAGGGGCAGTCGCTTGCTCTGGATGGCCTGGCAGAAACTATCGGCGTGATGACCGAGATTGAAGGCACAGCGACAATTGTCGTGCCTTACCTGAATAAATCCGGCAAGACCTGGCAGCAGGTCTCGGAGTCTTTGCAAAAAGAGCTGAAAGAGCTTGTCAAACAAAAACCGGGCGGCGCCGACGCTCGCATTCAACTAGGGGCCGGACGGATGGCTGAAACCACCCTTGATCTGGCGGACAGTTATAGAGAGGCCCGCCAGGCATTAATCGTGGGCTCCATGATGCACGGTGACAAGGAATTCACAATCGGATATGGCGACCTGGGCGTAAAACGCTTGCTTTACTTGATGATCGACCACCCGGAGCTGGAGCGTTTTTGCGAGGAAATTATCGAACCTCTTGAAAGTTATGATGAGGAGTGGGAAAGCGAGCTTACACCGAGCTTGCGCGTCTACCTGGCCGAGGGCGCCAATCTCAATTCGGCCGCCCGTGCCCTTTTCATTCACAGACACACGCTTCGATATCGCCTGGAGCAGATTGCCGAAATTCTCAAAGTAGATATCGACTCGCAAGAAGTGTTGCTAAACTTGCAGATCGCTTTTCAAATTCGAGACATGATGACGGGCAGCACAGGAAAGAGCCGATGAGCGCCAAAGCCATCCAGGCTATTGAGATTTCCAAGCGCTTCGGTACGACCCAGGCGGTGCGCACGCTCAATCTTGATGTGGAGCAAAGCGAGTTTTTCAGTCTGCTTGGCCCTTCCGGTTGCGGTAAGACCACTCTTTTGAGAATGATCGCCGGTTTTGAAAAGCCCAGCGCCGGTAAGCTTTTGGTGGGTGGCAAAGACGTACTTGGCGTGCCACCGCATAAGCGCCCCGTCAACATGGTTTTTCAGAGCTATGCGTTGTTTCCGCATTTGACCGTATTTGAAAATGTCGCCTTTGGGCTTAAGTCCGGCCCCAAAATTAAATCAGACGCACTGGCGATACGCGTGGGCGAGGCACTGAACTTGGTGCGTCTCTCTCATCTGTCAGAGCGTTTTCCAGCGCAGCTCTCCGGCGGACAGCAGCAACGCGTTGCCCTGGCCAGAGCGATAGTCAATCGCCCGATGGTGCTGCTTCTGGACGAACCGTTGTCGGCTTTGGATCCGCAAATTCGCGAGGAAATGCAGAGCGAATTGGCCAGATTGCAGCGCCAATTGAATATGACTTTCGTCATGGTCACCCACGATCAAGATGAGGCTCTGGCGCTGTCAAGCCGGATTGCTGTTTTCTACAACGGCAATCTGGAGCAGGTCGGCACTCCCATCGAAGTTTACGAGCGCCCGTCCACGCCGTTTGTCGCACGTTTTATCGGCAACACTAATTTGATCTCTGGTACATTGCTGTCGTCCGACAAATGCTCGGCTAAAGTAAAACTCGGCGATCAGAAGGAAGTGGTCATTAATAATAGCACCGCCAATGGTGTAGCTGCCGGTAGCAAAATTTTGGTTTCGATAAAACCGCAGGCGCTGACCATAAGCTTTTCCGATTTGCAAAACGGGCTGCCGTCAAAGGTGACCAGCCGCAGCTATCTGGGCGCATCGACAGAATACGTGGTGAAGGCAAATCTCGGCGTCGACCTGAGAGTATCGTCCGTGACCGGGCAGGGCATTCTTTTTGATATCGGAGACGATGTCGTGGTCGATGCCGACTGGAATACATGCGCCATTTTGAAGGAAGAAGCGGGCGAATTGAATGCAGCTGGCGGGCAGAATGAAACGGCAGTAGAGGTAAAGGAACAGACGGCAGCCGGCGGCGAAAAGAAAGGAGACTGACTTTGAGCCTTTCTCGGCGCGCATTCTTGCGTGGTTTAACAGGTGCGCTTCTGGCGTCTGGACTTTCCGGCTGTGTTCGGGGCAGGCGGCGCGCGGATGGCGTTGGCGATACGGTCAATATCTACAGCTGGGCCGATTATCTTCATCCGGATACTATTCCTGAATTTGAAAAACGCACAGGTATTCAGGTCGTCTATGACACGTTCGCCTCAAACGAGGCCTTGCTTGCAAAATTGCAGGCTGGTGCTTCTGATTACGATATTGTCGTACCCACCGGTTATATGCTGCGTGAGCTCGTCAAGCTCAATCTGTTGCAAGAGTTGGACCATAACAAGATTCCCAATTTGAAAAACATCATGCCGCGCTTCCAAAATGCCGCCCATGATCCTGGACTGAAATACTCGGTTCCCTATACATGGGGAACAACTGGTATCGGATATAATACCGCCGCTATGCACAGCGCAATGACAAGCACTGACGCAAATAAGGCATTTCCGCAGGCGTCCCTCGACAAGACGCCAGGCGACTGGGACGTTTTCTGGGACGATCGCATGTCTAATAGAATCACTCTTCTGGAAGATCCCAGAGAAGTAATCGGCATGGCCCTGAAGCGCCGGGGACATTCATACAACACCAGAGATGACGCCTTGATTCGCAGGGCTACCGAAGATCTCAAAGAACAAAAGCCGTTGACGATGTGCTATTCGTCCGACCAGGTGATAACACAGCTGGTGAGCGGCGATTGTTGGCTGGCCCTCGTTTACAGCGGCGATGCCTATCAGGCGATGCGTCAGAATAATGACGTCCGCTATGCAATTCCAGTGAGCGGATGCTCAATTTGGTTGGATAGTTTGTGCATTCCCAAGGCTGCGCCGCATTTGCAAAGAGCTTACGAATGGATTAATTACATACTGGAGCCTGCCGCCGGCGCAGCGATCGCCAACTTCACTCGCTATGCGACGCCTAACCTTCTTGCCCTGCCTCTGGTGCAGGATGATTTGAAAAATGACAAAATTCTCTATCCCGATGAAAGCGTTCTTGCTCGCTGCGAAGAGATTGGTGATGTCGGCAAGGCGATATTTACTTACGATCGTATGTGGACAGAGCTGAAGTGCTCTTGAAGCTTTCCGGTGCGGCGTTGCTCCAAAAAAAAGGAGCGACGCATGGCGTTGCCCCTAAAATACTTCAGTAGTCAGGCTGATTACGAGCCTTTGCCAACCATCTTCTTGGCGCCGTTGCCCATGGCCTTGAGGCCTTGTCCGAGCTTCTTGAATGGCCAGACGATGGCGCTTCCTACTTTCTTGCCGGCTTCTTTGACTTTGCTATCTTCTGCTTGAGCAGCGTTAGCGGTAAAACTGCAAATGGCGATCATCAGACCGACTGCCAAACTCTTCTTCATGGGATACTCCTTAACTGTTCCTGCGCGTTTGGAACGTGACTTGTCACGTTGCTCTTTATAGCACAACTCGATGACTTCGTGCCCTGTGCAATGTTCAGATAGCCACTGGCACAGGCTTATGTTCAGAGATTTTGCACCGGCATAACATTGGCGATACCTCTGTAATCAAGTCCTGTCATGGACACAGGGGCTTTAGGAATCAAGTATGCGCTTTGCTTCATCTTCCCGATTCTTAGCTTGTGACGTGTTGCCCTTGTCTTTGATCAATTCCGCATAAGCAGTCAGAGTATGCGCAAGCAGCGGCGGATGGGAGGCGCGGCGCCTTATGGACAGTGAAAGCTTGTAAAGATTCTCGGCTTTTTCAAGTCTTCTTTCGATGCAGAAGTTTGGCCAGCCAATGAGCTGTAGTGCCCACGGGCGGATGTTGGTCGCCAAGCACGTTCTGACGCAGAGTCAGAGCCTTTTTATAGATATGCTCGGCCTCGTCCGGCATTTCCTGCGCCGCATACAAGTCAGCCAGCAAATGCAGGCTCTGACTGACGAACTGGTGATAGGGCCACAATTCCCACGTTTCGCTCGAGAGCGCATATCAAAACAATACCTGCGCGTCCTCGAGGCGATCGAGCAACGCAACCAATTGAGGATAATCTGCTCCCAGGCGAGTTTCGGCGTCCGCCAGTGCTTTCTTGCATTCGTCTTCGTTTAGTGATTGCATGTACTTTTTAATTCAATGCTACCTCAATGCCACCGCATATGAGGGCACTGATTTTAAGTGTGAGCGACTACAAATCGACTTCCTGAATCCAGAGTCTTCAATTCTTCAATTGTCCAGCCGTTGAAGAGATCTTTCAGTTCATTATCGGAAAAATAGCGCAGCATCATGCCTTTTCGAGACTTGTCCGTATAGATCTGCGTTCCGTCGTCTAGTTTGTAGTACTGACCGGGTCCGGTGCCAACTTTGTCGAAGCATCCGACAAAGGTTCCGCCAAGGGCGAGCACTGTTTTCAATTTTGCCACGGCGACAAGAGCAAGCGAGAGCGGTAAATGTTCGATGATTGAGTTGGCCACAACCGCATCAAAGCTTCCGTCCGGGTACGGCAGGTCACCCAGGTCACCTGCGTCAAACTGAATCTGTAAGTCTTCCATTGCCGCCCACTGCTTTCCCAGTTCAAGAGCATGGCCGGCAACGTCGATGCCGGTCACCTTAAATCCCTCCCTGGAAAGATACACCGAAAGCCATCCGGAGCCGCAACCCAGATCCAGTACACGTGAGGCGGCTGCCGCATGCAGCCTTTCGGGAATCCAGGGCAAATACTCGAGGTCGGGCATTCTGGTGTAAGGCTTTGTGCACATATTCCAGGCTTGATGCCAGAAATCTATGTTTTCGCGATATTCGGCAGAGGCGCGCAGCTCGCTCGCCTTTTCCTGTGCCTGTTCGATTATGGCTTTGTCTACTGTCATGCTGTTGATTCGTATCTGCTCGTTTTTGAAGTCAAGCTGCAGGCGAACAGTTCTTGCGCTCGCCTGTATGCCGATAAAGCCAGGCGGCTTCCGACTGCAAGCCCCTCCAGGCTTCGAGATCCTAGCATGCAACCTTGCAAGGCAAAGCGTTTCGGGACTCGAATGCTAAATTCCAGCAAGATTAACTGGATCGTCATCTGGGTATTAGTAATATGGCGGGGTTCGAGTCTTAAAAACAAAGACGACCCTATTGGCAAATGGTGGGCGACGATGCCGGAGCCTGGTGGTTCACAACTGCAGATGATGTTGGTGCAGCAAGCTGGGCCCGGCGCTTTGCCGCTTAGCATCCTTTCGCCTGGCGAGTTTTTGCCCTTCATTCGTGACGTCGAACAGCTGGCTGTAGCTGAAAAATTAGCCCCCGTGCTGGTTTATTGGTCGCGCCGCTCGGCTGCCTGGCTCCTTCCCACTGGACTCAGGTTTAAAGAGCTGATGCGTGACGCATTTTGCGTATCAATTTTTTCGGAAGACCGCCCTGAGCCGCCTGATGAGTGGTGTTTTCTGATAGAGAGCCGCGGGCTATGCTTGATTTTGTACGCTCAGCAAGCGCTGGAGTCGCCCCAGGGTGAGAAGTATCAATGTTCGGGCTCGATGAATGCCCAGATTGTCCGCCAGGCGTTCAACCGGCTTTTGCCGGCCTGGCAATCGGTAGAATTGGGCGAGAGCAACCGTCTGGAAGATGCTCGCGTCAACCTGGGTCCTTGCGGCAGCGCCAATCACTTTGTCGATAAGATTCGTAATTTATGGCCGGTCGTGAAGTCGCCCATTCAACAGAATCTGATTTTGAAGCCTGCCGAAATTCCGCAGCAGCCACCGATTATTGTCGACCACAGCAAGGTGAGCCCGATTGCCATGGAGTCGAGCGGTTTTTCCGCTTCCGGTGCGGTTGTGGCGCCGCCGCGGCCGATGCCGAATATTCAGCAACCCGGACTGCCGGGTGCACCACAGGCGGTGCCCAGTGTCGCTGGAGGCGGTGATGCCGGAGCCGATCTGCAAAAATTGCAGCAAGTGCGTACGCAACCTCTGCCCAGACCTTCCGCCTTCGAGCTGCCCAAGCCCAAGCAGCTCAACGATCAAGACTACCTGAACACGGCCGAGTCGGAGTTTGAAACAACAGGCGATCTGTCCGACAGGCTTGGCGGTCAAACAGTCGGTCCTGACGGGCAGCCCTTGCCGCGCCCCTCGGTCTTGCGTGGATTGCGGCAGACCTTGGCCGACGAAAATCAGGCGCCCCAGGAAAATGTAATCATCCCTGTGCCGGCTCAGGCGATTATCAGTGACATTATCGGTCAACTGCGCCACTCCAGCGATTTGACTTCGATTCTTCAGTATGCAATTGAAACCCTCACTCAAGTCGTACAAGCAGAACGTGGCTTGATCTGGCAGGTTGTGGGCGATCAACTGGCCGTCACCAATGAGTTTGCCACCAGCGGGCATACTTGCTTTGTCGGCAACCAGCTCGGTTCGCAAGAATCAACGGCCATCGTCCTGGAATTTCTCTCGCGTTTCCCTGATGAGTCAGGCGCCGGCGTTATCAGCATTCCGGATACCTCTCACGACACCAACTTGCACAAGATGTCGCCTACTCTCTCGTCTTTGATCGAGCTGGGCGAAGTTAGAGGCAGATTGATGGTTCAGTTGCGTTCGCGCGGTATCTTCTCGGGATTTCTGGAATTGCAGCAGTGCGGCGGACCACGAGAGTGGAGCCGGCATGATGCGGTGATTTTGCAAAGCGTCGCCGAAATGCTTTCGGTCGTAGTTCAACAGTCTTTTGACCAGAGCAAAATCGAGATGGACGCGCGCGAAATGAAGCTCATCAATGAGATCGCGAGCTTGTTCCGCGATTCTCGCGGTCAGTCGACAGAAGAGTCTCTAGTCAAATCAGTTATGCTCGTCGCCGAGCACATGGGCTTTACCCATTCGCAGATCTATCTGTACGATCCTGAAGAGAACGTTCTCAAAGCGCAGATCAAAGGTGGCGGTCACTCTCTGGTTGACATGAACAACAAAGACAACCCGTTTGTCGCGGTGTTCGAGTCAGGCAGAGGCAAGATTGTAAATGCTGAGTTTACCCGCAAAGGGGATAAATTTTTCGGACACGACATGGCCCTTGTCCTTCCACTCATTTCAGAAGGGGAGCGCCTCGGTGTGATCGGCTTGTGGCAGCGTTTGCCCAACAAACCACAATTCAGACCGCAGGACAGAGAACTCGGTTTGACTATCGCCGGTCACCTTTCAAACGTTATCCGCGCCGAGCAAGCGATCACGATGATTCGCGCAGAACAGGCGCGGGCTGCCCTTATCAATAAAGTATCGAGCGAGATTCGCCAGTCGCTCAAAGAAGTCGACCAGATTATGGAAACTCTGGTCGAGTGCGTGCATGAATATTTTGGATTGTCGCTTTGCGTCGTGTCGTTATTCGACTTTCAGCAGCAAGATTTTACCAAGTCCAAAACAGCGGGTCTGGAGCCGCCTCCGGCCAAAGTCATTCAGTCGGCCGACGAAATCGGCGATCCGTCAATAGAAGAAGAAGAGCCGTCTAGTCCTAACTTCGGCGAGCAGTTATTGCTTGCCCTTTTGGACGAGTTGAAATTGGAACAGCGCATTTTCCTGACCGCCGAACAGATCAAAGAACGGCTTGTCGGCAAGGCTATCGAGGTTCCGGAAGATCTCAAATCTGCGACCCTTTTCCCTCTCGTGCATGCCGGTAATTTCAAAGCAGGATTGTGCCTGGTCTCCTCTGATCGAGAAACGCCCTTTCCGGAAAAAGACATGCATATGGTTACCGACCTTGCAGACAGGGTGGCGGTTGTGGTCTCACACGCCGAACTGTTTGCGCAGGTTGAGCGTCAGGCTGTTACAGACCCGATGACTTCTCTCTTCAACCGTCGTTATTTCACTGAGCAGCTCACCAAAGAAATCGATCGTTATCAACGGTTTGGTCACCCATTTTCTTACATCATCGTCGACCTCGATTATTTGAAGAAGATCAACGACTCGCTCGGTCACCACTTTGGCGATACCGCAATCAAACATATAGCCAATGTCATGAAGCGCAGCGTCCGTGACGTGGACACGGTGGCTAGATTTGGTGGTGAAGAATTCGTCGTGCTCTTGCCAGAAACCGCGCACGAAAACGCGCGCATGGTTGCCAATCGTATTTGTTCGGCTATCAGAGCAAAACCAGTTGAGGGTATTGGCGTAATCACGGCATCTCTGGGGCTGGCGACATTCCCGCAGGATGCGCAGGACAAGGACAAGCTGCAAGAACTGGCCGACCAGGCTCTCTATCTGGCAAAACATCGAGGCAGAAATCAAGTCTGCTCGGTCATTGAAGATCTCTTTCCCAGTCAGGAGCAGATTGCAGGAGGAGAGCCCTCTCCTGCTCCAGCGGCCGAGCCTGCCGCACCGGCCGCGGTGGCAGCTGCTAATGCCGGTGTAGCAGCAGCTGC
>JADZFV010000342.1 GCA_020854255.1 Candidatus Melainabacteria bacterium | reverse complement strand
TTGCGCTCAACAGTGAATCTGGCTTGACGGGAGTGAATTTGGATGCGCGAAGGGTGGAATCGAGCAACGGCTCTCATCGAGCTGTCGAATAAAGAAGTGGAGGCACTTCTTCATCCGATTTTGCCCGATGTTAAAGTGACTTCTGTTGAGCCAACTCACGGTGGGCTTGCCAACACTAATTTGAAGATTTGCATTGCAGGAGACGAGGAGCCGTTGCTGCTCCGCTTTTGCATCAGAGATCCAAACAGTGTGGCAAAAGAGTTTCGACTTTTGGAACTGGTGGAAGGGACCGTTCCAGTTCCATTTGTATGTCATTTTTCGAGAGACAACCCAGTCAACGGTCATCCGTATATCCTCATGCAATGGGTAGAAGGAAAGCGGCTCGAGACTGTGGTTGACACGTTGGAAGCTAGCGAAATAGCGGATTTGGGGGAGTCACTCGGTAAAACCCTGGCTGGTATTCACAGCTTTCACTTCGAGCACCAGGGGTTTTTCGATGAGAATCTGAACGTCGGCAATCCATTAGAGATGGGTGGAAAAGGGCTCCTTTCTTATGTCCGGGAATGTTTAAGCAATCCAATCATTGACCAGAGAATTGATGCACAACTTGCAAAAAGAATCTTAGTTTTCCTTGAAAGAGAAAGTTCACTTCTTGATGAATGGGACGGGTCCCCGTGTTTGACGCATTGCGACTTCAATGGGTCAAACATCCTGGTCAACAAAAATGCAGATCGCTGGCAGGTAGCAGCCGTCCTTGATTGGGAATTTGCCATCAGCGGTACTCCTTTCTTTGATTTTGGTAACCTACTGAGAGTGCCTGTAGGAGCGCTTCCAGGCATTGAAGATTCAGTTGAGAAAGGGTACAAAAACGGCGGTGGCGAGCTTCCCAAAGAGTGGAGAAAGATGAGCGACCTTACCGACCTGACGGCTTGGATGGAATTTCTCACTCGTGAAAGTGCCGGTCCACAACTGATTTCCGACGCTCTGGCGCAGATTGTCAAAACCATTGCCGAAGGGTAATGCGTTAGTTCGAATTTCGAATTAATGTTGGTGAAGTACAAATCTTTTGCGAATTCGCCAGTCTCTTTGCGCGGAAATTATGCCGGACCTGATGCCAAGCTCGTAATTTCACCATGAACTCTTCATATTAAAGATGAAATCTTCCCGCTCTGGGTGGTGAAAACCGGGGGGTGACCGATTGTGCGATGCCGGGCCCAGCTTTATTCTGGAGTCATCCCTTGCGCAACCGTGCGGTTCCTTCTCACATGACATACGAAAATTTTGGAAATACTGGAAATACCCAGTTAGAGGCAGCAGGCAATGGCGTTTACGAAGACGCCTATCAGCGCGCTAACTGGAGGTCTACCTATGGCAGCGACGTCAGCAACACGTACAGAGAAGGACAGCAGCCCCAGACCCAGAGCGGCGGGCAGTGGCGGGCTACCTACGGCGGAGACGTAGGGCGGACCTTTAAAGCCGGTGAAATGAACGAAAATTCCGGCAATTGGCGTGCTACCTACGGTCGTGATGTTGGCCAGACCTTCAGACCTGGTGTCCAGAGCGAGAGCTCCGGTGACTGGCGGGCTACCTACGGTCGTGATGTTGGCCAGACCTTCAGACCTGGTGTCCAGAGCGAGAGCTCCGGTGACTGGCGGGCGACTTACGGACGTGACGTAGGACAGACATTCAGACCAGGCGTTCAGAACGACGGTTCGGGCTATTACGACAATAGCGGGCAATGGAGAAACAACTACGGCTCCGATGTAGGCCAGACCTACAGACCAGGCGTCGCGAACGACGGCTCTGGCTATTACGATAACAACGGACAGTGGAGAAACAATTATGGCTCCGATGTGGGCCAGACCTACAGGCCAGGGACTGGCTATGTAGACAATAACGGTCAGTGGAGAAACGACTATGGCTCTGACGTCGGCCAGACTTACGTTCCCGGCACGGGCTATGTCGACAACAGCGGGCAATGGAGAAATGAATACGGCTCTGACCTGGGACAGACCTACAATCCTGGCACCAATAATGGATATATAGAGCCCTGGAGATACTATTACGACGACACACTGCGGACCGCCCGGAATGACGGCAGCTATCAGCCTGAATTTGACCAGTATGCAGACGAGTACCGGCAGATGGACGATTACCGTCAAACCGACCGGTACGCTCAACTAGACCCGCAATATGATCAATGGGAGCAAATTGACCGCGCTGCCTACAATCGGGACGGTCGCCAATATCAATATGATCGTTATGGTCGCCCGATCAATTACGGTGATGACTACAGCTACAACTTTGATCCGCGTCAGCAATATGTTCAACAAATGATGCTGCGTCAAATTCTCGGCATGATTCACAATCAAGGCGGTCAGGTCAATGTATACCGCAATGGCGGTCATCACCAGGGCTACGATCGTGGACAGCACGGCGGACACCATCATCATCACCGCTATCAAAGTAACGGTCCGAGAGTCCAGCTGCACTTAAATTTCTAATTGATTCACGCCTTCCAATCGCTGCGTAAGCTGTCGGCAGATATAGTGCTGTGCTCGCACTTTGATCAATCGTCCGCGGTATAGTATGCCACTGTAATTGAATTGGATTTCAGGAGGCACCTGTGGCTGCAGTGGAGCATTTTGACTACCTCATAGTAGGTGGCGGTAAGGGCGGAAAGTCTCTGGCAACGCAAAACTCGCACCTGAAGCCACCGGGGTAAAACTGGACAAACGTGGATACGTAGAAGTTAGCGAGTATTTGGAAACATCCGCGGCGGACATCTGGGCGATTGGAGATTGCAATGGTGGTCCGCACTTTACGCATGTTTCCTGGGACGATTTTCGCATCCTGCGCGATCTGTTTCTCCACAACAAAAAGCGCTCTACAAAAGGCAGATTGGTGCCCTACACCTTGTTTGTCGATCCGGAACTTGGCCGGGTCGGCTTGACTGAAGCGGAGGCGCGCAAGACTGGTCATGATGTTCTAATCGCCAAGATGCCTGCTGCTAAAATTCCTCGCGCAACGACATCCGGCGAGACCCGCGGTGTTCTCAAAGCCGTTATCGATAAGAATGATGGACATATTCTCGGCTGTACCATATTCGCGCACGAAGGCGGCGAAATCATGTCTGTCGTTCAAATGGCTATGATTGGCAATCTCACCTATGAGCAAGTTCGCGACACGATCTGGACGCACCCAACTATGGCTGAGAGCCTGAATCTGCTATTTGCGAACGTCGGGTAGCTTTCGCTTTTGAGCATCCACAACTGGAGAAAGCTCTGTGGCTAATTGTTTCGCAAGCAGCGCATGTCCGCGTGGGCTCATATGTGGCCCGTAGAAGAGTGGCTCGTGTTTACTTGCACTTTGGATAAACGAGTCCGTTGCATCAATGAAATGGACACTGGAATTGGTGGCAAAGTTTTTGAGTAATTCTGTTTCCGCAATATTGTTGTATCCATTCACTTGTGGCAATCGAAGCAGAATCATTTTTGCATTGATGCTATCGCAATCGTGCTTCATCTCTTTCAATAGTGCGGCATGTACCGGCCACCACTTTCTTAGAGCGGCTTGTTTGTGAGGCAAGTTGACGCTGGGTAACTCCGGCCACTCGTTTTTCTCTGGTTCGATAAACACACCAAATGCCGAGGCCGGTCCGGTGGTGGCATCAAAAGTTGTTTTCTTGTCAGTGACTTCGGCGCCCCATTGGCTTTCGCCCTTTCCAAATCCGTCCAGCCATTTTTGAACTTGCTCTGCGGCAATGCTCACAACGCCCCAGATGTGGCTGTGTTCGCGCAACCACGAGGTGGACTGCATTCTTCTGCCTTCGTCGGTTGCCAGCCATTCATCTTGTTTGCTGTAATCGCAAACAAGAGTTTTACCCTTCAAAGAAAAGTTTGGCCGCGCGTGGAAGAAGCCAGTCCCTTCCGGAGATAGATTTCTTGTCGAATCAACGTACTCGGAAATTATCACTACGTCAGGGTTGTACTTCGTTGCCAGATTCTTCAATCGCAAGTACAGCTGTCCGATGTTGTAAGCGGAAATACCGAAATTCATAACTTCCACTTTCTTTCCGTTCGATGCAAAATCCTTGGCGAGTTTTTCTTCAACCAGATGGCAGAAATTCAGTTGTCTCGGCACTTGCAGTGACTCGATATTGGAATCGCCAATGACAGCGATGCGCAATGTGTCTGCGCTTTTTGCCGTAGGATACTCGCGATCCAACATGCCGGCGCTGTTAACCTCTAAGTGCGCAAAACCTTCCTTGCGCCAGGTCATTTTCTTGCCTGGTATCATTACCCAACCCATGACAGGGTCGCGTTTGAGATACTCCTCTTCTCCGATACCTGCCACGGTTAAGCAGAGTTCGAGCAAAAGCACCGATACGATCACGCTCGCGGTGAAAACCAGAGGTGCAAGCATCGGGCTTCGCATTTTTGTTTGAGCCGGAGGCGCCGGAGAACCTGTGGGCATGCTTGCCCGCAGTTCGTCAGGCAGACTGTCATGTCTGCCTTTACTTGCTTGCGGTGTCGCTGCTCTTACCATCTATTGGAAAACCCTAAAACTGGAAGTAAATAAATGAACTGGGTTGCAGAGGTGCAAATCCGATGGCGGCTGCAGCCACTGCTGCATAAAGAGGAATGCGCGCGGACCAACCGAGCAGGCTGAGCGGTTGCAGCTCGAATTGTTTTTGCTGAGCGAACTTTGGAAGGCTGAAGATAGAAGCGTAACAGCCGTAAATTATCATTGCCACCACAATCGGTGACCTGATAAGCATGGTTGAAAGAATTGGATTTGCTGAAGTTTGCGATGTTCCCACAAACATTTTTTGCATCATGTGCAGCGCTTGAGGTATGGTGTCTGCTCTGAAGAATATCCAACCGATTAAGACCAGGGCAAAAGTGAGCAAAACTGAAAGCACTTTGCCGGCTGGTCGAGCGTGAAATGCTGTGAGCTGTGCGTTCCCCTTAACTGTTTTGTCATACCAGTTATTGAGGACGAGCAGGCATCCATGAAACCCGCCCCAAACCACATAATGCAGCGCCGCACCGTGCCATAGTCCACCCAGAAGCATGGTCAAAAGCAGATTACGATTTTTGTGCGAACGCCCGCCACCAAGTGGAATATACAAATAGTCCCGCAACCATGTGGACAAAGAAATATGCCAGCGGCGCCAGAAATCGGCAATGCTGTTGGCAAGATAAGGAAAATTGAAATTGTCCGGAAGCGAGATTCCGAGCATCTTCGCGCTGCCACGACCCATGTCCGTGTAGCCGGAGAAGTCGAAGTAAATTTGCAGTGCGAAAGCGAGCACGCCTATCCAGGTGTCACCGGCATTGAGATGAAGCGCTGGGTTGAAACCCGTATTGGCGAAGACGGCTAAGTTGTCGGCGATGGCCACTTTCTTGAACAGACCTTGCAGGATAAGCGCAATGCCGGCTTGCATATCCGTGCTGCGAAATTTCAGCGCCCTCGCGGATCTGCCAGACGCCGTTCCTATTTGCTCGATAAAATTCTCGAATCGCTTGATTGGACCTGCAATTTGCGATGGAAAGAAAGCAGCAAATAGCGCGAAATCGATGGGGTTGCGAATCGCCTTTTCTCCCTTTGCGACATCCACCAGGTAGTGGATAAATTCGAAAATGAAAAAGGATATTCCCAAAGGCAGGATGATATCAAAGGCGGTGGCGTGCAACTGAGCCATTTGAATGTGCAAGGAGCTGCCAATAAGATTGACTGCATCGACAAAGGTTTTAAAAAGAAAATTGATATACTTGAAATAGATCAAGCAGCCAAGGTTAATCACCAGCCCGAACACAAGAATGGTGCACGTGTAGCCGGACATCTTTTCTATCGGCAATGCGTTTTCTGCTGTTTCTGCCAGGGTCTGATTTGTAGAGCCAGACTTGCGACTTTTCTCGAGCAAAAATCCGAACGCGTAATTGACCAGACTGAGAGCCGCGACCAGCAGTCCGTAAATTGGAATCCAACTCATGTAAAAGACGTAGCTGGCAACCAGTAGGACAGGCTTTTTCAATGCGCGCGGCGACGCCCAGTAAAGTGCGAAGACTACCGGAAAGAAAGCGAAGTAAGAAAAGCTGTTGAAAAGCATTACTGAAAACGCCTAACTCGAATTGCCAAACTCAAATTGCAAAAACTTGTTTTCAAAAAGCCCCCGATCAGTTCACGAGTGCCGCATTGAGGATGTTGCCAATGGATATTTTTGCGGCTTTGGCGTGCCAGTGCTTTAGCCGAGGTTCAGATTTCTATTGGAAGCAATGCATAGATTGCCGGCCACCGCCCGCAGGCATCGTACGGGCGGTCTGGCTGGCGCTTGCGGGCTTTGAAACAGTTCTATTATCTTCCTCTTATTCGATTGTCAAGCGTTTTGCGTCAGCCCAATTGGGGCGGAGAATTACTCCTAAACCTCGCAAGTTGGACGTAGAACCAGAGGTTGCAGATATTCTGAAGAGGATAAAATATCAAAATGAAATCTAAATCTCGCGCGGCGTCCGTCTCTTTGTTGATTAGCGGTTTGGCTATTTGCTTGTTTCCGCCCTTGAGCTTTGGCGAAGACGCTAAACCAACGCCAGAGTCGGTGTACGGCAAGTACCATCAAGCGATGATCAATGCGAAGACTTATGAGGATGTTACACCTTTCCTCGCTGCTAAGTTTGTCAAACAGATGAAAGAAACTCCCGCGCAAGAACGCACAATGATGTTCAGCATGATGCAGGAATTTTGCCCGAAAAATGTGAACATCGTGTCTTCCAAAGTTGAGGGCGATAAGGCCAACTTGACGCTGGTTGTAGGTGACGGCAAGCCCGTATTCCACGATAATCCCCTGGTTGGAAAAACGAAAGATGAGACAAAAGGCGAATGTAAGATGATCATAGAAAACGGTGAATGGAAAGTCGACAAAGAGAGCTGGAAAACCAGTTCCGTTTCTGCTGACCCAACTCCTCCGCCCGCCGACATGCCTAAAGATAAGTAGTTTCACTGGTTCTGTTTCAGTATGAACATCGAAGAGCGTCCTCTCTCGCCCGTTTTGCAGTCAGAGTTGGACGCTCATTGGCGTGACGGTTTGAAGACGATCGGCTGCTCGAGTTTTGCAATTGGACCCGACAAAATTGCAGCACAGCTGACTGAGTTTTTGGTCGAGTTTGAGAAAGCCAAGTCGCAGTTCAAAGAGCGACAGATAGAAGCGCTGCTCGTTCAGCTCGGTGCGGTGCTCGCAAATCTTTTTATCGAGAAGTACGGGTGGGCATGGACTTGCGCGAAAGATGAGAACGACAAGGACTTCTATTTCGTAGTATCGCGCGATAAGAAATTGATGCTCCAGCCCTGGACATTTCTTCAGGATTGCGTGCAACATCCGGAACCATATCATGCGATAAAGAGCCTGATTTCGCTGCCGGAAATCGCGGCGGTCAGTGACGAAGTTATGAAATCGGATCTGCTCTATCAAGACATTGGCATGGCGTTCATGGCAATGGGTGCTCTTGCTTCTTTTAATCAAGACGAACAGAATAACTAGTAAGAGATCCCCAGCTTTTTGAACGGCTCAGTCAGATCCTTTGGAAGGGGGGCTTCGACGGTTATGCTTTCATCGTTTGCATTCTTGATTGTGAGTGCAAGCGCGTGCAATGCCATTCGATGTAGATTGAATGTTTCCCTGAAAAATCGGTTGACGTCGCCTTTGCCGTAGAGAACATCTCCAACAATCGGATGATGCAGATGCTTTAAATGCTTGCGAATTTGGTGAAGCCTTCCAGTATGCGGACGTGCTTCCACTAATGACCATCTATCTTTATGTGCTAGCGGAATAAACTCTGTTACCGCCGGTATGCGCTCGTGTTCCTTGTCTATTCTAATTGGATAATCGAGAAGGCAACCTTCTTTCATGGGTCCGCGTACAAGTGCGATGTATCGCTTTTTAACTTTTCCTGCTTCAAGTTGCTGCTGCAGTTTGCGAGCGGCATCGGCATTGAGTGCAAAGATAAGAACTCCGCTTGTGCCCCGGTCAAGGCGGTGCGCGGCAAAAACTTTCGCTTTGACAATGTCGTCGCGCAAAATGTCGGCAACTGTGACCGGGTCTTTGTCCCAGCCTCTGTGAACGATCATGCCGGACGGTTTGTTAACCGCAATCATGAATTCATCGCGGTACAAGATCTCTAGTTCTGGTCTTTGGTTGGATGTCGATTCCGTCATCGGAAGAAACCCCTTCAATGTCCCCCACCGCCGGCTGTTTCAACAATTTCACCTGAGTCTTCGACTCTTGCTACCAGAAGGGCCGCCACCAGCATCGATGCGCCGCCGAGCATCACCACATATAGCGGGTTGCTATGAAAAACATACTTTACCAGTGGTTGAAAAGTCACCGACGCCAGGATTTCCGGAATCACGATGAAAAAGTTGAAGACGCCCATATAGACGCCGGTTCTTTCAGGTGGAATGGCCGCAGAAAGAATTGCGTACGGCATAGACAAGATCGACGCCCAGGCGATGCCGACACCGATCATCGTAAACTGTAGAGAAG
>JADZFV010000341.1 GCA_020854255.1 Candidatus Melainabacteria bacterium | reverse complement strand
GGATGAACGCGCATATGTACGCTGTCTGGAAGATGCAGATTGTAGTGATTCCAAATTTCCGCTACCTGATCCTTATACGTCCATGTGCCATCTTCGGGCCGCGGCGAGACCACTCTTTCTTTGGCTCTGGAGCCTTCTTCATCACGTCTGATGCCGAGCAAGAGACCGCCGATATTGTTTTCTTTTATTGTGTCGAGCAATGCCTGCGTTTTGAGAGCGCCGCAGCAAACCAGCCGGCCCTTGTCAGGGCCCATGCCTTGCTCGAGCGCCGCCTTGTTTTGCCCGACAATCAATCTAAGTCCGTTGTCTCTGACATACCGGTCGCGCCAGGTAATCATTTCAGGAATCTTGTAACTGGTGTCGATATGCAGAAGGGGTATAGGGCAATGCCCAAGGAATGCCTTTCGCACCAAATGCAAAAGCACCGTCGAGTCCTTGCCCATTGACCAGAGCAGGGCCAAATTCTTTATTTTTTTGTAAGCCTCTCTGACTATGAATACGCTTTCATGCTCGAGGCGAGTCAGGTAGTCCGTCATCTTCAACACTTTAAGCCGCAAGCGCAGCAATCGGGGATTTATTCCGGTCGTGTCAGAGCATATCAGGACTGAAGCGGTAGTAAAGGAGAACGATTTCAGAAAAGCGGCATCGTCCAACTAGTAAGATCGAAGTGCCGCCCGTAAACGTCAAAGCAATGCATTGAGACTCTGTCGATATTTTGCCTTCTTCTTCGCCCACGACCGTTTCTTCTCAGCCAGTACCAAAGCATCGCCGGCGATCAGGCGATTGGCTTTTGGTTTTTGCTATTGCGATATTCATTTTGTTTGGCTGCTTTGGGCGTACCGTAATTTCACAAAAGGTAATTTCCCATCTGGGCGTGCTGGCAGGCCAGGATACCTTTTTCAACAACGAATGCCGCTTTGCAGTCCCTCGCCCATGTTTCGATCCTTCGCTGTATCAATTTCACATACCATTTCAATTGTATGCAGCCAAGCAAATGCGCCAGCTGCAAATTCCACTGTGGAATCCTTGCTTTGGATGCGGGTTTCCTACATTTGCCGAATTGCAATACTGCACATTCTCGCCATTGCGTGGCTTGTTCGGCGCCTCGAACCCTTACATGTACAACCTGGGCATCGTCTTTAAGGCGCTCATCGCTGCTGTCAGCTCCTTTCTTTTAGCGCGTTTGCTTGCTGCGTCGACCGGTGCTGCAGCTTTTGCAGCCATCGCCTATGGACTGTGTCCTTTTATATTGCGCGAGCTTGAATTGCCCAACGAAGTGGAATTCTTTCCGCTGGTTGCCTGCGCATTTCTTTGCTTCGCCAATAGAAGCACCTTGTCCGGCCGCTTTCTTTTAGGAACGTGTGCGGCTCTTACTGTGGTTTGCATGCATCCCGAGTTCGCCTTTCTCTCGGTTATTTGTGCCGTCACTGTTTTATGTTTTGCAAAACCAATCACAGAAAAAGCAGTTGAGCCTTCCAAAATTGCTTTTTTGCCCTTCAGAGGCTGGCTGAAAAACTTGCTGATTGCCGCCGCAATTGGCATTTGCCTGGCCGCGCCCTTGCTTTTCCCATTTTGTGAATTGATAGCAACAGCGGATTCATATAAGTACCATGAGACTTTCGTCCAGAAAGTACCGCTGGTAACGCTTTTGGTGGGATTGATCACTCCGGTTTGCCAGGGCGGCAGCCCGTTTTTGGGCGTGGTAGCCTTGGCACTGGCACTGTTTGCGGTAATCGCTGCGGGCAAACGATTGCGGCCATTGAGTCTTACGGTTGTCTTTCTGGTCGTCTGGACAAGTGGCTGGGGCCCCATGGCGCAGGTAGTTGCAGCCAAGCCGTTTTGCTTCATTCCGCCCCGTTATTTCCTGGCGCCCTTACTGTTGCTTCTCACGCTACTGGCAGCTCAAGGCGTCGATCTGGTCATCGGCGCTGTCGCTGAAAAGCAGCGGAAACGCTTGATTCCGCTCGGGTTACTGTCGATTTTTTTGGCGACGGCACCCTATCTTTTTTCCAAATCGGCAATTGCCTTGGCGGGATTTGACGGCACACTACCCTCGCCGGCGCTGATTTCGAAGGAGTTTGTCAATGGAGCAATTGCTCTTTGCGTAATGCTTTTGAGCAGCCTGATCTGCATTTTTGCCAGAATCAAATCGTCTCATCTGTCAAAACTTGCTTATATCTTTCTGGCGGCAAATCTACTCAGCCTGGGCGGTGCCGCTCGACTGGCCCTGCCACCGTCTGTTTCACTAACCTACGTGTCGAGCGGTGCGTTAGATGCCATCAAGTCTAGTGGAGAACGCATGACTGCTTGCGGGAGGTTCTTCTTTCATCCCAACACAAGCATGGTCCACGACATTCGCGACTATCGATTGACAGGACCGCTGCAGCCCAGGTGGGTTGTTGCTTTCAGGCAGCTGGACGACAGATTCGAGAAGTCTCGCTATGATACCACCGCGGTTTCCAGGCTGCTCGATGTTGCCAGCGTCAAATATCTGATTTCCCGCTGGCCGATCCATTCTTCAGCCGGCTGCGCCCCTGCATTCAAATCGATAAGCGCTGTCAGTGCAGCATCACATGCGGTGCTCGATGAAATCTCCCTTTTAGGTGTTGACTATCGCCTGACGGCTGAAGGAGAGCTTTTCCTTCAGACAAATTGGCAGGCAAAAAATGAAGGTGCGCGGTACCTTGCAATACAAACAGACATCGTTAACGCCGCAGGTAAAGTGGTTCGAAAGGGCAGCCGTTTTGGACTTAACGGAACTAGATCTGGCGATAGAATTGTTCAGCACCTTTCGATCAAGTTGCCGCCATCAAAAGCCGGTCAAAAGCCCGGTGAGCTTTACGTCGTACTTTACATAGCCAGCGTCTTCAATGAAGCTTTTGTACCCTTGAACAGCCAGGGCTTACCAACACGAGCAAACGGAATTGAGCTGCTTGATTTATCTCAAACGGAGCCGACAGAAAAGTCCGCAGTCGCAAAAGAAAAACGCCTTGAATTTATCAGCGAGGATGCCAGCCAGATTTTGCTCTACAAAAACAAGAAAGCTTTGCCGCAAGCATACTTCACCAATAGCATTCTCAGGGTCAGTTCACTCGCAGATGCTTGTAAGCGAATGCTGGACGCGTCATTTGACTGCCACCTGCAAACAATAATCGAATCGAATGAAATCGCAGCCTACATAAAAACCGAGCCCGCATTTCTAATTCCAGCGGCGACAGAAAGGAAAAATTCGTCTACAGTCATCGTAAAGGGGAATGCGCCCTCTGACTGCTACTTGATCTTGACGGACACTTATTACATGGGCTGGCGAGCTTTTGTCGACGATAAGCCCGCCGTAATTGAGAGAGCAAACATCAGCTTCCGTGCCGTAAGAGTGCCGAAAGGCGAGCACACAATCAGATTTGAGTTCTGGCCGGCCTCTCTTTTAATAGGCATTGCATTGGCATTATTCTGCACTTCTATGGTCAGTATGATTGCCTGGCTTAACCTGATGCGCTCGGCTCGATCCAGGTCTGAATAACGGCAAAGACGGTGCAAGGCAAACGGCTTCTTGAAAATTGGTTATAGCCCAATCTCAGCCGGGCCGAACATCAACCTGGAGCGCTCTTTTTCAGCGACTTCTTTCTTGAGCTGCTTTGCCAAATCCAATTGCCCGAAGCCGAATACATTGAACAAACCGACAGCAATTTTGGCTATGGTCAGTCGCGGCCTTTTAAAAGTCAGTTCAAAAAAAGCCTTCAGCCGTGCCCGCAAGGATGCCTGCAAGACAAGGTTTCCGATCATTCGATCGAATTGGTAGAGAATTTCGTCAGCCGGCAACAAAATATTTTCAGACGAGTCCTTGTACAAGCGCCCTTCACGATTGCGGACGAATCTGGCTGCAGCAGTTTCATAAAGTGCTGCGGTCTGCCTGGCAATCACCTTGCGATCGAAAACTTCCAGCACGCGCCTTCTGGCGTTTTGAGCCAATCTCTGGCGCTCCGGCTCATCTTTCAATAATCTGATGATAGCATCTGCTATGGACTCAGCGTTTTTAGCCGGCACAATTATTCCCGACTGACCGTGCTCCAGGTATTCCTTGGTGCCACCGCCATCAGTGCCGATCACGGCGCGCCCGCAAGACATCGCTTCCAGGCAGGTGTATGGAGAATTATCGTACAGAGAGGGCACTACGCATACATCGGCACCGCGATAGTAATCCGGCAGCGAATCAAGCGGGACACGGTTGATAAAGGTGACTGATTGTGAACAGCCATTCATCGTCAATTTTTCTTTGATTTCAGTCAATACCGATTTTTGCCCGCTGGCATTTTGCGTATCATCGCCAATCACCACAATATGAGCATCCGGCACGAACTCAACGATTTTCGGCACAGCGTCTATGAGATAATGAATGCCTTTTCGCGCCTCCAGACGACCCACAAAAAGAATTGTCGGACCGGGGCGACCGAAGTGAGCACGCGGTCCACCGGGACTGAACTTAATTGCGTCGATCGGATTGTAGACAATATCGATTTCTTGAACGGGAATGCCCAGGTCGGCTGCCACATACTGAGCCAGATCGAGACTGGGAGAAGTGATCAAATCGGACTGCAGCATGGCAATACGCTCGACCATGGCGACGAACTGATGATCGAAAGTGTCCGTCACGTTATGCAGACGCTCGGCAATAAATTTGGAATGCGGCGTGTAGAGCCTGACGAGCATTGGCGCGCACTTGGTCACGGCCGGATAGAATCCCTCCGCCAGAAGCTCCGGGCTATCAATTGCATCAAAAGGTCTTTCCTGATGCAACGCCTGAAACTTGGCAAACAAGGCGGAATTGGTTCTCATGACATAACGGCTGTAAGGCATGCACAATGAAGACCAGCCCAGGTTCGAGCCGATCGGCAAGGGAACAACCCGGTGCACGGGAATGCCGTCATCATTTTGCAGATCCGGATCGTTGCCGTCTTTGGCCAGAGCCACAACTTCAACCTCATGACCGATTTCATTGAGACCATGAGCCAGGTGGCGAGTGAAAGTGGCGATTCCGCCGAATCCGGTATCAGGAGGATATTCGCGGGAAATCAGACAAACACGCACGGCAGTTACCAATTCGTTCAAGCTTGCATAAAGATACCAAATGAACCCGCAGCTATGACTCGTGTGGCTAAATG
>JADZFV010000340.1 GCA_020854255.1 Candidatus Melainabacteria bacterium | reverse complement strand
GGAATTGACTCGAACTGGCGCAAGTAGTCTTTCAGCCAGGCGGTCGCGGCTTTGAACTTGAGCGAAGTGGTGACGATATCTTCGGCTCTGCGGCTGGCAGAGCCGTGCAAGCTGCCGCTGAAGGCGCCGAGCGCTGATTCCACACACGAATAAAGTGAGGCGTCGCAGGAAGCCGCAATTCGTGCAGCTAGAGCCGACGCGTTCAATTCATGGTCGGCGCAGAGCACGAGCGCCGAATTGATTGCTTGCGCTTTTTCACGCGACTTGTTGCCTGTCAATGCATGCAGCAAAGTCTGGGCAATTGGAAACGGACCGTCAGGCATGTACTTGTCTCGTTTCGTGGGCAATCCGAGATTCATCGACATAGTGACAATCAAACGTCTTGCCGTATCAAAAATATCGGTAGCCAGCAATTTGCGCGACACCGGATCGCTCATCTCGGCGCTCACAAGCACCAGTTTCAGAAGATCCAGAAAGTCCGCATCTCTCGATGCAAGCGGTCGCAATTCTTTCGGCAGCTGTAGCGGTCTCATCCTTTTCCACTGATTGGTTTGCGTTGCGCCTGTTTCCCACAAAAGGTCGACCACGGATTCAAACGGCTCGTCGGTGCGCGCCAATTCCAGTGCGCTCTGCCCGCGATAGTAATGCCCATCCTCTCGAATCTCTGTAATCGCAGACTTGATCACAGGTCCGGTCCAGACTGCCGGCTCTTGATCTTTGGCAGATTTAAATCCGCGCGAGGATTGCCTGAGCCTGATCAGGTCGCTCAATCGATACGACCTTTCTCTGGCGTTTTTTGCCGGCTGACTTTCAATCATGCCGCGGCTGGCATAGGCATAGAGAGTCGCGGACTTTACGCCGAGAAACTCAGCGGCTTGACTGCCTGTAAGCAACCTATCTTCGGGGTCGGGACCTTCTGGTTCTCGCACCTTGGTGTTTACCTGGGGTATGAGCCTGTATATTTGGATGCCGGTCTGATTAGCCTGCCCAATGCGCGCTGCTCTGCAATGTGAGCAAACCATCCGGCTGCTCTGCCGACCGCGAATGTGGACGAAAAGATATTGCTGGGCAATTTCAGTGAGTCGAGCAATACCGCTGTATAGAATTCGACGTTGGCTTTAAGCGGTTTTTCCGGATGACGCTCAGCCAAAATACGCTCCGCCGTTTGTTCTACCGCTCTGGCCAGTGTCAGGCGAGACGCCTTCAGTCCGGCGTCTTCCAGCTTTCTGATTGCTTGCTCGAAGATTGCCGCGCGCGGATCGCGTACCGTATATATCCGGTGCCCCATGCCCATGATGCGCTTGTGGCTATCAAGCTGAGTGTTGATCCACTTCTCGGCATTTTCCGGGCTGCCGATTTCATTGAGCATATCAAGCACCGGTCCCGGCGCTCCGCCGTGCAGCGGTCCTTTGAGCGCGCCTATGGCGGCGACGATACAACTGACGTTATCCGACTCTGTCGAGGCTACGACCCGGGCAGTGAACGTGGATGCATTCATGCCGTGGTCGGAAACCGTGGTCAGATAAGTATCCATACCGGCAACTTCTTCTTTGGTCGGCGTCTGGTCAGTGATCATTCTCAGATAATCGGCTGCATGACTCAGCTTCGGATCCGGCGCAATGGGCTTCAATTTGCGGCTCATGCGGGAAATATTGGCGGCAAAAACGCCGATGGCAGCGGTAATGCGAGCGTATTCCTTGCTGTCTACCTGGATACCCGAGGTGAAAAGGCTGGTAGCGGTGCGCAGCGAGTCCATCGGATGCTCGCGCAAGAGGGCGGGCAAGATGTCTTTGCTCATCTCGTAGGCATCGACACGTGCCTGTCCGAACATTTCGCTGAGCTCGGCGCCGTTCTCTTTTGACGACCAGAGCAGAGCGCAGGTCTCTTCAAAAGTAGATGAAAACCCCAGGACCTCAGCGTCAAAACCCTTGATAATCAGGCGGCCGCGTTGCCCTTCCACCTCAGAAATTCCGGTTTCGGCCACAACGACGCCGTCCAGACCGCTTTTGATCACAGCCGACTCGACCATGGAATACCCCCTTATCAACAGGACTTATTCGTATTGATCCGTACCGGTCAATATATCAAGTAATCCTATCAAGTAATTGCCCAGATTTGTTAGCAAATAAGGCATCTCACAGGCTTTAATGTTTTCCACCGGACTGCAAAGTCCGGAAATTAACAAAATGATGTATTGATTCCTTTCGATCAATATATCAATATATACACATCGACGTTAGTGATAACGTCACTGCCTGTTCCATCTATTTATAGAGACCACAGACAGCCACATCGCACTCACGTTGCCCCGTCCAGACAAACGAGCAAACAATATGGCAGTACTGATGGAAAATATTCGAGTCAAAGGCGTATCTACAGAAGCAGCTGAATTCAGCGAAGCTGTAAAGAAAATCCTCACACCGGAAGCAAAGAAATTTCTGGCCGCGCTCCATGAGCGCTTCAACGCAAGGCGAGAAGAGCTTCTATTGATGAGGGCAGAACGGCAGAAGTCCATCAACAGCGGTGTTCTGCCGAACTTTCTGCCCGAAACCGCAGAAATTCGCAACGGCGAATGGCAGGTCGGTCCATCGGCAATCGATCTGCGCGATCGTCGCGTCGAGATAACCGGTCCGGTTGAGCGCAAAATGATGATCAACGCTCTCAACTCGGGCGCCAGAGTCTTTATGGCTGACTTTGAAGATGCGCTGTCACCGACCTGGGAAAACATCATCAACGGGCAAATCAATCTTATTGAGGCAGTCCGTAAAACACTTTCCTTCAGAAGTCCCGAAGGCAAGCTCTATCAATTGAACGAAAAGACAGCCACGCTTGTGGTTCGCCCTCGCGGATGGCATCTTCTGGAAGAGCATTTTGAAATCGACGGCAAAGCATGCTCGGCCTCCCTTTTTGACTTTGGTCTCTATTTCTTCCACAACGCCGAAGAATTGATTAAGAGAGGCAGCGGACCTTACTTCTATCTTCCCAAGATGGAGAGCCATCTTGAAGCACGATTGTGGAATGACGTTTTCAATTTCTCTCAAAACTATCTCAGAATTCCACGCGGTATCATTCGCGCCACCGTGCTGATCGAAACCATCCTGGCTGCATTTGAAATGGAAGAGATCCTCTTCGAGCTGAAAGAGCATGCAGCGGCGCTTAACGCCGGACGCTGGGATTACATCTTCAGCCTGATCAAAAAGACCAGGCAACACAAAGAATTCGTCCTGCCGGACCGCGCACAAATTACAATGGCTGTTCCATTCATGCGTGCATACGCGCAGTTGCTGGTGAAAACCTGCCACAAACGCGGCGCTCATGCAATCGGCGGTATGGCGGCCTTCATACCGAGCCGCAGAGATGCTGAAATAAACGCTCAAGCCTTCGCCAAAGTAACCGAAGACAAGACACGCGAAGCCGGCGACGGATTCGACGGCACCTGGGTTGCCCATCCCGATCTCGTTGCCATCGCTCGCTCGGTGTTCGACGACGCGCTGGGCGATCGCTTGAATCAAAAACACAATATGAGATCTGATTTTGAGACCACTGCTCAGGAATTGCTGAACACAAAAATCGAAGACGCCGCAGTAACTCGACAAGGCGTGGCGATCAATATCGACGTCGGCTTGCAATACATCGAGTCCTGGTTAAGAGGCATCGGTGCTGCCGGCATTCACAACCTCATGGAAGACGCAGCCACAGCGGAAATCTCCCGCGCTCAACTCTGGCAGTGGATCTCGTC
>JADZFV010000339.1 GCA_020854255.1 Candidatus Melainabacteria bacterium | reverse complement strand
CGCGCGTACTTTCCGAATGCAAAGATTTCACAAACTGCGGGCAAACTCCATTTTGAATTCAAGGCTGCACCACACATCTCGACCAGCACTAATCGTCCTGTAATTGGACCTAAAGAAGGTGGAATTCTCGGCGACGTCGAAATCAAGCATGGCAATTCTGGGACTGCGCCCAAGTCCATCAACGAGTATTACTACCAGACAGTGATGATGGCGCCGTATTCGGCCAATCATGACTGTCATTTAAATGTGAAAATGTCCTATCCGCCGGAGACAACGAGCGATTTCGTGGACAAGTTTAAAATCCTGGTTAATGATTTTGATTCGTTTTTGCCGCCACCGCCCAAATCAGTTACTGCCGAAATACCAAAGGCCGCTGCTGCAACTGCTGCCGCTACCTCCTCAACAACCTCAGCCTCGACTGTATCCACGACCACTCAGGACCCTTCCATCAGTACCAAGCCGATAGCCTCGGCAGTCACGCTAGCAACAGCAGCCCCTGCCCCTGCCGCAAAACCGGCTGCTCAGCCGCGCAAACTGTTTTTGTGGAAAGCCAGGAAGGGTCCCGACATTGTTTATTTGTTGGGTACGATACATGCCGCGCCTCCTTCGCTTTATCCCCTGCCCAGAGAGATTGAAGCTGCATTTAACGAAAGCAAATGTTTGGTAGTCGAAGTCGATATCTCCAGGCGCAAAGTCGATCCCGCAAAGGTTAACCAGCTTGTCGATACGTCTGGCAAGTATACTCCGCCCGACAAGTTGAGCAAGCACCTCTCGCCAGGCACCAAGCGTGTCTTTGAGGCCTATCTGAATTGGGCGGGCGAATCATGGGCAATGTATGAACAGTACAAACCATGGTACGCACGTGAGTTGATCACAGCATCTGTGCCGCGTAGAGGCGACCTATCCAAGTTGCGCAAGGCTCTGGGCATTGATTTGCATTTTCTGGCCAAGGCGCTCTTGACCAAGACACCGGTTGCCGAATTCGAGACTGTTGAGTTTCAGCTCGCTCTTGATTCCAAACTCGCTCCGGACGTTCAAGACAAACTTTTGCAAGTCAGTCTCCTGGAGATGAAAGACACCGATACTTTCATGGCGACAATTTTCGATGCCTGGAAATCCGGCGATACGGAAAAAATGGAGCGCACCGCCGTGAAGAACTCCGTTGATAATCCTGAATTGATTCCCTTTACCATGGCTCTTTTGAACAATCGAAACTTAGGCATGGCCGCCAAAATTGAGCCACTCCTGAAAACCAAAGGCAGCCCGCTCTTTGTGGCGGTCGGATCGGCCCATATGGTCGGAGAGACAGGCCTGCCAAACCTATTGAAGAAACAAGGTTTTGAGGTAGAACAGCTGACAGCCGCCCCGGAAGAGCGTCGTTCGGGTCGCTAAACTTTGCTCTTTTCCTCTGTCGCACAAGGGTTTCTGGCGCCCGTTTATAAAATATGTGCAGGTGGCACTTCTATAAGAAGTCACCCTTATCCTGAGTGCTGATATGAATAACTCCAGACCGGTCGGCCGGATATTTTGCTGCCGTACGCAGGTGATGGCTGTCGTAACGTCTATTTTGCTCTCCACGATTGCGCTGGCAGCTCTGGCGGAAGAAAAGTCTCAGCCTGCTGCCAAAGGTTCCGAGGCAGAAGCCGCTGCCACACCCACTCCGGATGTATCCAGAGTTTTCACAGAAGTCGAGACTCTGGTCAAAGAGTATTATCCGAAAGCCAAATTTGTTCGCACTGGTGACAAACTGCATTTCGATTACAAGGCCAGAGGGCTGGCAGGAGCACAATCCGGTCTGAAAGAGTTGTCTCCTGATTCCGGCGGAGTGGCCGGTGACATTGTCGTCAAACAGGGCAAGTACACAGGCAGGGAGCGCAACCCCAGCGAAACCAATCTGATTTTGCATATGGTTCTGTTCATGGCACCATATTCGGAGCCTACCGATCAGCACTTTTTTACGCGCTTGAGCTATCCACCCGATGCTTCAGTGGATTTTCTGACGCGTTTCAAATCAATAATTGGTGAAATGCAGAAAGGCAATCAAGAAGTAGCAGCAAAGCCCGCTGCCGTCACTTCACAAAATGCGCCACCGGCGGTTCAGACCCCGACAAGCAATGTCAAAGCCACCGGGGCAGAGAACGCGGCCGCCCAGAAGGCTGAAGGCGATCCCGGTTCCGAAGATTTTGCCAGCGCGCTGGCCGTTAAGCCGAATTCAAAAGAATTGACACCGGCAAAGGTAAGTTTTGGTGCTCATAAATTGAGCAAGTATTCATATCCGGAAGGGCGCTTTAAAGTATTGCTGCCTGGAAATCCGCAAATGAAATACAGCAATCAATTAGGCATGCGCTCAGTTGATTACAGCTATCCTGAGACGCAGGGCGCTTACGTGATGTCTTATTTGATTGCGCCTGGATTTATCGCCGAAGATAAAGTCGGTGCCCTTCTTGATGCAGTTTGTACCAATATTGCCAAAACGACAAAGAGCGTGGAATTGCGCAGAAACTCTCTCAATCTGCAAGGGTATCAGGGCCGTCAGATTGAGCTTGCGCCTGGTTCAAGTAAGGAACAACTGGCTCGATTTCGATTGTATGTTGTGCGCAGATTCATTTACATCATCGGTGCGGCCGGCAACAAAGCCTGGGTTGATTCACCTGTGGTGGGGCAGTATTTGAATTCTCTTGAAGTAAGTCCTGAGCTGACCGCGTCAGAGCAGCATGCTGTAAAAATGGCGCAAATGGCGAGAGAATCCGAACAGCGTAAAAAAGAGTCTGACGAGAAATGGGCCAAATCGCAACAAAGCTTCCGTGACGCAGAGTCGCGCAATCGAAAAGACTTTGAGCGCTCGCAAGCCAATTCTAAATACCGGCGTTACTAACTAAGCGCGTTTTTGAATTGATTCGGCCGCTTCCAGAAGGGGTTCCAGTTCAGTGTGCCTGAGCATGTAACCGTAGTTTCCGATTGCCGGTGCAAAAATAGAATCAATGCGCTCGTGATGGACGATCAGTTCGCAATGTTCTTCAACTACATTGTGATGCCTGAGATGGTAGTGTATGTGATTTTTTCGGCCGACATACATGACGAAGTATTTTCGTTCTTTGACTGGATTGCTGACGCCATGCACTTGCATTTGCGCCCAGGCATCATAACAATCGAAGTCGAAGATAAAGTTGAACATGTCCAGAGTCAGTCCGCCTGGAGGGCGCATGTTCACTTCCAGGGGCACCACTGCATTATCCTTGAGGAAAAATTCGAAGTGAAAAAATCTGCTTCTTACATCGAAAGCTTTCAAAATTGCCTTGCCGGCTTTTTCGAGAAAAGGTTCGATTTCGCGCACCGTGTAATAGTAGATATCCGAATTCTCGTTGACTGCTTCCATCACACCTTTGTTGTATCTGAGCGAAGACGAGAAAATCAGCTCGCCATTGTTGTCGACCAGACCGTCAAAAGTGACTATCTGCCCCGTGACGAATTCTTCTAGAATATAGTCGGTGTTTGGTTTTCCGCAAAGATAGACCTGGATGCAATCTTCGCTCTCCAGCTTGAATGTTGCGGCAGCACCTACACCATTGTCCGGTTTTGCGATTACCGGATAACCGACTTCTTTGATAAAGTTGCGAACTTCTAGTTCTGTGCCACACACTTTACCGCGGGCCGGGTTTAGTTTTGCCTCTTGGAAAATCCGCTTCATTTCGGATTTCTTTTTGACGTTGTAAATGCGGTCCATCTGGATGCCAGGGATATTGAAGTCAGTGCGCAGGCGCGCTTCAGTTTCCAGCCAGTACTCATTATGCGAATCCAGATGATGCAATTTGCCGTAGCGATGGGTGAAGTAGCCCAAAGCCCTGACCAGTTGGTCCTGGTCGTGCATATCTGAGACCTTGTAATACTCGGTCAGATTGCTTTTTAACTCGTGGCTGAGCGAGTCATAGGGTACGTCTGAAATGCCCAATACGTTGGCTCCAGCCTGCCTGAGGCGGTGAGCGAAATTCTGGAAATTGGGTGGAAAATGCGGACTTAGAAATACTGAATTCATATGTCTCTGTTCGTCTAAGTGAGATTCTAACTGAGATTTTAACGGAATTTCTACCGGACGTCGCCCTTTAATATCAGCCGATTTTATCGCAATCAGTCGTCCCGACAAGCCCTCAGGCTATACAAATCGCATTGGAAACAGGTGCCTTAAATCCGTCCCGCCCCTCTGCATGCTACAATCCGCCGTCGGAAACCTCAAAAAAGGCGAGGACACAGGTGTTGCGAGAATATCACAAATGGCATAGTCCGATTCTCAACCGGGAAATGGAATTGCTTTCCTTCGGGCATGCAGGAGCGCGAGTAATTATTTTTCCCACCTCTTGCGGGAGATTTTTTGACTGGGAAAATCGAGGCATGCTCAATGCCATTTCACGTCACATCGATGAAGGTTGGCTGCAAATATATTGCGTGGATGGAGTGGACAGTGAAAGCTGGTTCAATGGGGGGGTGAGCCCAACCGACAAAGCCAGGCGACATTTGCAATATCAGCAATACGTCATTGAGGAAGTGTTGCCTTTCACTAAATCAAAAAACGACAATCACTTTGCAATCGCAACCGGAGCCAGTTTTGGAGCGTACCATTCTTACAGTATCGCCATGCGATATCCCCAACACTTCAATCGTGTTTTGGGAATGAGCGGCGTTTATGACGTGAGAGAATGGACCGGAAACGAAATGAATGATGTAATCGCTCAAGGCAGTCCGTGCGAGTATATGCTTTCGCTACACGATGGTAATCACATCGATCAAATAAGAAAGCTTGATCTGATTATTCCAATCGGCAAAGCAGATCCATTATTTGGAAATAACCGATGGTTCTCACAAATTTTGTGGGAGAAAGGAATCTGGCATGCCTTCAGGGAATGGGACGGTTTTGGTCATGACTGGCCTTACTGGTACGAGATGATCCAACACTATATCGGCGGACCGGAGTCGAGAAGCTAGAGTTTCTAAAACGCAGACACTGTGCGATTTCCAGACAATTTAACTGGGCGGCGGCTTTCTCGGCGTCAATCACACCAATGAAATTCAAGACAGCCTCTTTCTAATATCCGCGGTAAGCCTGACCTCTGGATACGGCTTTGACGCCTGGAACATTTTCCAGAGACCCATATCGCTTCACGGCGTATCTGACTCCGGCGATGATGTTGTCGACAGGATTCAATATATTGTCGTGTCCGGGCAATTTGTTGGCGTTGAAGGTTGGTCCGATCGTTTGCATCAAGCCCTTGGACGGTGTGCCTTTGCGTGCATTGGAGTCCCAGTTGTTAACGATATCGGCTTTCCATGAGCTTTCGCGCTGGATGATCAAATTGATTGCCGCCAGGTTGGCCGGCGTCGGCTCGACTCTCTTACCGTTGCCGTTAGCAGCCGCGCGGTTGATTTCGTCCAGAGCCTGATTGATGATGGCTGCGCGCTCGCCGGTCGG
>JADZFV010000338.1 GCA_020854255.1 Candidatus Melainabacteria bacterium | reverse complement strand
TGACGCTCCCTTTGAAATACATATACACGCCGATTTGAGCGCGCCAAAGAATCTATAATGTCGATGGCTGCAAATATGTAAAAGTATATACGCAAGACCGCCTATCACTTGGATGACGAAAACGGCAGAGAAGCGTCAAAAGAACGAATCCAAAACCAGAAAGCCGCAGTTCAAATTCAGCTGGCCTTCTAATTTGGGTTTGGCGCTGCTGTCGGGAGCAGTGCTCGGTTTGTCGGCTCCCGGAATCACGATGCCTGTAATCTCCGGCGCAGGCACATTCTCATTTTGGTTTCTAGCCTGGTTTGCACTGGCACCCTTGTTGCTGCTTACCAAATCGAGCAAAAACGTCGGGCAGGCCTTTTTCCGCGGCACCATGTTCGGCACGGCCTACAACATGGTCTATCAAAATTGGTACCTGGGTTTGCAACCGCTCGACTGGCTTGGTTTCAACAACTGGCAGGGTTGGCTTCTAGCGACGCTGGCATGGATGGTTGTTTGCGTTCACCAGGGTTTGATCATCGGCATCTTTTCTGCCGCCGCATATTTCATTCCAACCACCGGGCAGTTTTTTACTGAAGGCACAAAAAAGCGTATAAAACTGCCTGCGTTTTTCATCCTGCCTCTGCTCTGGGTGCTCATCGTCAACAAACTCGGCAACGCCCACATGGCGCTTGGAGTTCCATTTGCGATGCTGGAGTATACGCAGTACAAGCAGATTTCTCTGCTTCAAATTGCTAGTGTCGTAGGCGGTATCGGCCTTTCTTACTTGATGGTGATGTGCAATGCCGTATTCGCCACGATAATAGCCACTTTCTCAAAATTAAAAGGTGCCAACTCACTTCTGGCACCATCACAAACAGTGGCTCTATATCAGGGATTTGTAATGGCAGTCATCCTGACAGGCATTCTGGCATACGGCTTCTACCAGTCATCGACCACGAAGTTTACAGCCGATATTCCAGTCTCGGTCGTTCAGCAGAATATCAATATCGATATGCAAAAAACAACCAGGCGTTATCAGACAGAAGATCTGTTTCGCATTCACAAAGACTTGATGGCAACTGCCCCGCGCGGATTGTCTATCTGGACCGAAAGCTCTCTGCCCACCTACCTTTCCAGAGAGAAAGGGCTGCAACAAAATCTCAAGGAACTGGCAACCGCGAAGGGCACCGACATTGTCGTCGGCGCGATGGATTTGGATGCAACCGGGCGCCCGTACAACTCTGCATATGGCATTACCAGTAGTGGCACAATAGCGGAAAACATTTACCACAAGCGCTATCTGGTTCCGGTAGGTGAATACGCACCAGCTTTTCTAAATCTGCTTCCGGACTGGGCAAGACGCATGACAAACACGCCGGCAGGTGGCGGGTTTAACTCAGGCACAAAACCCGAAGTGTTTGACTTCGCTTCCGTTCGCGTCGGCCCTTTAATCTGCTTCGAGATCATTTCGCCTGAAGAAACAGCTTCCACAGTTAGAGAAGGCGCTGAGGTGCTGGTCAATATCAGCGATCTTGCCTGGTTCCATGATTCCCTTCTCGGTGAACAAATGATCGCCACTTCCGTAATGCGCGCAGTTGAAAATCGACGCTATGTTGTTTTCGCTGCCAATACAGGACCATCGGCTGTCATCGATCCTCTTGGCAGGGTAAAAGATCGCTGCGGAGCAGGCAAGGCGCAAATCCTGACCGGAAAAGTCGGTAAAGTAAGCTATCTTAGCCCATTCACTTCGTGGTATAGACTCTAGTGTCTGCCCGGAGCATAAAGTGAAAAGCAACAAGCGAGAGTTTCTTCGTTCAAAGCTTGCTGTCGTCGCTTTCTCCACATTGCTCATTTTTCCTGCGCTGGCGTCACAACCAGGTTCAATTAGGATCTCGAATGAAATTTCACAAGAGATCGCGAAGGAATCACAAAAGGAAGCAGCCGATGCGCAAATGCCGGTATACGAAGCGGGCAAGAAGCTGCCGAAGGGCATGGCCGAATCAGCAGTCAGCATTACCATCTCATCCGAGCCGACTACGGTGTGGAATGCATTGATCGATTTTGCAGCCTATCCTAAGATATTCAAGCGCATCAGGACCTCGGAAATAACCCGCAAAGAGGGCGACCTGGTCTATCTGGAGACTTATCTCAAACCTCAGATGTTTGTCAAAAATCAAGTTCAACACACGGTCAGCAACATCGCTGCCGGCCCTGGTCGATTGGTTTGGAAACAACTCGACGGCAACTTCAAACATGTCGACGGTTCCTGGGATGTCGCCCCTGTTGCGGGTGGCAAGACAAAACTTACTTACACGCTGCACGTAGATGCCGACACGATTGTGCCACCCTCCATGGTGGCTTTCCTTCTGAAGTTTGTACAACGAGAAGTTGTCGGTCAGGTGAAGCAGTACGTCGAGAAACAAGCAAAAACAAAGGAGACGCATAACGTCTCCGGTAAAAAAGCAAATTCAAAATAAAGGCTACTTAACCAGCTTCCCAAGTTTGGTAGCGCCTCGCAATGCGATGTTCAGAAGTGTTTTGCCACTGCTGTCATCAACACTGCTCAAAGTGCCCATTGCCACTTCGCCCCACTTCTGCGAAGCAGGCGTCATGCCTTCGCCCTGCTGCATAATTTTGACATAATCGTCAGCGCCATTCTTCTTGTGAAGCTTGCCCTCAATGGCAATAATAACGTTAGTCACACCGTCTACGCAGCGAGGCTTACCTTCAATCGTTCCTTCGGCGAATTTCGTCCAATTTTGATTGGTGGTATTAGTACCCTGGCCCCACTCGAGCAACTGAACCGGTTTGCCGATTCTGATCATCTGAAACTCCTCACGCGCTGTCTTCTTGAGATTCCAATTCCGGAAAAGCTCTTCTTCAGAGTGCAGAGGTTATCATATTCGGCGCGGACCTGCCTTATCCATTGTTTGGGTTGTTTTGCCAGAAACTAAAGTTTTTGAATAATCCTGGGCAGGCACTCTTCAAGGGTGCGCCCAGAAAGCGCTACCGGCAACTCCTGTTCGTCAGCAGAGCGGGCCGAATCGACGGTCATCAATCCGATCAAGTCCGTATGCACGTTCTTGAGAAGCTTACTGAAAACCTTTGCACCCTTGCCGGCGCTGTCGCTTGGGACGTTCATCAGGGGTGTTCGGATTTTCATGTAATGCTTAATCAATTCGATCAGCTCAATCAGCGTATAGGTGACCGGGCCGCCGATCTCATACACCTTGCTGACCGCCCCCCGGTTGTAAAGGCTTTGCACGATCACATTGGCCACATCGTCAACCGCAACCGGCTCGACTTCACTCAAGCCCGCGCCGGGAATAGGGATGAACGGCTTCAGTTTCAAAACCGGCATTAAGACCTGCAGATAAGGAAAGGTATCACCGAAAAAATAAGAAGGGCGAACGATCGTCCAGTAGAAGGGGGTGGCTTTTATGATTTGCTCAGCCTCCCACTTGTACTGCATCATAGTGCTGGCAGAACGCTCCGATGCGCCCAGGCAGCTGACATGAATAAATCGCTGCACGCCGCCCAATTCCGAAATCCGAGCCAAATCAGAAACAACAGTTAGGTGAACCGCCTTCATTTCATCGGGATCCGACTGAAGCAGGCCGCCAGCCGCGTGTATCACTCCCGTGCAGCCGCTGATCGCTTTTGTGAGCACAGCAGGATCAGTCATGTCACCGACCACAACCTCAAATCCCAGCTGTTTTAGCTGCGGAATATTTGAGCTTCGCCAATCGCCCTCGCCACGCGTAAGCACTCTGGCCGGATATCTTTGCTGCTGCAAGTGCTTCACAATGGCGCTTCCAAGCAAACCAGAACCGCCAAGAACAAGAATCACGCTAAACCTCTAACTTTCGGCTGTGGTTACGGCCACATGCCCCCACCGAAGCCGTAGCCTCCCATCGGCATTCCCATGCCACCGCCACCAAAGCGCATACCGCCTGTGCCGATACCAAGTCCGCCGGTGGAAAAGCCATTGCCGAACGTGCCCACGCCGCTACCAAATCCGGTGCCATATCGCTGCACACTTCTCTGCCCGACTACCATGCCTGTAGCCGGATCGATAAGGTTGCCAGTGACTGTATCTAGCAGCAATCCGGTGCGCGGGTCTGTAACTACGTTGCCGGATTGGATCGGATAGCCGCCGACAAATCCACCGCCAATCAAATTGCCGATTGAATTGATGATTTTGCCTAATCCGCCATTACCTCTGCGCTTAATCGATGGAGCCGCTGGTGGATAGCCGTCGTCATCGCTGTAACTGGGCGCCGGCTGCGGGCTTTGTGCTACACGCTGGGACGATCCTCCCGCACCGCCTTGTGAAATTTGAATTACGCTGGCCAGCCGATTGACTCTGTCCGGCAAAGCCCGGTCGGTCCATGGCTTTTCTTGCGGATACAAAGATTGTTCCAGCCTGTGTAAGCGTGTCGGCAATGCATCTTTCGGAAAAGTCTTGTTGAATACTTCGTTTTCCATCAACGTAACTTGAGAATTCAAGCCCATACCCTGCGCACGTGGTGAAGATGCGCGAATGTCCGGTGCTGTCCGAGGTGCCATTGCTGATTTGGGCGGAGGCAAATCGTCATCATCCTCGTCATCGAAATCTTGCGAAGTAATCGCAGGACGCGCGCGGGGCGCGGGAGCCGCTCCACCACCATATGTTCCTGCACCCATGCCGTACGATCCACTGCCGTAAGATCCGGAGCCTGAGCCCATGCGACCGCCTGCGCTTCCACTGCTGCCCATGCCGCCATAGGCGCCGCTGCCTGGCATACTTGTCTGTGGGATCAGCCCTGCTTTGCGGAAGTCTTCACGCATGTCCCGGCCGCTAAATGTTTTACTGTCTCCACCACGGCGTGCCACTGGTGATGGTGGCGCAATATTGGTTGGATCTTCATCATCTTCGTCAGCCCAGTCAGCATTGAGCGGTGCATTTTTGGTGATGTCGATACCTGATTGCGCTTTCAATCTGTCGGTGCGATCGGTGAGGTCTGTGCTCGATGAAGGCTTGCCGAAATATTTGGTTTCCAGGCGAGCCAAGCGCTGGTTCACAGGTTCCTGACTATATGTCTTGCCGGCAAATGCCTTCTTTTCAATCGCATCAATAGCTGGATAATTGCCTATCGGCGCCGGATCAGACTCCTCTTCCTCAGCTTGAGGAGCGGTTGCAGGCGGTCTTGCCGACCCTCCGCCGGTCGCTCCCCCGCCTTTGCGAGCAGTTTGAGCCGGGGCCGAGTCGCTGCCCTCGCCACCGTTGAGATTGGGCACAGCCTGAACCAGCGAAGACAGTCGCGCGGCGTCGTCTCCATCTTTCGCCTCGCCAAAAACCATTTTTTCAATGCGGTCGAGGCGCGCATCCATAAGCTCTTTCTCATAGGTTTTGTGGAAAAACTTGTCTTCCAATTTGAGCAAATTGCTGTCATTGTTTGCCACCGCAAAGGAGGCTGGCGCAATTAGAAAAACGCTCAACGCCGCAAAAGCCAAAGCAGACAAGCGCGTGCCCTTTCTTTCCTTTGTCTTTATCTGGCTCGGCCTGGTCATACCTGTGTTTTTCATAAACATTCGGGAAACCGTAAATGGGCTTCCCCGTGGACAATTAGAGATTTTCGGACCACAACTTTGACATCTTTCGCCACTTCATCTTACCATGCGGTTAGTTGCCACAAACCCTGATTTTCACTAGGTTTAGCCGCCGGAACTGCCAAAACCAGTTAGCTAATCCAGCCAGGATAGATGAAAGTGGGTTTAAGCAGTGAAAGACGTTAAACGTCGAATTTTGTTCCGATGTCAAGCAGTCGTAAGATTCAACCATAATTAGCAAGTCCGTAGAGTGTCCTTTCGGCTGGTAACATTCATAAAACGTTTTTGCGAAGCATTTGCAGAGCGCTCTCAGGACACTTTTAACTATGGTCACAACCACCAAACCACCCGCCGCAACTCTGCAAATAGACGGCCACCGCCTCACCCTGGAAGATGTCGACCGTGTCGCGCAGGGCCAAGCCACCGTCAAACTCTCCGCTATGGCGACCGAGCAGCTTTCCAAGAGTCGCGCCGTGGTCGAAAAGTTTCTCCAGGAAGGTGCCGTCGTTTATGGCATCACTACAGGCTTTGGCAAATTTAAGGATGTCGTGATCAAGAAGGAGGACGCCTCGCAATTGCAGCGCAACCTCCTGCTCAGCCACGCTGCCGGCGTCGGTCAACCCTTTGACGAGCCGACCGTCCGAGCCATCATGCTCCTGAGGGCAAATGCCCTGGCCAAGGGATATTCCGGCATTCGCATCGAAGTCGTAGACCTGCTTCTGGACCTCCTCAACAGAGGCGTTCATCCAATCGTGCCCGAGAAAGGTTCACTGGGCGCGTCCGGAGACCTGGCGCCCCTGTCCCATCTGGCACTCGTATTGATTGGCGAAGGCGAAGCGATTTTTGAAGGAAAACGCATGTCCGGCATGGATGCGCTCAAAAAAGCCAAATTGACGCCCATCGAACTTTCCGCTAAGGAAGGACTGGCTCTGGTTAACGGCACCCAGATGATGTCCGGGGTAGGAACGCTGACTCTGCTTATGGCGGAAAAACTGGCCAAAGTAGCCGACATCGTCGGCGCCATGTCACTGGAGGCTCACCTGGGCTCGGAAAAACCTTTCGCCGAAATCATCCAGCAAGTCCGGCCCCACAAAGGGCAAGCCAGATCAGCCGCCAACTTGCGGCGTCTGCTTGCCGAAAGCGAACTGATCAAAAGCCACACCGGCTGCACGCGAGTGCAAGACGCCTACTCGCTGCGCTGTATGCCGCAAGTGCACGGTGCTTCCCGTCAGGCTTTCGAGCACGTCCGGCAGGTTCTGGAAATAGAAATCAACTCCGCAACCGACAATCCTCTGGTTTTCGACGGCTACGCTCTATCCGGTGGAAACTTCCACGGGCAGCCGCTCGCCCTTGCCTTTGACTACATGGCAATCGCCATTGCCGAACTCGCCAACATCTCGGAGCGCCGCGTCGAGCGCTTGCTCAATCCGGCCCTTTCCGACGGGCTGCCGCCATTTCTCACTCACAAGGGCGGTCTCAATTCCGGCTTGATGATTTCGCAGTACACCTCAGCGGCGCTGGTTTCCGAGAATAAAGTGCTTTCGCATCCGGCCAGCGTCGACTCGATTACGACCAACGCCAACCAGGAAGACCATGTCTCGATGGGTTCGATCTCTGCACGCAAGGCACGCACGATTTTGGAAAACGTTCGCAAGTCTTTGGCCATCGAGCTGGTCTGCGCATGCCAGGGCTTGGACTTCCGCATCGGCAATTGCGGAGATGCCATCACTCACGAAACTTGCGACCAACAATCGATAGGACTGGCGCCCGGCAAGGGCGTCGACGCCGCATATAGATTGGTGAGAGAAACAATTCCTCACATGGATGAAGATAGAGAAATTCACATCGATATAGAGAAAGCAGAACAGATTATCGAGAGTGGTGCACTGCTCGACAAAGTAGAGTCGGTACTGGGACCGCTCGACTGAGAAAAAGTTCGTAAAGTGGCGCATTACATGTGCCAAGACTTTTTGTACAATATCTCTCCAGGGGCGATTAGCGCAGTGGTAGCGCAGCACGATCACACCGTGAAGGTCGGGGGTTCAAATCCCTCATCGCCCAATTTTTTCAATTGGCCGGTCTGCGTCCGGTCCGGACACATAGCTGACATAACGTTCCTGAGGCATGAGTGACTGTCCCAAGCACTCACGAAGTTCGCACGCCTAAGTCGGTAGTCTCCTGACACCCCGAACTGAACCGTGGCTTCAATAGAGAGTTGTATAGGCTCCGCCGAAAAATGCTAGACGCGTTCGCCTTTGAGCATCGAAAGCAGACGATCCAAAACCTTCTCCCCATCCTGGCGCAACGCGTCATGCTCGTACTCATTGGTCAGCCAATACTGGCAGCCGCGCATTGTCTTTGCAGTCTTTTCAGCCAATACGCGATCGACATAAAGGTCACCGTGATAAATGGTGCCGACACACGAAACAGTGTTTTTCTTCAAAGCCTTCGCATCATAAAGTGGCTGCCAATCAGGGTATTGCGCTAACTTCTGCGCAACCGCCTTGAGCGGCTTCAAGCAATTGTATTCGTCAAACATCCAGGGGTAGATCATTTCGCCGGTGAAATAAATCCGGTCTCTGGTCAAATCAAATTGCGGAAACTCTTTCATCACACGCTCGGCAGACCAGTTGGAGGCTCGGTTCTGGCAATAAATCGCTTCGTGCAGAAGTGAATATATTGGATTGGTGTTGAAGTCCGAAAGATTTTCCACACCGCGAAGAAAAACGAATGACAGTGTTTCTTTTTTCGAGTTTGGAATAAACGCGGTTTCCAGCAAATAATGAATCGTATTCATCGAATGTCCGGAACACTTGAAGCCAAAATTGATTCCCAGCTGCAGAAAGCGCCTTGCACTGAGCATTTCGCCACAAGGCAATTGCACGTCATTCGACTGCAAGTGTTTTACAACGCGAGAAACAATTTCTGCATCTTCCGGAAACCGCTCGTAAAATTCTTCGTTTTTCTCGAGCAGTCGCGTATAGCACGCTCGATAGACATCGTCGGGATCATCCACCAGAGGCGCAAATCCACCAGTCAAAATGGCGCCCTCCAACCCTTCCGGATGCTGCGACAGGTAAGTCGTTATGCAAAATCCGCCATAACTCTGACCGAGGACTGTCCATTTTTTTCCGTGGGCTAGCGATTTGCGAATGAACTCGCAATCTCGAACGATATTGTCGGCTCGAAAATGTTTTAGATATTCGACCTGGGAAGAAACATCTGGAAATTCACTCAAAGTTTGGTGAGTCACCGGAGTGCTTAAACCTGTTCCGCGCTGGTCCAGCAAGAGCACTCGAAATTCCTTCAACGCCCGCTTTATCCAACCATCTCCACTTTCAGGACGCGGAGACTGGAATCCCGGACCGCCCTGCAAAAACACCAGCAACGGGAGGTCATCTTTTTCGGCGTTCTCGGTAGAGCGAACTTCTCTGGCAAAGACTGTTATGCGTTTGCCGGAAGGCTTTTCATAATCAAGCGGCACATCAAAATAGTAACCCAGGAGAGTCAACCCGGGAATCTTCTGGACACTTGTCTTCACTGCAGTTTCGCTTTTCATACGACCTCAGAAATCACGCCGAGCCACAAATCAGTACACAAAATACTGCAAATCGGCATAGAGATATTCATTATCCAGTGATCATTGAAATTTCAATCAAGCGGAAATTGCCTAAAGCCTTGGAGGCGGATCGCCGTCTTTGAGTCTTGCAACTCGCCCTGAGCCATCACATACGGGGCACTTTCCTTTGAGGACGGGAAGACCATTCTCATTGGCAACATACTCGCCGACATGATACTCACTAAAATCCCAAGCGGGTTTATTAGAAGAGTAACGAATAGTAATCCACTTTCTACCATCGTTCTTAAGATGCCAACGAGGATCATTGGCTTTCAGGCATGGCGCTGGGCAAACGCCGGAAATCATCGTGCGCAAAGAAATTGCTGTTCGCCCAGCCTGTTTCTGCAAAGTCATACTATTTTTGCCATATTTCTCCACCCATTCGAACTCTTTAGCCGCCTTCGAATACAGGCGTTGAAGCAGATAGCAGTACGCCAAAGACAAATGAGTGTCAACGTTTGCAGCACCCTGTTGAATGATTGCTTCAAATGCTTTTCCCGCCAGGGGAAACTTCTTCTGCTTGTACAAATTGGCAGCAGCTTCATAGCCCGCCGGAACAGGGCGCTTATGTGGTTCCATTTGAGCCGGTGTGAGCGGTGCCGGGGAGGCATCTAGGGTTGGCGCAGCGGGTGATGGGATTGCGGAAGAGCCATCTGGCGCAGTTGAACTGCCTGCTGGCGTTGAACTACTTACAGCGGTCGACCCGGCAGGCGAAGTGGCTGCGCAGGCGGGAGTAGAAGGTCCAGTCGATGCAGGACTTTCGCTCGAAGTTGCCGAAGTTGCTGATGTATCCGATGTCGCGGTTGTCGTAGTGTCAGGTTTCGTAACTGGCGGAAACTCCGGCCATTCTGCCGTCGGAGGCGCAAGAGTTGGCACAAGCTCCTTAGGTGACTCCTTTGTCTTCGCGTCTTTTGCGAGGACAGTGCTTCCTGTCAATACAGCCAGACACGCCATTGTGGCAGCGAAATTTTTCAATCGCACCATAGACCATAGTTCTCCAACAAAATCGATGTTTCCAGTACTCTCGCGTCAGACATCAAATCCGGGGCATCGGTCCGCCGTCTTTGAGAACGGGAATTTGCGTCGTGCCTTCGCAGACAGGGCATGTTCCTTTAACAACGGCATTGCCATGCTCATAGACGACTAGATGTCCGATGTCGTTCGGCGTCAATGTATCATAACCTCCGCCATTATGCGGAACCTGAATTACCTTTGCCCCAGCCTTAAGGGTCCATCTGGGATCATGTCCCTTCAGGCAACTAGATGGGCAAATGCCTTTCATCGCATCGCGAAGAGATCTGGCCGTGTGTTCGCAGCTCTTTTGAAGAGACATGCTGTTTTTCGCATACTTGCCCAACCAATCAAATTCTTTGATCGCTTTGGAATAAATCTTTTGCTGCAAGAAACAGTGCGCGAGACAAAGGTGAGTATTCACATCGGCAGTGCCGCTGGCAATTATCTTCTCGAATTCCTTTTGAGCTTGTGGAAACTTGTGTTGCTTGAACAATTCCGCAGCAGCCGCATAACCCTCGGGAACAGGTCTTTTGTGAGGATCTAAAGATGTCGCGTCGGAAGGAGCCGCCATGCCGTCAGTCACGGAAGGAGCAGTGGTCGCCGGCGTGGTGGTCGATGGAGCAGAACCTGCTGCCGTTGCCCCGGGCGCCGTTGCGCCCTCTGGTGGCGCCGAAGACGTAGCGGTCGGAGCTGTAGTAGTCGGAGCTGTAGTAGTCGGAGCTGTAGTAGTCGGAGCTGTAGTGGTCGGAGCTGTAGTGGTCGGAGCTGTAGTGGTCGGAGCTGTAGCGGTCGGAGCTGTAGCGGTCGGAGCTGTAGTAGTCGGAGCTGTAGTAGTCGGAGCTGTAGTAGTCGGAGCTGTAGTGGTCGGAGCTGTAGTAGACAGAGGCGTAACGCTACTAGGGCCGGATGCCGAGGAAGGCGCACCGCTTTTGACTGCGGCAGAATCATTATCAGCCAAGCCGGGATTCCCTGCCAAGAGAAGGAGGCTGCTCAGGGCTACCGATACCAGACTTGCTCGCATTGCGAAGACCTCCGCCCAATTGTGAGTTACTTAGGTTTAGTGCCACAGATTAGAGCCATAATAACTCATCGTTGCGCTCTTTAAACGGAATTCACAACCGTTTCAAAATCTCATCAACAGAGATGTCCGGCATCGGCAAGTAAAAGCCCGCACCGCAGGCGATGGCAATACAAGCTTGCGGGGGTCAAGAAACTTACTCAGGCAGTCAATGGCTGCGAAGAAACATCCGATGCTGTTGCGACAGTAGGACGCGGAGCATTATGTTCCTTTCGCAATTGGCTTATCTTTGCGATACGAATCAGCGTGTCCATCAAGCGCGGATCGTTGGTTCCATACATATCATGCTGCGCTTTCAAGAGCGTATCGCAGAGCCCTTGCGCTTTCTCGTAATCATTTTCCATGCAATAAAAATCGATGAGCCGATAGAACGCTTTCATCAATTCGCTGGAAGAACTAGTCGCACTGCGCGTGTCACGCATTGCTTTCAGCAATGTTTTCACAACCTTAGCCGCCTTGCCATGCCTGTTATTCCAGCTGGCATCAACGACCGCATCTACTAGCGGTTCCCAAATCGCTCCAACTCTCTTTCTCATCACCGTCCGATTTTTCCCCGCGCGAAACCGGCGACAGCTCCTAGATCACTTGAATCGGATGACTGACGACAGCAATCGAAAAACTATAGTATAGATATGCAATTTTGTAATCTAGGGATTAGGTGAGTTTCCGCTATGGTTTCCCACAGTGTGCTGCCAAAAGCGCGTCCGCCCTAGCGGCCACTCTTTTAGGACAGGCGATCCCGCAGCCGAGTGAGCGAGAATTTAGCATATACAAACCAGTTGCCGATCGAGATCAACGACACCAAATCGATGACCACATTATCTTTACAAGCCTGCCTGATCAGAATGTTTACCGAGGACAACAGAAAAAGGATCATGAAACCGAGATTCCAACTTATTGCCTGCGCTGCGCTTGCCGTCACCTTGCAAGCGCCTTTGCACGCGGCGGAATCCTCTGACTCGAAGCCGACTGCGAAGTTGAAATTGCCCCAGAAAGTCCTCTGGGCATGGAAGCGCCCGGAAGATCTTAGCCAGATTGATCCGCACAAATTCGGAGTCGCATATCTTGCCTGTCATGTTTTTCTCGAAGGTGAAAACGTCAAATGGCAATCGCGCAATCAACCCTTGAAGCTGCCGCCGCACACAGTGGTGGTGCCGACTGTGCGAATTGATGTTGCAAGGCGCGAGAAACCCGCTCTTTCGCAACAACAACTTGAAAAACTGCTACGCCTGATTCAGAAAGCTGCCAGTGCACCCAATACAGCTCAAGTGCAAATCGATTTCGACGCGCTCGAATTAGAACGCGGGTTTTACCGCTCGCTTCTCGAGCAACTCAGGAAAAAGCTGCCCGCGTCAATGCCAATTTCAATAACGGCGCTGGCGTCCTGGTGTCTTTTTGACAACTGGATTAAGGACTTGCCAATTGACGAGTCAGTGCCAATGATGTTCAGCCTCGGTCCGGAGAGAGACAAAATATTGCGTTACTTTCGTTCGCATCGAGACTTCATCGATGAGCGCGCCAGGCGCTCTCTGGGCTTGTCATTAGAAGATACCGCTGTTAACGAACTAATGCTTCCTATCACCCGGAAGCGTAAAATTCCTGTGCGTGTCTATGTTTTCACCAGAACAGCCTGGACCGAGAAGAAGCTTCAAGCTGTTGATTCGATGCTGAGCAAACTATGAAAAAACCATTTGCGATTGGGCTTTCTTTAGCGTTTTTGTTCAACCTCGGTGCGCCTCCTGGCGAGACCTGCGCCTTTGGCGGTGGTCCGTACTTCACATATACGATTCATCCGGATTTCCCGATGTCTAGATATGCGTCGGGACAATTGGGGATTTTGAAAAACAATTATGCGCGCTCTTACTTGATGGTGGCGTATCGGTACTTGACCAATAAGCCCCTGTCAAAAGACGAGCAAGAAGGTTTTCTTGCTCTGTGGAAAGACAGACTCAATGCCACCTCAGTTGATTGCACCGGCAACGCGGAGAGCTGGCTAAAACTGCGTGCCACCGTACCCGGTGTCAGCAAAAAAGAAACCATTGACACTGAGCGCCCGGTCAACAAAGAAAATCTATACGAGTCTTATTGCAATGCGCAAACAGACGCATTCATAACAGCGGCCGCCTCGCTCAAGAAGATGATCGAGAAGTACGGCATCGGCTCTGCCCAAGTTAAGGACTGGGTGAAAGCACAGGATGAGGTCTTCTCCAATTGCGGCTCGCCAAACTATTCTGAAAAAATTCCACCCCAGGCAATTCCTGCGGCATTACCGGACAACGCAGATGCCAGTTTGAAACGCGAACGAGCATATCAGATTGCCGCTGCGCATTTCTACGCGCAGAACTTTGACGCCGCACGAAAAGATTTTGAGGCGATTGCCGCTGACGCCGACTCGAGATGGAAGGAAACGGCCGGTTATCTTGCCGTGCGCTCGATGATCCGGCAGGCAACGCTGGCTAAGGAATTGAACAAGCAGCTGCTCGAACAAGCCGGAGTAAAAATTCAGCACCTGCTGGCAAACCCATCTTATTCGACACTAAAAGACGATCTTGAATCTCTCGCCAATTTTGTGGCCGTAAGAGTGGCGCCGGATGCGCATTTGAATAAGCTATGCAGCGAAAAGTTCGATCAAGAGACAGTCGAAGAAATTACAAAGACCATCGATAATTATCTCGATCCCGACAATTCGGCCGCGGAAGTTAAATACACCGATGTGCCTGCGGCGCTTAAGAAAAACGATATGATCGATTGGATTTTGACCTTTCAGGCGACCGATGAAGCAAGTACAAAGCACGCAATCGATCGATGGAAACAAACGCACTCATCAGCCTGGCTTATAGCTGCAATTAGCGGTGTACATTGGGACGACCAAAATGCAAACGCACTGGTTGCAGCGGCACGTGCGGACAAGTCAAACTTTGCGAAGTGGTCGCTCTTTTACAACATCGTGAGACTCGAGGCAGGACAAAACAAGAACGCAGCAGTCAAAGCCTCTCTCGATAAAATTCTTTCTGCCCCCCCGGCCGATCTTCCTCAAGGTTCTCTTAATTCACTGAAAGACATTCGCTTACCACTTTCAAGCAGTCTGGACGAGTTTTTGCGCTTTGGTATTCAAAAGCCTCTGGCAATCTGCAGCGATGGTGGCATTCCGCAACTTCCAGATGACGAAGCCGATATGGAAGGCAAGGGCAAGACGCCACCCGAATTCACGCCTCAAGCAGGACTGGTTTTGAACAACAAATTTCCGCTGAGCGTGTTGCGCCAGGTGGCGACCAACAAGCAAGTGCCTGCCGATCTGCGAAACAACGTCGCCTGGACATCTTGGGTACGCGCGATCCTGATAGGCGACGAAGCGGAAGCGAAAGCACTGGCACTAGTAACGCAGCCACTCAACAAAGCGAAGTCAAAATTATTCTCTGCATATCTTGCCGCAACGACTCCGGAAGATCGCAAATTCGCTGCGACACTGTTGATGCTTCATTTTTCTTCGGCCGATCCGAACGCTACCGCAGGACAATTGCAGGATGACGATTATGGTGACTCCAGCGGATGGTGGTGGGGAAGTGCCCCTGTCGTCACTTCAGCTCAAAGCAGCGACGACGATGACTCCGTTGTAGTTATGTTCGAGCCGACATTCCTGACACCGGTACAGAAGAGCCAGGCCGCACAGCAAATCGCCAGGCTATCGAAAGTCGAAGCCGCCCCCAATCACTTTGCAAAAATTGTGCTTGCGTACGCACAAAAGCACCCGACCGATCCGCGAGTGCCCGAGGCTCTGCACTATGCCGTCAAATGCACGCGCTATGGCGTGACTGATGACGCAACCACAAAATTATCAAAACAGCTGTTCGGTGTTCTCCATTCAAAATACAAAGGAAACACATGGACTAAGCAAACGCCGTATTGGTATTAACGAGAGAAGAAAAGGAAATTCAAAATGGTTTTTGTCGAACACAGTGTGACATTCAAAGGCGATTTACAAAGTGCCTGGGACAAGCTTGTCGACTGGAAGCGAATGCGCGATTGGGATATTTTCATCGACGAAGTGAAATTCGATGGACCTTTGAAAGTTGGCAGCGTCGGGCAACTAAAGGCGCGCGACGGTCACATCTATGTTCTAACGGTTACGGATTTGAACTCACCCAACAATTACAGCGACGAAATCTCCATCATGGGATCGAGATTCGTTTTTTTCCATGAGCTTTCTGAAAAGACGCCCGGCGAGATTACAATGCGTTTTACAATTTCCGCAACTGGATTAATTGCTTTCATATTCCAATATCCAATCAACAATGCATTCGCGCTGAAACTTCCCATCTTGATGGACAATTTCAAACAACAGTACGAAGAGTCATTTCAGAAGTCTAAGACTTAGTCCGTGTGCCAAATTTGGAGTTTCCAACCTGTCGCGATCTCCTGATCATAATCTCAAATTCAACACGGGCTCCAAAATGCTCTGACGGTCCCGGCGCACCCGCAGCACCGCATATGGTGAAAGAGCAAATTTTCGAGAACTGCCG
>JADZFV010000337.1 GCA_020854255.1 Candidatus Melainabacteria bacterium | reverse complement strand
TAGAGGCTCTGAGCAGCCTCAGAAAGCGAATTATTCTGTCCATTGTCCTGGGACAACTTCAATTCTGTGCTCGGGTTATAAAACTCAGGCATTGCGTATTACGAACCAGCCTTTTCCTTTAATAAGGAGAGAAAATGCGGCGCGGCGCCGCCGGGATCCTGTCTGAAACCAATTTTCGAGACGACTTATGGCGGATTTGTGGCGAAGCCGAATCTCTTCATTGAAACAATTCGTCCGAGGCGGGGATACAATACGTTGGAGCGTGGGCGGCGACAATTAGAAGATCGGCATATGCATTTCCGGATTTCCTTGTTTCAAAAAGGTTTGATTCTGGTTTCCGTGCCGCTCATCTTTGAATTGATTTCTTATGGAGTTCTGGCCGACCTATACAAAAAAGCACAGGCAGACGCCAATCAAGCGGAGAGAGCAAGGGAAATAAGCGACTCGATCAATTTAATCGTGCGCGACTTTTACGACATGATCACCACCATCAAGTCGGCCGATTTTGCCACAGATCCGTCCATGAGAGCACGCAAGGAAGTTCTGGTCGGAAAGGCATTTCAGGAAATGCGCACGGTGCAGAATCTGGTCATGGACGAGCCCAGATCAAAAGCCTTGATGGATGAAGTGCAAATGAAAGCCCGTCAAGCCAACGAAACTCTCGATCAAGTAAAGGCCGCATACGACCGAAATGACGTCCAGGAATGCCTTCGCCTCAGGCAGTCTCTCAATGTGCTCTTAAAACAAATCATTTCTCCGGAATTGCTTTCTCTGGCGAGACAACAAAAAGAAATCGGCGATCGCAGCCCGGAGCGGCAGGCCTATTTCCGCCAGCTGATCAGCCAGCAGCTTGCCATTTTTATCGCATTCAGTGTGCTTCTGACAGTAGTTCTGGCAGTAATCGTCAGCAACGGCATCACGCGCAGACTCTCGATTCTCGCTGAAAACAGCCTGCGCCTGGCGCGCGAGGATGAGCTTTTGCCGGCTCTGACCGGCAGCGACGAGATTGCACAGGTCGATCAGGTTTTTCACACCATGGCCGAAACTCTGGCGGAAGCCACTCGCGTCGAGCGCACTTTGATTGAAAATGCGCGCGACGTGATCTGCTCCATTGATAAGTCAGGCAAATTCGCCACTGTCAGCCCTGCTTCATCCAAGGTTCTCGGCTACAGCCCTGAAGATTTACTCGGCAAACACTACATAGACCTCATCGTCGCCGAAGATGTTGCTCACGTACTTGCATCAATGGATGCTTTGCTTGCAGCCGAAGGGCAAGAACCTTTCGAAACCAAAATCAAAAGAAAAGATGGAGCTCTTATCGACATCCTCTTTTCTGCACACTGGTCGAATCAAGAAAAAACATATTTTTGCGTCTTGCACGACATCACAGAAAGAAAAGATGCAGAAAGAATGAAACAAGAAGTGCTGGCCATGGTCAGCCATGACTTGCGCACTCCGCTTACCGCCATCAGACATTTGCACGAGATGCTGGCCATGGGCACCGCTGGAGAATTGCCTGAGGGTGCGCGTAAGCTGGTACAAAGAGCAGATGCTGCCAGCAAACGCATGCTCACGCTCGTCAACGATTTGCTGGAGATAGAAAAAATCAGAGCGGGAATGATGGAGCTCAACCGCACTAAAATTCCTGCAGCCAATCTTTTCGACGCATGCATGCCGATAATTGCACCGCTGGCAGAAGAAAAATCGGTACGACTGAACATAATCGAAACCAATATCGACGTATTCGCAGACCCCAACCGCATCATTCAAGTAATAGTCAATATCGCCTCCAATGCCATAAAGTTTTCTCCGCAAGGAAGCACGGTGACAATCTCAGCGCAAAGCAAAGGCAATGCAGTGCAAATCCAGGTAAAAGACCAGGGACCGGGAATACCCGAGCACATGCGCGAATCCATATTCAATCGCTTTCAGCAATTGCAACAGGGTGACGACCTCAACAAGGGTGGCACCGGACTTGGACTGGCGATTTGCAAAGCGATCGTGCAATTGCACGGAGGCGAGATCTGGGTGGAATGCCGGAAAGAAGAGGCGGGCAGCACTTTTATCTTCACCATTGCCGGTGCCGCCGATAGCCCGACGTAATCAGCGAAAAACCGGGCAAAAGCCCCAAAAGGCTTTTCAGTCCAGCCTTTGCAATAGCCACAGTTTCGCCATAACTGCCCTTGAAGATGTTTTCATAGCGAATCAAGCCGCGCCTTGAGACGGACTTAGATTCTCCATCTTCCCCTGAATACAAGTAAGGAATCAATTTTTATGGAAGCAAACTCAGACTCTTCTCATCAATCAAAGGGTCACCGCAATTCCGCAAAACAAATGGAAAATGACGTGCAGATTGCGCACAAAGTCTGGGACGCCTGGAAAAGTCACGATCCGGAAGCCTGGGATTGGGCGCTCGATCAAAGAGAGCGAATTTCCAAGAAAGATCCAAAAGCCTGGAACAAGGCGATGAAAGAAGTGGATGCTGAAGATGCGGCGCAAAAGAGAGCCGCCCAGCCTGAGCGGCAAAGAGAATTAAATGCAGCCCGAGAGCGTCAAGCCGAAGAAAAAATGCGCAGACAACACATGAACAGCCCGGTTGAAGATGCGCATTCAATGCCTATTGATCCTGTACTTGTGCACAGACAGCCCGAGATTGTGCATCCCGGCTATGCCCCGCACAGCCGCTTCTCTCCGGAGCCACCCAATAGCCCGGCTTATGACGCCGCTTATAACAGCTCCAGAGGTGAATTTCACGGATTGGACCTGGGCCTGGTCAAACTCGGTGTTCAAGACGGCTCGCTGGCAGCCGGCGTCAATATCGGAATAGCGTCCACAGAAGTGACCTTGGGGAAAAATACCGGTGTGGCTGCTGAGTTCATGCCTTACGGAGGACCTTTGCATGCCAGAACCAATGCCAATATCGGCTTCGACGGCGACGGCATGCACAGCGAAGTAGGTGCCGGTGCAAACTTCTTCGATGTCGTAAACGGCGATGCCGACTTTGGAGCCCGCCTGGGTGGTAATACCGGCGTCGACGGAGACGTCAGAGGCAAGGTCTGGCCGGTAAACGTGCAGGCTGAAGCCGGCGCTGGTCTTGGACCGGATGGATTGAACGCCTACACAGGGGCCAACACAGGAATTGCCGACTGGTTCGGCGTGCGCTCGGGAGCCCATTTCGATCTAAATGAAAATTCGGGAGCCGGCGCCGGTGTAGGTTTGAAATTCGGCGAGCAAACTCTGGATTTCGGGCCCAGCATCGATACTTACGGCAATCGCACTTTGAGGCCCAATATTCACTTTCGGCCCGGTGACAGCACAGAGCCAACCTTTTATCCAACAGGAGATCGTGATTTAGACTCTTGATTTCAGGAGACAGTCGAGACAGCGGCGCCGTATTGCGGCCCAAGCACGGCAAGAGGCGCTGCCGTTTCGATGGGGAATTGCCAACAGACCTCGCTGATGGCCAACTGTTTTACAGGTTATTCCAGAACGATAAACCCGCCAACGCCCTCAGTCAGCTTCTTCTTCCGAAGGAGCTGATTTGAGCTTTGCAGCTGAATTGACTTTGAAGATCGTTTATCATAGAGAGTCTTCATTCCAAAACGAGTAAGCAAAGCATGGCCAAAGTTCTCCTCATCGAGGATGATGCCGACTTGACTTTTACCATTTCCGAGTTTCTCAAAGCCGAGCAACATTCTTTAGAGGCTGTGACTGACGGAAGAGAGGGATTGGACCGGCTGATTTGTTGCAGTTACGATTTGATTATTCTGGATTGGATGCTGCCCAATCTATCAGGATTGAACATTCTCAAAGAATTTCGTTCGCGCGGAGGAAAAACTCCTATTCTATTCCTCACAGGCAAAGGCGCCATCCCGGACAAAGAGGCAGGGCTCGATGCCGGGGCCGACGATTATCTGACCAAACCTTTCGATCTCAGAGAGCTCTCGGCGCGCTTGCGGGCACTATTACGCCGCCCACAGGCAGTGACGGCCAACACACTGCAGATAGGTGATTTGATTCTCGAGCCGGCCACACGGCGCGTGACAAATAAAGGCTTGGAGATTCATTTGTTGCCGCGTGATTTTGCTTTGCTTGAATTTTTCATGCGCCATCCCGATCAGATTTTCAGCAACGATGCTCTTTTGGAAAGAGTCTGGCACTCCGAAAGCGATGCCACAGGAGAGGCGCTGCGTTCAGCCTTAAAACGCATTCGATACAAAGTCAATGACAAGCACTGCACGATAATAGAAAACATTCCCAGAATCGGTTATCGCATGCCCTCTCAAAAACAAAAATCCTGAGAGCAATTGCCCCGGTTGTAGAAACCGGGCAACCTGCTTATCTTTAGAGCGCTTGCTACCTGCCATAGTAAGAACTTCAAAAAAAATGACAAAAGCCAGAGAAGGAACCGCCCGCGGTGGCGCCGCGCATTCCTTCTCTAAGTGGTGGAAGAATTTTCAAATTTCGCTGTCCTCTGGATCTCGGGCAAAACAATCGGATTGCACATTCAATTAGACTCGAATGCCGTCGGACAAGACCGCTCGACAATCGTCTTTCGCACCGCATTGATGATATTTTCCGGCTCAGAGCAGCTGTCTTCGTCAATCCAGATTGGCGGACCGGCAGTGACAACTGCTCCCTTACGCCATTTGAATCCCATCTCTAAATACGGGCCGCCAGCTGTCTCAGCATGACGCCCGGCAAAACAAATTTGCACAGGAACGATAGCCACCTTCTCCTTTCGATTGAGCTTTTCGTATGCACCGACGGCTATTAAGGCGGCGCCAATCTTGAACGATAGATACTGGCCGGTCGGGCTAATTTTTCCCTCCGGGAAAATTACCAGCGGATCGCCTCTGACAAGTACATTTATAGCCGGCTCAAGGACAGTTTTACCCCGCGAGCGATCGACGGGAAAGCTGCCGAAGGCACCCATTATCACAGCCTTCAACCCACACAGACCGCGCATCTCCTCATATGCAGTCATGTAGCGCGGGAAACGCTTCATCACCGCAAAAATAAGTGGAGCGTCGAACATACTTGAATGGTTGGGACAAAAAATTACTCGCTCTTTTAAAGCCAGATTTTCCATGCCATTAATACGAATCCGTCCGATCTGCACGAACATCCAGAGCCGGGCAAGCTGCTTGCCGAGGATTTGGAGCGGGCGGAAAGTATAAGGCAAGAAACCACTGGTCAGGCACATGCTCATATAGTCTCGAAAACGTTTCCGCCAGGTGGCGAAGAAAACATTGACGCAGTATGAGCTTTGAATAAAAGTGTTCACGGCACGACTCCAGGCGCCAATCTCAGTGACTGAGATTGGCGCAAAAAAACGACCACGCCGGTGAGCCGGCAATGCAGGAAGCAGCGGTCGCTGATTGTTGAATAGACAGAAAAGACAGCGGTCAGCTAAGACCGCCTCAAACAGAAGGCGCGGCTTTCATCTTTTCCGGAACGACAATTCCGAAAGTGAAACACATCTGCAGCGCTTCCTCGACTGATAGGGGCGCATCGCGCACATCCAATGCCGAATAAAAGGCCAGAATGCCGCCGAACGGGTTAGGCGGTGTGGGAATGAATACGACCAGAAGCGTCTTTCCGCTTACGGGCTCGTAGATTTCATTGGTGACAAAACCAATGGTTTCACCGCCTCCGCGCGTGAAAGGAAGGAAGACGACGCGCTGAAAAGAATCTCCAGCTTCGCCGTTGCCAATCATCGCTACAGCCTTTCGCAAAGAAGAATATGGCTTTCCCACGCCAGGCAACTTGATGATTTGGCTCTCCAGCCACTTGAACAGGTTGTCGCCAAACCGCCAGGTGACCAATAGCCCGAGCATGTAAAAGAACATCAAAAGCAAAGCCAGGCTGATGAGCGGGCTGTGCGAGATATTCTGGCTGTGCGGGAAAAGCGATTGCCAGAGGCTGTCTACAACAGGCCCGAGAATTCCATCCGAGATTTTCAGTGCAATTGAGATACCCCACAGCACGGCGGCGAATGGAAAGAACAAAAGTGCGCCGCGGATCAGGTGCTTTTGAATGCTGGCCAGAAAAGAAGGTTTTAAAGTCTTGGGAATATTTGTCATGTTGTGTGCTCAACGGATGTGAAAAAAGGCGCCGGCAAAAGCTGGCGCCCGTAATTGGCTTGGATTTGCACCCTAAGGGATGCTATTTCAAACTGCGTGCAATCAGGTCAATGACGGCAAAGAAGATCATGGACAAAAGCCAGATCAGATCAAAGAGATCATAGTCGGCGCCTGTCCAGACTTGTCGTGCGGCATAAGGTACCAGAGCCACGCAGGCGACCAGTGCGGCCAGACCTAATTCACTCTGCTTGCCGGCTATCCACATGATAAAGACATATGAGCCGACCGCAGCCGACAGGGCTGCTGAAACGATTAAAAACATATGCTGCTCCTGCTGATCAGGCAAATTAAGCAATTGCTGAACGCTTCCGGCTACGATCTTGCCGCTCTCAGCTTTTGTATTACAGGCAGCAAGACATAAAAGAGAGCGCAGACGGAAATCACCTCTGCAGGCACCGCCCAAAATTCCCCCAGCAGCCAGACGAAATCGTTGTAGAGTGCATAGAAAGTCAGGCCGACAAAGAAAACCACCACCGCGAAAATCAATTTCCCCTGCACGGACGCAGAGAGTGGTCGCCCGCGCATTTTCTCCAGCGCTAGAAGCGCCAGCTGTCCACCATCCAGGCCAGGCAATGGCAAAAGGTTGAGAATGGCCAGGGCAATGCTGAGCATGGCGGTGAAATAGACGCTGGCGACCAGTCCGGTATTCACCTGCTCGCTTCCGACGGCAACAATGCCGACAATGCTGCTGAGCTGATTGAGGTCTTTGCCATGCAGCAAACTACCGTACATGGATAGAGTTTTCTTTACCATAGCGCCTGTCTCGGCAACAGCATGGAAAGCCGACTCAAGCAGTCCCACATCTTTGCTGCCTTGCAGAAGATGGACCCCTACATGGATACCGATTTTGCCGTCCGCGCCGGGCACGACATCGAAAATCTCTCTTTTGCCGTCGCGGCTCACGACAAGCGTCACCGCCTGCAATTTGCGTTCTTCAAGACCACGCACGACTTGTTCGGGTTTCTCGATCGCCTCTCCGTTCAGGGAAAGAATAATGTCACCGGTCTTAAGCCCGCTCTGTTTGGCGATTAATACCGTATCGGACACACCGCCGACATAAACGTCTTTGATGCCGCCGTCCACCGGGATGCCTTTGAAGGCAAAGAGAAAGAAAAACAGCACGACCGGGATGAACAGATTCATCAACGGTCCGGCAGCAAGAGTGGCTGCCCGAGCGCCAAAGGAAGCAAGCGCGAAAGATTCGGGATCAGGGGCGATGAAACCACCGAAAGGAAATGGACGCAACTGAAATTCAGTGCCCCATAAACGTCCCAGCACTCGTGATTGATCGGCGCGTCCGAAGCCGACTGAAAAAATAGGCACTTCTATGCCGGAGCGACGGGCCATCAACCAGTGCCCGAATTCGTGCAAAGTGATCAAAATACCAAGGATTAGTATGGTCATGATCACGCCAAACAACCAGATTGACAAAAGCAGAATCACAGCGCAGGTTGCCGCGCGCTTTTCCATTATGTTCATGATTATCTCCAAAATTTTTGGAAGTCCGTACGCCGGAATTTCCGTCGCCTGCGCCGCGGACAAAAAAATGACCGCATCCGTTGCAGGATGGGTGGGGGCTTGACTCGCTCACTGGCTTCGGATTGCCTTCAGCAAGCGCTGATTTCCACTTCCCTATCTGCCATCCTTAAGAGCCGAGAGCAGAGCCAGACGCAAGCCGGCACCGAATATGATACCAGCAACGAGATGACTGAAATACCAGACATAAGGAGCGTCTGACATGTTGCCTATCCAGACAACTGCCAACTGCGCCGCTGCTGCCGCGGTGAATATCAAAAGCGCACGACCGAGCGACGGCTCGCTTCTTTCGGGATTAATTGCGCCGGGAAAGTAATTGAAAGAATTTTGCTTGATCAAAAACGGAATGATCATGGCAACAACAAAGACTAGTTGCATTTGGAATTCGAGTGGGCTCATTTTGTTTCTCCCAAACAGGTCCGCACCCCGTAAGAGCGCATGCTGAGATACGGGGTACGGACGGATTTAAAAACTGCCGCCTCAAAATTTAGAAGCGGCGCCCTTCACCGGACAGGATAGAAATTGTCCCGTGAGCGACTGTGTGCATGAAAGAGGCCCGCAGGCTCGTAGTTGGCCCGCCAGGAGTCGTTCGGCGTTCCACCCAACTGAATATCCTGGCTCAGCTCAAACATGGTGCGCACGCCTCTTTGATCGGCCAGGCGAAGCGGCCCGCCCAGGGAAGCAGGAAAGCCTGTGGCAAAGATGAATGCCAGGTCAATCAAGTAAGGCTCTGAGGCGACATTGTCTTCCATTGCGCGAATCGCTTCGTTGACGATGGACAGAACCAAATATTCCTGTATCGACTCGGTGGCCATGTTGGTTTTGCCGAAGCCGGCAAATGCCTCCGCAAGTTGAGGATTGATCCTGGGCAGTCGCGTTTGAGGATCGCGCACAGTGCTGCCATTTTCCCAGAGATAAATGCCCGCACCACTCTTTTTGCCCAGTTGCCCTTTTGCCTTGAGCCAGTCGATCGCGTCCACTGCTTGGGCAGGGCGCGACATCCGCTCGCCGTAAGCTTGGAACATCGAGTCGGAAACGCTGGCGACGATATCCAGGCCAACTTGATCGAGCAGCGTCGCCGGTCCCATGGGCATGCCCAGATCGAGCATAGCTTTGTCGATCAGGTGCGGTGAAACACCTTTGGCCAGAAGCCAGGACGTTATCAGAATGTACGGCGCCAGAATGCGGTTGACTATGAATCCCGGGCTATCAGTGCACGGTATGGGAAGTTTGCCCAGCTTGGCGGCAATGTCCATGCCTGTGGCTACAGCCTCTGGGGCGCAACCAGTTTGGCTGCCCACCTCCACCAGAGCCATCTTGCTTACAGGGTTGAAGAAATGCAATCCGGCAAATCTATCCGGATACTTCACCGACTGAGATAGAAGTGAAAGAGAGAGCGCCGAGGTATTGGAGAATATCCAATAAGTCTTTTCCTTGCCGTCTTCACCTGTTGCCATGACAGTGTCGATTTGCCTGTAGCAATTAACTTTGTCTTCGACTGTTTCCCTGACCGCTTCAATCACAGCGTCGCAGACAGCAAGAGCCGAGTATTCCACAGAGGTAGTCAGTTTGCCGAGCAAATTGGTTTTCTCTTCCGCTTTCAGTTTTCCTTCTTTGATTCGGCTGTCGACAAGTGTGGCGATTTCAATCAGCGCACTTTCCAGTGATTTCTGAAAGATGTCCACCAAAACCACCTGACTGAAAGCCTCCGAGCAAATCGCCTCAAAGGCTATTTCTCTGCCCATAACGCCGGCACCGACCACACCAATTTTATTGACTGTGCCGGCAATGATTGCTTCGGGAATTTTTTTGGCGCGACTTTTGTCATGGAATACGTCCACCATATTTCTGGATTCTTGCGACAAACAGAGTTCGGCAAATACCGCCGATTCATATTTGAGGGCAGCCTCAAAGGGTATTTCGATTGAGCGCATGATTACATCGACGGCTTTGGCCGGGGCGATGTAGCCTTTACTTTTCTTTTTGACTTCCGCGACGACACCGGCGGCAAACTGCTTGCGACCAGCTTTGCCGGCGTAGTTTCTCAAGACGAAAGTACCCGCATCCTTGAGTTTCTCGCTCAACTTTGCTCCTGACAGAGAGCGCAGACTGCCCAAAAGTGAAGACTTCTCAGGCTCCGCTTCATCAAGGTCAAGCTGATGAGACATATTCCACTCTCCGGTCATCAGTACTTCTGTGGCCCGTGTAAGCAGGGACTCAGCGTCCACTACTTCGTTGACCAGACCTTTCTGCAAGGCCTCCTGAGCTCCGACAGGCACTGCTCGCGTAGCAAATTCCACAGCGGCTAGAACGTCTCCCATCACCTGCGGCAAAAGCACGCAGCCACCGAAACCGGGCAAAACACCCAGTCTTACTTCCGGCAGTCCCAGCTGTGTAAGCGGATCGTTGGTGGCGATGCGATAGTCGCACCACAAAGCCAATTCCATCCCGCCGCCCTGGCAGGCCCCATGAATTGCAGCCACAGTCGGTATTTTAATGCCGCGCATGCCCAGGCGGCTAAGTACCTTCTTGCCATATTCAGCCGCTTCATATGCCTCGACAATGGACAAATTCTGAATGGCATCTATTTCCTGGACATCGGCGCCGGCGATGAAATTACCGGATTTGCTGGAGCGGATGATCAAGCCCGCGCCGAGATCGGTCCCTGAGTTGCACAGAGCATCGATTTGATCGATGCGGCGATCAAGCTCCTCTAAAACTGCTTTCTTGAGGAGATTTACTTTGCCCGGCACATCTATCGTAAGAACGAAAACGCCTGCGGGCAAAAGTTCCAGAACCGTGCTGGCAAAATTGCCGCCGGGTTCATTCAATGTTGCATTCACATCATGTACGTGTTTCATAACGGTTACCATTTGGGTTGGTTTGTTTGAATTAATTGAAATTTTTCGCTCATTGATTTGAACGTCAATTTCGGTAGCGAACAAGCAACGCTGCACCACCAATTCCGCCGCCGACGCAAAGCGTGCAAATGGCAGTGTTGATGGACGGATCTACTTGCATTTCGTATGCGGCTGCGCCGATTATACGCGCGCCGGACATGCCCAGCGGATGACTCAAAGAGATGCCGCCGCCGTTGTGGTTGACCTTTTCTACCGGAATGCCGAGACGCTTCAAACAAGCGACCGCCTGAGCAGCGAAAGCTTCATTCAGCTCAAAGTAGTCGATGTCATTTATCGACAGACCTTGTTTTGTCAAAAGCCCTGTCACGGCATTGACCGGTCCCAGTCCCATGGAGCGCGCATGACGGCCGCTAAAGTGGAAGTCCACAATTTCGGCAAGAGGAGTCAGTCCAAGTTTCTCCGCCATGCTCTCGGTGCACATCACCAGAGCGCTGGCGCCATCTCCCATGCCAGAGGCATTGCCCGCTGTGACAACGCCGGTTCCAGCCTGATCCTTCAGAGCGGCAAGCGCATTCAGATCGGTAAAGCGAGGGTGCTCGTCTTCACTGACAAGTCCAACACCGGCCACGACCATCGCATCTATCTCCAGTGCCAAACGCTGGCGATGAGAGAGGGCACGCTGTTGCGAAAGCAGCGCAAATCGATCAGCTTCCGGACGACTGACGTCCATCAGGTCGGCAACAATCTGAGCCGTCTTTATCATGTTTAGAGCCTCCGGGTCTCTGGCCAGCGCCAGTGGACCCAGACCGCTCTCGGCCAGTCCGAAGAAAGGCAGCGGTCCGAAGAGTTTCAATTTCTTGAAACGCTTCAAGGCCTGTTTGCTCACCTCGCTGTAGCGGTGCTGCCCCGGTATTATCAGTGGTGCCAAAGACATAGACTCGACACCCACGGCAATACCAAGCTCAGCTTCCCCTGAGGCGATGCGATCGTAAACGGACTGCGCCGCTTTCATGCCGGAAGCGCACTGCTCCTGAATGGTGTAGGCTTCAATGGAAGCGGGCAGATGAGCTTCATTGAAGGCTGAGAAACGCGCCGTGTTGGGCTCGAAAAAGCTCTGCAGTGTGTGCCCGAAAGCAATCACATCTATCCAGCTCAAATGCTCAATTCCGGCCCGGCGAATAGCGGCCTTGAGCACATGCGCACCCAGCTTTGCCGGGGCAACGCGGCTCAATTTTCCACCCAATTTGCCGATCGGCGTGCGGCTGACAGCCGCAAGTAATACCTTTTGCTTTTTCATACAATTTCCTGTCGGTTGATTTTGAGAAAAACCGGCACAAGCAATAGGCCTGCGCCGGTTGGCACGGGTCTGCGCAAAGCGTCCTTGCAATAATTCCTAGTTGAAGAAACGCTTCAACGTGTCTTCGACTTCCCGAGCGTAGGCATTCTTCCGTTCGGCTACAATCTGGCGATCGTGCTCAGATTGCAATGCCGGATCTGCTTTGACGACTTCTTCACCTGTGGCGATGCGCAGCGCCATGTCGAGCTGAAGATCCTGAGTGGTGCCGCTCTGCTGAGTCACGACAACGTCCGGCGTGACACCCAGCCAATCGACAGCCTTGCCGCCGGCCCAATACTCCATGCAAATGAAGTTGGCTTCGTATCCAAATGGAAGGGAAACCGGACATTGCCCGACTCCCTTGCCCCTGGTCTGCATGCCCACTACAACCGCATGTCTTTGTTGTTGCAGGATAGTCGCCAATGCCTCTGCACCGCTGGCACTGTATTGATCGACCAGGACCACGAACTTTCTGTCCATGGGGAAGTGCAGTCCGAAGTTTCTTTGATGCGCTGTCGACTTGTCGCCTTCCTTCACGTCCAGACTGTTTACGGAAAGCGTAAAATCAGTGCGCACGATCTGATCGCCATCTCTGAGCATGACGCTGGATATGTTTCCCTTGTCCAGGAAAAACTCGCTTATAACAACCACCGCGTCAAAACGACCGCCGGGATTGCCGCGCAAATCCACAATCATCGCCTCCGACTGGCAGGCGTCGGCGGACTCCACTGCCGTTGAGGAGGCTGTATTGCACAAATTATCGAGCGATTTATGCACGTCATCAATCACGCGCATCGACTCGAAATGTTCTATACGCAAATAGCCGACGTTGCCTATCCTTTTCTGGCTGGTCGTATGTAATTCAACCATCGCCCGCACCAGGCTGAGTTCTTTCTTTTCTCCGCCACGGATGATAGTAACCTTGAGCGCCGAACCTGGCTCTCCGCGAATTTGCCCGATCACGGCATCGAGAGTTTTACCGTAAACTTCCCGATCATCGACAGCAAAAATAATGTCGCCCTTTTTCATGCCGCCAGTGTGTGCGGGCGTGCCGACCTCGGGGTCGGCAATGATGAGAAGCGGATTGCTCTGGCTGATCACGGCAGCCGGGGACTTTTTCATCTTCAACATAGCAATCAGTTGCGGCGAAGCATGCTCGGGCAATTTCATTTGCGAAAGCGACTGCTCTGCGCCCGCTCTGGGCAAGGCTACGCTGGCACCGATGCCGGCCAGTTGACCTTTTTCGATCACTTCGTTTTGAGCGACAGCTTCAGGCGTGAAGACAAAGTCAAAACGGCCCTTCACGTGAAGAACCATCTCGGTGATTGCCTTGAGCGTGCCTTCCTCAGTATTCAGCTGGGCTGAGTGCTCGAATTTGTGCAGCCATTCGGCAAGAAAGGCACTGCGCGCATCGGCAGAGACCAGGCTTTTGTGATGCTCGGCCACGGCATTTACCGCGCAGGCATAGAGCACTCTGCCGTCGTAGGGTCCTTTGTTCTTCGCATCGCATTGACGCGCATCAAAAGCGAATGGCCGCTCGGCCGCCGTAAAAATGTGCCCCAGAAGCCAGAGCCCCAGGATGGCAGCAGTGACAAGAAGCCACTTTGGTGTGGTTTTCAAAATCGAGTTCATTAATTGACACCTCAAAAATGAGTTGGCAGCGTTGCCGCTGCGAAAAGGCGGCGCCAAGAAAAGCTCTCCGAAAGAAAGGCTCTCGACGCCGCCGGTTTTAATTGCCGCCTGCTTAAACGCCCTTATTTACCTGTTGCAGGTACATCGGAAGAGGCGTTGGTGGCGATAAACTGCTTGAGCTCATCGTCCGATTTCAATGGCGGAGCCACTTGCAGATCGCTGCTTTTGAAGACGTACACGGGGTATACCAAGGGACCGACGGACGAATCTCCTTTTACCATCAGCTCTTGCTCTTTTTCGAGCCTTTGCGCGAAATCAGGATTATCGGCACTACTCATCTGCACAAACTTCACTTCGGCAAAGGCCGGTTTCAGTCGCAGAAGAACAGCAAGATCAGCCGCGCACTGCTCGGGCTTGCACAGCTGGATAAGCACCTTGCCGGCCGGATCCAGTTCCTTCGCGTAATCGGCGGGCGCCACCCTCTTGACTGCCTCCGGGGTTGCTACTGCCGGCGGCACCAGAGCGGTGGCGCTGTTGCTCTTGCCATTTACTGCATTGTCAGGTTTCACATCCACATAAAGTGACAGTAACCAGACGGCGAGGATCAGCAAGCAGAGTCCAGCCCGCAGTGCGAAACTGCAGGTAAAAATTCGCTCTTTGTTGGTCATTTTGATTCTCCGGAAGCTAATCCCCAGGTCAGGAAGTCATCTCCCGTGTACGGCATCAGAATTTCCGGCTCGGGAACACCTTCAAGCTGTTTGAACGAACCGTTCAGAATATGGTCAAAAACAATGTTCACAAGCTTCTTGTAGCTGCCTGAATAGTGCTTTTCTCCACTCAAGTCCCGCTTGAGGATCAAGCACAGCAAAAGAAGCGCATCGGCAGTAGCGTCGTCTCCCGCCTGTTTTGCTTTCTGTGCGGCAGCGACAGAAGCAAAGATAGTGGTGATGTCCTCGAGTGGTTTGTACAACTTTTCGAGCATGAGCAGATCTTCATCGGCAAGCCGCTCTTGATAGATGACCACGGCTCGATAGAATTTCTTTTTCCACTGGATGAACGATTTTCTGGCAAAGTTCAACACATCCTGCAAGCGAGCGTCCAAACCGGACACTTTCTGGTTGTCCGCAAATGTCGTTTCGGTCTTGGCCATCCATTTAACAAGCGGAACAGCCGTTGCCCAGAGCCCGCTGTTTCTCAATTCCTTTCTATGCTTCCAGAAATACCTGACTGCAGAAGGAG
>JADZFV010000336.1 GCA_020854255.1 Candidatus Melainabacteria bacterium | reverse complement strand
CCTGACCTGGCGGACCATGTCTTGATAACTGGCGGGCGGCGGAAATTAGGAGGGTTGGGAGGGCTTTTCGCGTTGGACCGCAATCTTTCAGTCGCAGGCGTGGAGCTTTCATTGGCTCAATGGCGGACCGCGTCAGGCCGTGAGCCTGTGTCCTGCGAAGGAAGTTTCAGTTCTGCTGGTTAGAAGTGTTTCTAAGGACCCGCAGAAATAGGTCCGATTGAATCCAACTCAACCATAGATCCAACTTAAAGGATCCGGCAGGTGCCAGTAACCTTCAAGTTGGGTGCGATGGTCGATTTCCTACAGCTCCGTGGGTGCTCGACGGCGAGAATTCTACAGTCCTCCGCCCAGCCCTCCGAAGTTGTTGATGACGAAGGTGCCCATCAAATGGATAATCGTGGGTGCTGCTATCATCAGGATAATTGCCTTTGCAATGACAAGCCTCGTTATCGATTTTTGTCCCCTGATAAGAGCGACGGCAACGATCATCGAGATAAGCGCCGAAATCGCAGTGAGGATGCGAGCGATATCACGAGCGGTGTCATAGCCCAAGTCGGCCAGCTGACCTACTTCATTCGATTGTCCAAAGCGTGGGTCCACTGGAGCACCAACTAGCTGTGATCCACCCGATGTTGAGCCGAACGGCACACCACTTTTATAGTCACCCGGATCGAGCTTGTTGGCTTTGTAGAGTTTGGAAGACTCCAGGACAACTGCTCCTGTGAGCGGGCTCACGAGACGATATCTTGAGGCGAGCTTAATGGCTTCGTGTTCTTGTCCGTTCGCCGCGAGTCTAGCTGCCTCTCCACTTGCCCAGAGACAGGTGACCTGCGATGAAATCGTTCGGTCGGAAATTAAGGCCGTCTGAGGACGTTTTGTAGTTTGCGTTCTCTGGATGGCCAGTTTCGTTACTCCCTTTTCCCAGCCTCTTACGAGTTTCTTCAAATCTTTGACTGGCGAATCATGAGGTATTGTTTTGCACGCCATCAGATGGGCGATGTCCTCCACCTGCAGTGCTTGCGGCAATGTGTTGGGTCCGGATTTGATTTGCATGTCATAGAGTGAAACATGATGAACAAGATCCAGTGCTTTCGGTTCCGCTAAATTGTGTCTCAGTGGCTGTGGTCCATGGATCCACAGCACAGCACTATTCGGTTGTTCTGCGGCCACCTCAACAGCTTCTCGCAATGCTGCTCCATTATCTTGTCCACCCACAAACAATTCAGGACCTAACGCGCTCTGGGCTTCTTCTATTGATTTTGCCGCTTGCTCATTTGCTTGTTTATTTGCAGGCTCCCTGGTGTGCTCTTTTACGGACGCATCATCTTTTCTTGCGGTGTTCAAGTCGCCGGCGTTTTGATTCTCATCCACACTCTGGGACTTTGCCGTGCCTGGCGTGGCATCAGACTTTTGCTTCGTTGCTATTTCTTCTGCATCAGAGATCTCATCATCGTTAGAGATCTGCTCTGCATCTGAAATTGTATCTGCGTTGTTTTTGTTGGCGCTCACATCCTTCTCTGGAATCTGCTCTTTAGCGAAGAACACTGCCGGCTTCAGGCGAGCTGGAATGCAGGCAAGGGCCTGTTTGATATCAGATGCATGACGCTTGAGCGAAGCCGATGTATCGACTACGACTAGCAAGCGCTTTGGTGCTGGTGCAGTGACTTCGCGAAGACGCTCGACTATGTATCGAGGTTCTTTCGAAAACCAATCCGGTGTCGCCACTTCTGTGAATGCAGTTGTTCTCTGGACAGCCACTGAGTTGATTGATTTGTCTTTGTCGTTTGTCTTAATGATTCCACCAAGTGTATAGCCGTTTGCATTCTTGATCGTGGTGATGCCTGCAATGTTTCGCACAGGCAGGTCCCGCGAGAAGAGACTGACTCGATGCCGCTTCGGTGGCGCGAAGTTGCTGGACAATAGTTTTGGCAGTTCCATAGAACAGACCTTGCCGTCAGTAGTTTCGAGAGGCACCTTGAAGCCGAGGCGAATTTTCATCTCGCCACCATTAGCCGGCAGCGGAAAACATCGAAATTGAACGCGATCCGGCGCCGGCATCGTCACGAGCAAGGGATCCCTCTTCTCGTTAACCACAGCCTCATATGCGGCTTGAACTCTCGAATTCGACGCGAATGCTGCTTCGCGTGGTTCTCCGTCTATCCATAGTGTTACTCGTGATACCACAGCGTCTTTAGGCAGTCCAATTTCACCAATTGCTTCTTGAGTTTCACTGGAAGAATTGTGGAATGTCAAAGCCCAATCAACGGAACTGGAAAATGTCGACGCGTCAATGTTTCCCGAAATCAGTGACTTGACCAGCGAGAGCCCTGGGATTTTGTAGCCGGCCACAATGTTTGATTGGAGTTGCTCATTTTCTAAAGCCTTACTTTTGCTAACGTCGTAATATGATTTGCCTGTGATTTTGAAGTAAAGGTTTTGGTCGCCTTCGCTGCCGGTATCGAGTCCGCGATTGGGTATGAGCAGCGATGCTAGAGAAAGTCCGCTGACAGGATATTTCGAAGGGCGCAGGTCTTCATCAGTCGCGACTGATCTCAGGACTGAAATTGCCTTCGCCTGGTCGGAGGGAGAGGCTATTCTGGCATTATTCAGTTGCGACTGAACAAAGAATGTGCGAACCATTGGTGTGAAGACAAATAAGAAGGACAGCAGGCATCCCAGAACAGAAAAGGTCGTTGAAATCTTGCGTATGTTCGTCTCTGTCTTTTGCCAGAGATCATGACTCAGGCATGCAGCGGCGAAAAGCAAAAATGGTGCCGAGCACAGAAGCAGCATCCATCCGAATTTGCAGGATGAATCACCTTGCGAAATAAGAGCTTTCAGCCAGATAATCGTCCACGAGGCTGACAACCCAAGCGCAAATCCGTTCATCAATCCGATATAGCGAGGACGAACCAGATATCCTCTTCGCACTGACGACCAAACCGCGAAGTTGAAAATTGGAACAACCAACAACAACGCCAGCTTTCCCAATATCTCTAGAACATTGGGTCGAACTGCCGTGGACAGCGAGTACACAGCATATGCCAGCAGACCCAGTCCCGGTAGGATGGAGCCAAAAGTGAGTACAAATACACCTTCGAAGGGTGCTTTGAAAAACGTGTACTCTTTTTTGGAGCGGAAGAGAAACCTTTCCGCAACCACATGAAAGACGATTGCCACAGCTGTCATTGCAGCAAACGATACCCAAAACACATTGGGTGTCTTGTTAAGACAGACCCAGTTGGCTACAGCTACGATAGCGATGGAAAGATACAGTGACGGCTCTTTCAGAAAAGAGCGAGTGCCACCATCAAAGCCACTAATTTTTGGTGGCGTGAGATCCATGCTTTCAGCATTCTCGTCGGAAGTGAAGGATAAATCGGGCGTGTCCTGTGATTGTTCTACTGTTGCAGGTGATGTTGCATGTTCCGTCGTTGCGGATGATGAGTCTTGATCACGATGATCAAGCGATGCTTGTTCTACGGTGTTCATAACGAAAACCTCGACTGCGAAATATGGTGAGTTTTAAATTGCAAAAACGGTGCCGCGTTCAGGCAACGCGCGGCAGATCCGAAAACCAGCATCAAGCTGCTCAATTAAATCTGCGCTCAGGTGGCATATGAGCACAAAGGCGTGATTTTTTGTTAAGGCATTATGCCTCTCTCTGAAAGCCTTGGCAATACTGGGTTTTGGCAGAGGGTGGGGAGATTACCATTTTGCCGGTCTGGAAACAGCCGCTGTGTCTGTACACGAATCTGCCGCACGATACGTTGGAGTCCAGCTCTCGGCTATCCCTAAATCGACAGACCGCAAAGATCTTGTTTGAGCTCATGCATCGACTGGTGCCTCTGGTATTTGTTCTTGCGCAGCGCTTTCATAACGATCGCTTGCAGCCGATGGTCGATGGTCTTGCCGGCACTTCTGGCAGCTGAGGAGATAGGTGGACATTCTTCATTTACTTGCTTATACATGGCTTCAACGATGTTTTCGGCAGTGAAAGGAGGATGTCCAATCAGAGATTGGTACATCAGTGTTCCCATTGAATAAACATCAGAACTCGGTTCTAGTTCCAGTCCCATACACTGCTCTGGGCTCATGTAAGTTGGAGAGCCGAATATTTGACCTGGATTGGTAAGACCTGCTGTATCAGCCTCCGGAACAACTAATTTCGCTGTTCCAAAATCAACAAGCTTGACCACCGGATGTCCTTCCTCATAGTTTTCCACCAGGACGTTGTTGGGTTTTACATCGCGATGAATTATGCCATTATCGTGCGCATGCGCAAGCCCATTGCATATCTGCTTAAACACTTCCACTGCTTTATTTGCAGCAAGACCGCCATGTTGAAATATCAATTCATCAAGGCTGCGGCCGCCGAGATAGTCCATGATCATGAATGCTTGTCCTTCGGGCGATAGCCCGAAGTCGATGACGCCGACTATGTTTTGATGGCTCAAAGAACTGGCAGCTGCTGCTTCTTGTCTAAAGCGTTTGAGCGTACCGATATCCGAAATTCTTTCGAAGTGCATTATCTTAATTGCCACGGTCTTTGGCATATAGCGGTGTCGTGCCTTGTAGACTACACCGCTGGTTCCTGAGCCCAACACCGAGAGAATCTCATATCGATCTGCAAAGATGCTGCCGATGAGCGGATCTTCTTCTAAGTCGCATCGATCGAACGGGCATTGCGTGCAGTCTTTGTCGAATCTAAAGTGGCAGGAGGGGCACACCTTGGATGATTTGAAATCGGTGGATTGTTTCGCACGGCGAGCGTTTTTATCCACGCTTGTGTGCGACCAGGACACCCGCTGGATCAGTTTTTTCAGATACGTATGAACCTCTTCATTCGAAAGCCCTGCCGCGGTTGCAATTTCATCAGATGACGCGCCCTCCAGGGCCATTCCTAAAACTTTGAGCTCCGCATCCGACAGGGACATACTTTCAGTAGTGATGTCAGGATTTGAAAGTCGTGACGATTTCAGGATGCATTGAGAGACCTCGTCGTCCAGCCAGGTGGCACCGCTTGCTACCGATCTAATCGCTGTGAGTAGCTTTGAGCGCGATGCATCTTTCAAGCAATAACCGTCAGCGCCGGCGTCCAAAGAGGCATAGACTGATTTTTCATCCCTGTAGCTCGTCAACATAAGTATTCGGCAATTGGATGCTGCTTTGATGCGCCTGGTTGCTTCGATGCCGTCAAACCCGGGCAGCCCTATGTCCATCAAAATGACCTTAGGCTGAAGCTGCAGGGCTTTTTCCACGCCTGAAGGGCCGTCGTTGGCCATCCCGACGACCTGCAGTCCTTTCATGTACTCCAGAGTGTACTTCAGACCGACTCGCAACATTTCCTGATCTTCGACGATGAGCACGCTCACCAACTCGCTGTCACAAGTATTGTTTGTGTCTAAGGAAGGCATAAAAGTGGGTCAACCTCAAACAGGCTACGGAAATACAGACAGCGACTACAACTGCCATTTTGTGGAGTGTGAAAGTTTTGGCGCTGACTTTAGTTACCACTCCACCATTAATGTGGCAGAGTGTGGCGATTAGTGCATCACGAGAAAGAGGGATTTTTGGAAAAAAGACCTATTTTAGTGTCGCACAGGAACCGCCGCCTGCCATGTCGGAGGCGAAAGCTGATGAGTTCTTGAGCGCAGTGGAGGTTAAGCCAGCCACACTGGCAGCAGAAACGCACGATTCAATTGTTGGCGCAGGCACCGTAACTGATAGATAAAGATTGCCCGGTGATCGGCCCGGGGAGTTTCACGCGCAGGTTGAGCGCGATTGGCGGGACTGTGCGATTCTAATGAACACAGTCTTGCTTTTGCTCAAGCCTGTATTGGGCATCCATGTATCGGTAGCTGCGATCGGCGGAGCCGATTCCTTTCTTTTCTTTGTCGCGCTGTCGATTGTCAAAGACACCTATGGGCAAGAACTGGACTACGCCGATCGAGCAGCGCAAGCGGTAGTGTGAGCATTCGTCAACCAATTACTTTTAAAATGTAGTCCATGACGTATTGCGCGTAGAAAAAACCATTGCTATCGGTGTTGTACAGCTTCCACTCAGTTTTGCTGACAATTTCTACAAATCCGCTCTCAGCCTGGTCGGCGGCGAGTGGGAGCGAGGGAGCCATAATTGCGTGTGTGGCGAGATAGCCGTTCCACCAGAAGGTTTCGCATTTTGTGCCGTCGGAGTTGGGCACAAGAAAAAATCTCAGGCGATCTGCTTTTCGTCCGTCAATGAACATCTCGCCATCCCTTTCGACTATGCCCAGGTCTCTCATAATGTCGCGCTTGCT
>JADZFV010000335.1 GCA_020854255.1 Candidatus Melainabacteria bacterium | reverse complement strand
GCCGCTCCCGGGGAAATTGCGCCCCAGGCATTTCTCAGTCCCACCGTCGCGGCGCTGAGAGCGCTTGCAAATACAGCACCAGTGGCAGTTCCGGACAAAGTAGCGTTGAGGATTTCCTGGCCATTTTGCTGTTGGGCAACAGACTCGGCAAAGCGAGACAAACCTCCACCGAATCCGCCTGCCGCCGCTGAAAGTCCGATTTCAGTGACAGCGCCCATCGTCGCTTTTTCTACCCCGAAAAGAGCGCCCATCTGAGCACCGCCAACCACATTGGCGCCGGCATTTATACCACCGGTGGCAAGATCAGTGACAACCTGGCCGGTCGTGTAATCATAATCGGAGCCAAGTATTAAAGCCTTGGTTCCAAACTTCAAGGCAGCACCGGTTGGAACCATAGCGCCCAGTAGCGCCAGGCTGGAGCCACCGGTCACCGCCGCGCCGCCCACTGCGGCGACAGCCATTGCCCCATTAACCACATTGTCAGCCGCCGCCGCCTTTGAGTCGCGATAATTGCGGTTAACGTCAAGGAATCTGGATTGTATATCCTGCAATTCTTCGCCAGTTAACCTTCTGCCACTCTTTGCTGCTTCAGCCATGCGTTGAACCGTGTCATTGATAGCAGCATCGATTTGATATCCGGTTCCGACATTGCAAACGTTATCTGTAAATCCAGCACCGAAACCGGAATGCGATTGACTGCCCTGTTGTATGAGATCGTTCAGTTTTTCTTCTTCAGTCTGGTTGTTGCTGAGCATGATTCTCTCAGCTTCCAACTTTCTTTCTCCACCGAGTTTGTCCAGCAAATCGGCAAGTAGATCTTCACTATATTTGCGGGCATATCCGGCCTTCGCTTCTTCGAGCTGATTGGGATTCAATTGGCGCAAGCAATCCATAATTTCATCCTTTTGCCCCCAACCGACAATTTGCGCTCTCAGGGCATCCGCTGTATCCATTCGCCCATTTTTCAATACATTTTGCATCACAGCCAATTCGTCAGGATTGAAGAAGCGAGCAATTTCAGTTTCATTCAATTTGGCGCTCAAATCTTCCCGCCTGTCCGCCGGCGCTTCGGCTAAATCAGCCAGGACCTTCTCTCTTTCTCCATTCATAATGTCGAGCGCAATTACTTTTTCAAGGTCAATGCTGCCTGTTTCCAGCATTGGTTTAATGTAGTTATCGAGATACTCTTTCGGCAGAGATTTCGAGGCGAGCTCAAGGATCTGCTGGCTGAGTCGTACATCTTCGGCTGTTTTAGGATTTTTGATGCGATCAAAGAGTGCCTCATCTTCATCAAAGTACTTCTGAAGGTCGCGTCTAACGGCTTGTACGCGAGCCCATGGAGTCATCGAGTCACTAGCTCGCAATTGCAACATAGTAACCAGATCTTGCTCAGGTTTCTCACCCCTAAGAACCCTTTGCAATAGCCCATGAGCCGCGTCTTCCGCCGTGCCGCTCAGTTTATCTTCAACTGCTTCATTTACAACCTTGCGATACTGCATGTCTGTTCGATACCGTTCTTGCTCTTGAACGCTCATTTTGGAAATGTCATCGAGAATACCTTCACTGTCATTTGGTCCGAACCAGTGAGTGCGATCTTCCAGCGCATTGGTAAGCGAGCGGCGTGCAGTGGAAGCCTCAGCATATGAGGTCAGGGCAGCCTTCTTATCCACTATCTCCATCACTCTTGCCGTTTCGCTTGCGCTGGCATAAGTCTTCAACATCGCCTCGATCTGTTGCCGAAACTCCCCACCGCGCGCCGGGTCTTTCAGCCTTTCCCAATCAGCTTGACTCATACCCTCGGCAGTCGAGCACATTTCGTCGACGCTGTCATCGTATATGGTGCCTCTGTGCCGAGCCAGTGCCGATATGATCGTCCCTCCCTGATTGGAAATTTGATCTTCCCAGGCGAGCAACTCTGATTGATTACCAACCTCATGCATGGCGCCGTTCAATTCCTTGTAAAATGCCAGCGCATTGCCGCGGTCGGACTCTGACACTGCCGTGTCAACTGCACGCCCATCATTCACCGCTTTTCCAAGCTCATATTTCTGGCGCTCATCGGCTGTCATTGCACCGATTGCGGCTTCAATGCCATTGGTATTGCTGGTAAAGTGAAATACTCCAGTGTTATCTCGCACCTGCTGAGCGGCGCTCAGTTTGCCATGCTCGGCGTAATCGAGAGCATTTAGTGAATCTTTGGTTTGAACGTAGCCACCGTTGACGTCGTCGCTATTCGGCACTCCAAACGCTTCTAGAATTTTCTCAGCACCTCCTTCATCCAAGAACTTCTGGCGAGCCTCCGCGCCGGCATCACGCATCGCCTCCTGAAAGCGTGCAACATTGCGGGTCTGCAGGGCATTCTCAGCGAGATTCATAATATCGGCGTCAGTCCTCCCGTCCACGCCTTTGAAATAAACGTTTATCGCATCCTTGGTCGCTTGACTCATTTTTTCACTGGAGGCAATTTGCTCGCGCAAGCCAACGCCGAATTTGGCGCGATATTCCCTCTCCAGTTCTGCAATTTCTCCAGAATTTTTGCCGGCAAAAATATTGCGAATCTCGGTCTCCAACTCAGAGCGTTTTCGTCCGAAAAACTTTTGATCGATATCAATGAGATCGGTATGAATTGTGGCTGCATGCAAATCAGTTGCAGATCCATCCATACGGTTCAAAAGATTGAGCGCGCGATCTTCATCGGCTCCGCTCATACTTCTTTTTAGTTCATCCTCCAGTGAAATTCCATATTTTTCTTTGTACAACCGATCAAGTTCGGCCCGTTCACTCTTATCAGCATCTTTCAGCAAAGCAAAGATCGTCTCTTCATCAGTCCATCGGGCGATCCAGTTGTCCTGCCCGGTTGCTTCACGTATCGCTTCGGCAGCTTCCCTCAGTCTGGCTGTATCAGCATCAGACAGCCCAGTGCTGCTTTCACGGGCTGCCACGGCCGGTGAGAAGACTTCCGCTTCTGCGCCCTCCAGATCAAAGACGAGGCTGCCGTCTTGCTCGACACGGCCTGAAGGCATCATATTCTCAGTTTGCTCGGCAATTCTTGCTCTCTCTTGCGCGCTTGTCGCCTTAGCATCTTGGTCGCCGGCACCAATGCCTCTCCAGTCGAGTGGAAAAACAGATTGAATTGCCTCATTGGCTTGCAGACTTTCTTGGTGTGAAAACATCGTCTAGCTCCCTGCGTGATTGAGCACGCAAAATCTGACCCGCCCCTGGCAAGGTGGTGTCGAAGTTGGGGTAGTCTTCCGAGCGATCCTCAGCCATGCGCCGCTCTTGTTTTCAGGTTACGGCCGGTATCCTGAGTAGAACCTGAGGATGCAGCCGATGGTAATATGATTGGGCGTGCCGCGTTTTTCCCAATAACAAGGATTGAGGATTCACGACCTCATAATGGCAAAAATTCTGTTAGTAGAAGACGACGACATTCTTGCAGACCAGATCGTCAACTGGCTGGAAGGACATGAGCACCATAATGTGGAGTTATGCGCCGACGGAATGGAAGGCGCGGAAAAGCTCGAGTATCACAAGTATGACGTGGCAGTCCTGGACTGGGGTCTGCCCAGCCTATCCGGAATTCAAATCATCAGGCAGTTTCGCGCCGCCGGCGGCGGCACGCCAATCTTGATATTGACCGGAAGAGACAAAATCCACGAGAAGGAAGAAGGATTGGAAGCCGGAGCCGACGATTATTTGACAAAACCTTTTGAAATAAGAGAATTGTCCGTGCGGATAAAGGCTCTGCTGAGACGCCCGCAAGCATTTGTCGGAACCAAAATGGAAGTCGGAAGTCTTGCCATTGACACTACCGAGCATCGCGTTTTCTGCGGCAGCCGGGAAGTGAGCCTGCAGCCGAAAGAATTCGATCTGATTGAATTTCTGGTCAGGCATAAAGGTAGAGTCGTAAAAACCCAGGCGCTGCTTGAGCACGTCTGGAGCTCAGACTCTTTTGTGACCAGTGAAACAATCTATACATATGTGCGCGCGTTGAGAAAAAAGGTCGAAGAAGCCGGCGGAGACTCCAGCATAATCCAGACAGTCCGCGGTGTGGGATACAGCGTCAGAGAGCCTGATAAATAGATAGGGCATCATTCCTCAGGTCGTACTGAGGTTGACCGCCGTATTTTGGTGAAGCGGGTGCACAACTCATCCGATTTTTCACCGGAGATCACGCCGATGTGCATACAACACAACTATCTGACTGAGACTTCAGCGTCACTCGAAAATGCCAATGATATCTATCTGTCTTTCGCTGCTTGCCTGAATATGGCAAGCAGGGATTACTATAACGGCAACGTAAATGAAGCCAATGCCGTTCTGGCCCGGGCAATTAATTTTGCGCAGGCCATGTCCGATCGAAAGCTGAAAGTAATGGCAGCGGCAATCTGTCTGGCCAAGCAGTCCCATTTTGCAAAACAATATGGGCGGGCGCGCGAACTCTATTCAAAAGCCTTGAACTTATTTCCCATATGCCATAGAAGCGAAGATCTCGTTTACAGCGATTTGATGAGCGGTTTGGCCGAAACTGAATTCCTGGTCGGCAACTATTTTATAGCGCGTCACCATCTCCAGCAGGCGATCGAAATCGACAGAAGAGTAGCAGGCGAACAATCGGACCAGTACAGGTGCCATTCATCACAATTGTCGGCAGTCGAATATGCGCAAAGAGTCCGCTGTACTGCCAATTACTGTACACCCAAATTTGCAAAATCTGCTTAGCGAGAGGCTCGTACTCCTTCACAGGAGGAGTGCCTGTTTAATCGATCGTAGCGGCGCCTGGCACGCGGCTTGCCCGCAGGCAATGCGGACCCACGCCAACCCTTCAAATTCCCGGTGAAACGGTACTGGAAGTTACCTGAAAATCCACCAAATACCAAATCAGCCAACGGTTGTTGCAATTTGGGTGACAAACACCTGCTGGTCGCGATAGAGTGGAAATATGAAAACAATAAAATTCATATCCAGAATTCTGCTCGTGGCGATCGGGGTTTCAATTTCACTGCCCCCGCTTATCGCTCAGGAAAATCCGCCGCCATTCAAGTCACCTTTCAAGACCGCCGACGGAGATGATGATGACTGGTTCATGGAAGAGACGACCCCAAAGAAGCCTAAGCAGGTATATCCGGTGAAGATTCCGGACAGCCAGGCTAACAGTCTGGGCGTACCTGTGACCGAAGACGGGCGTATTATTCCATTGAAGGATGACGGGACGTCGGTGATGACTCCTGGCTCTACAATCACAGTTACCAACGACTACATCTACCAGCCCGGTGCTTTTTATCCCGGCATCCCGCAGTTCAACACCCCTTACATGGGCGGGCTCAACCCATATTATGCACCGGGGATGGTGCCATACGGATACAATCCGGGCGGCATCAATATCAATCTCGGCAGAGCCGGCGGTATTTCCTTAGGTAGAGGCGGGATCTTAAATCCCTATCCATACACCTATGGCACGAACACCTCAACCATAACCCCATTGTTCGGCTCGCAATTGTCGCCCTACTCAGGCACACAATTCATCAATCAGCCCTATGGGGGCTACGGCGTGCCCGGGTACGGTATTCCGGGTTATGGCTATGGCATGCCCGGTTATGGCGGGGGGGGAATATACCGACCGGGCATCGCAGTGCCTGGCGTCGGCGGAATTGGAATTCCAGGCGGCGGTGGAATTGGGCTGCCGGGTTTGGGCAGACGCTAGTTCCTTATGTCGGTTATTTTCTCGGGCTGCACCCGCCACATCATCCTTTCCAACCTTGAAGGGCGAGGCTTGCCGTGCGCTTTGGTCAGACCACCTG
>JADZFV010000334.1 GCA_020854255.1 Candidatus Melainabacteria bacterium | reverse complement strand
TCAGCGCTTACCTGAGGGTAGCGCCGAGCGTAATTGTGCCCTTGCAGAAGTTGTGGAACAGGCAATTGCCGCCAGGGAGAATGTAAGTGACGCACGCAAGAAAAGACAACTGGCACGGAGGCGTGGACTTCGGCTGGGTGTTTCGCGCGCGGAGACTCGCTCATCAGCGACAAATCCGATCGCGAAAAAGGTTGTGTCAGTCGAGCTTGGTCAGTTGTTGAAAGACCTGCGCGTTAGTAGAGCGCATACAGAGGCGGAAATTGCGCGACAGATTGGATGCTCGTCGAAAAAAATCGTCCAGGTAGAAGCAGGAGAATTGAGAATTTCAGTCCGAGAATTTCAGAGGCTAATCGAGTGCCTCAATCTGGAAATAACTGAGCACGGCAAGCTGATGGAGCTACTGCGAAAAGCTTGCCTCGTCGTACCCCCACCCGCGGGGGGGGGGGGGGCTCCAGCGCGGTAGGAGGCAGGACGGTAAGTGGTGGAAACTGATGGTGAGATCTTTATGGTGCATTCAAATTTAGGAAATCAGCAATTTTTTTCATTCTCTCAATCGACCAACTGGTCATCTGATGGGAGCACTCTTTCAGACTTGTCGCGCGCGATTTACGAAACCGTTGGGAATGACGGCAGGCAGTGGGGTATTGTGGTATGGCCGGCGCGAACGTCGCATTCTAGATTCCCGGCTGCGCCTGCAGGCGACGGGATTGAAAAACTTAGAAGTGAACCCGCACGGGTATCATTAATGGCGTCTCCAGCGGAATTTGCAGTGGAAGCTCCTGAGGAAAAAACGAACGCGGACGCACAGAAGGAGGACCCTCCGAAGTTCTTCGGCGAACGCGGACGAGACATAAAAGCAGCGCGCAAGAATTTGGGATGGTCCACATGGAAACTTGCGAAGCGAGCCGGATTACATAGCCGTGATGTTCAGGCTGCCGAAGAAGGAAGCGGTAATGTGTCTGTGCATGTATTCATGCAAATCAAAGAGGTGTTAGCAGCAGAGTCAGTGCTCTAACAAGTACTGAGCAAGTTTGAATGCCAACCGGAAAGTCCTGATGCTTCGTGAGGCAGCGATAATTCCGTTGATTCCGTTTAATCTGTTCATTCGTGTTTGCGAGTCCAGGTAATACTTGCTGGATTTGAGTTACGAGTGCGCCCTTGCAAAGTTTGCATCCGTTGTTTGTGAGACGCACTAAATATAGTGGCGTTCGCCAACAGCTTCCACTTTGACACTCGCAAGCGGCATGAATCATGCTTGTCGCGATTGTAAGGCTGTTGCGCGAACGGTGTTGCGCTTTGCGAGATGCACGACCCGCGCGAATCGTTAATGATTCAATGTTGCGGATGTAAACCCTAAAGAAAAAGTGAATAGAAAACGGACAAAAGTAGGTAAATGGTGTGTCTTGACAAAGGGTGTTTTGTTTTGTGTAGCGATGATTGTCGCAAGAACCGCTTGTTTAGCGCCTTTGCGGCATCTTAGTCTCTGCCCTGTTTGAAATCACATCACAATGGCATCAGGAAAACCGGACACCGGGCAGACCCGCAAAGATAGGAATAAAACAGGAATCAATGCAAGAGAGATTTTATCTCTGCGCTTCTGCCTACCTGCCTGCGTTTTCATTGTGTTGTTGTTTGAGTAACCGAATAAGATCACATTTTGATCTGTATGAGGCTTCGTTTGATGTCTTACGAAAGCCGCCAATCATCAGTCTTCTCGTCCACCGAATGATTTCTCGCTTGTCAACTTTTGCAAAAGCTTGTCGGTTCGGTGTGTCACGCTCCTCCTGCTTTGCTTCTTTCCACAGTCCTCAAAGTTCATTAAGGATGACCCGCATGCCCGACTTTATTCGGCGGATGAGAACCAGACCGCCACTCAGAACATCAGTTGATGAGTCCTATTTCGAAAAGCTGCTCAAACTAATACCTGCCGACATCGTGGCAGGTTGGACAGCACTTCAGGGGATCATCATCGACCAGGCCGGCAACTCTCCAACCATTCAATGGATAGTCTTCGGCGTCCTTGCCGTCCTGACACCTTTATACGTCTGCTATTTGAAGACAGAGCCGCCCGGCTTTGCGGCGAACAAACTTTTTCACTGTTTTTCCAGTTTGTTCGCCTTCACTGTCTGGGTATTCGCACTGGGCGGTCCATTTATGGCGCAATGGCCGACCTGGTACCAACCTTTCTATGGCTCGATCGCGCTGATTCTTACCACCCTCATTTTGCCTGTGCTGGAGAAGGTTTTCTACGACTCCACGCCTCCGGCCGCGCCGCCTCCCACGCCATAAACAAAAGACAACACAAAATTTCATTGCTGCCCCGCAACAACCCTTCTACTAGCCGGCTATCGACGGCTCAGGAAATTCATTATGAAACGTGCTTTCACTGCGCTCGCGTCCACAGCAGCGCTTCTTCTTGTCTCCGGCTGCGCAAGCTTTCAGGCGTCCACCTCTGTCCACGCGCTTGCTACCAATCAACCTACTTTCATCGACATGGATGCCTCTCGTAGAGGCGTCGTCGTCCTTCCCAGAGCTGATGGCCGCGGTTATTACACCTGCTCCGAACCTTCTCCCGATGTAGCAGTCGAGACCGTCACCAGAATTCTTGCTGAAATCAAGCTGGCAAAGAGCGGCAACATCGACGCAAAAACGGAGATGGAGTTTAAGACGGCGATCGTCAACCTGAGCCAGAGGACACAAACTCTCCTCTTTCTCAGGGAAAGCCTCTTCCGCATTTGCGAACAGTCGGCAAACCAGAACCTCTCCTCCGAACAAGTTACCAAGCTGTACGAGCTGGCGATAACCACCGCGCTCAAATTAGCGGAAGCTGACCTAGCCAAGAACCAGACCGAACTGGCAAGAGAGCTTTCCGATCCGAAAGTGCGCGATGTCTGGCAGCAAGTGTTCGGTGCTCCGCCGGCTAGCGCAAGCGTGCGAAAGCAGAAGTAACCATACATTCAACAAAGCTTTTTTGCAAACAAAGCTGACTCGGTCTAGCACTCATTGCTTGACTGCGCAGCCGTACAAAACATGCAAAGGAAAAGACTAGTGTCTACAAAACAAGCACTTTACAACTACGATGCGCTTGGACGTCTCAAAGAAGTCACGTTCAGCACGGGCGGCAAAATTACCTACAACTACGATGCCATGGGGAATCGCAGCAGTGTCGTCGAGGTGGCCGCAGGTTGCTGCTTCGACTGGAAAGGAGAATGGAGCAGCTCCACCTCTTACCTGATCGGCGATGCCGTGTCATTCAACGGCTCATCTTACCTCGCAGTAGCCGACAACTCAAACAGCCAGCCACCGTCGGCCAACTGGGATACGCTCGCTGCAAAAGGGGACACGGGCGCAACCGGCAGTACCGGGGCGACAGGCGCAACCGGAAATACAGGCGCCACGGGAAGTACCGGCCCTGCCGGTCCAAAAGGCCTTAACTGGCTAGGCACCTGGAACAGCGCCACCGCATACGTCGTTGACGATGCAGTCACCCTTAACGGCACGTCATATGTCGCGGTCGCCAACAACACCAACAGCTCGCCTCCGTCGGCAAACTGGAATACTCTTGCCGCAAAGGGCGATACCGGACAGCAAGGTCCGGCTGGAGCAGATGGCACCACATCGGCAAAGGCAAAATCCAAAATTGGAACAAGCACGAAGACAAGCGATACCACGCTGGCAAATGACACGGCTCTGGTATTGGCGCTTAGCGCAAACTTGACTTACAGTTTTCAATTCGACCTGTTTTTCGAATCCACTCACAACAACGTGGATGCAAAAATCGCGATTGTTGGTCCTGCGGGATGCACGATTTCGTTTATTGGTTCTCAAGGCAGCAGCTCTCCATTCGGTCCAATTGCAGGAGGCGTGTCTCAGACT
>JADZFV010000333.1 GCA_020854255.1 Candidatus Melainabacteria bacterium | reverse complement strand
GCAATGCATGCGCGTTTTCAAAATCGCAGTCACGCATCGCACACGTGTTTCAAATCTCAACTGCGGCGTGAATAGCCATCTTACACCTGGTCTTATTTTTCCCCGCCCAGTGTTTTAATCTACGAGACAATATCCAAATTTAGGGACAATTCCCGAAACGCCAGCTCTATGTAGCTTTCTAAATCTTTACGAGCCGGGATAGGTCGCTCATTTAATCTCGCCAACGGGCATAAGCTAAGTGCGCCTGTATCATTAGCGAGGCATTGTTTCATGTTTGATTCGCGTAAGAGAAAATCAGCCCTTTTATCATTCTGCATTGCTTTACCTTTGTGCGTTTCAATTGCAAACATCGAAGCAACGGCAAAAGACAATGGCGAAGTAAAAACACTAAATGTTTCCAGCACCGCCTTTGGTGCAGGCAAAGCAATTCCAAAACAATATACTGGCGACGGCAAGGATGTTTCTCCGCCGTTGAAGTGGACTGCCGGTCCCAAAGGTACAACAGGATATGCGATTTCAGTCGAGGATCCGGATGCACCACGCGGTACATGGTGGCATTGGATCATCGCCAATATTCCATCGAACGTGACCCAACTTAACGAAGGTGCAAGCAGAGGAAAGAATGCAATTCCCGGCTCGGTCGAAGGAAAGAACGACTTCGAAAACCTAGGATACAATGGACCCATGCCGCCGAAGGGCCAAAACCATCACTACCACTTTAAAGTGGTCGCCCTTTCCAGCCCGCTCAAACTCAAATGGGGCTGCACGAAAGAGCAGTACGAAGCCGCCTTAAAAGGGAACATTATTGGACAAGGAGAGCTGATTGGGACTTACGCTCATTGAAAGATCCAGAACTAGATTATTCCTATATCGCGCACCCAAGCCAGTGCGGTTATCTGCCGGCGGAAACCTGGCAATTGAAATATGCGCTGGTGCGCAATCTCACTCCCGAGAAATACTGGGAATTGATCAATACAGGTTGGCGGCGTTTCGGTCATGTCCTTTTTCGCCCAGCCTGTCCTGCTTGCACGGCATGCCAGCCGATACGGGTGCTCACACAAGAGTATCAGCCGAACCGCAGCCAGCGCAGGTTAATCAAAGCCAATGAAAACTCGGTCGTACTCAAAATTCAAACTCCGGAAATCGACGATGAACGACTCGCTCTCTACATGCATCATCATCACGATCATTCGGAACGCAAGGGGTGGCCGACTCCGTCTTTAATAGGAGGAGTGGAGCACATTTCGTCGATCATCGACGGACCATTCCCAGTAGAAGAATGGTGCTTTTACATCGATGAAAAGCTTGTTTCGGTTAGCTACATGGATGTGCTCAAAGACGGGCTATCGGGAATATACTTCTTCTACGATCCCGATTACAAGAATAGACAGCTCGGCACCTGGATACTTATTTCAATGATCAAACGCGCTGCGGAGCGCGGCATGCCGTATGCGTACCTAGGCTACTTCGTCAAAGGCTGCACGTCCATGGAATACAAAGGACACTACAAGCCGTCGGAAATCCTATACCCGGACGGCACCTGGCGCCTCGCCGACCCGATGGCGTAGGGGCGATCCGTGTTTTTGTCGACACCCAATACCGTACAACTAACCATATGCTCAACTGGGAACGTCTGCAGCTTGCCGACCAGAGGATGACCAGAACCGGGACGTCCCAGCTAGAATAAAGAAACGCCTGACTGCAAAGAAGTGAAAGAGGATTCAGGATGACAGAGAACGATGGCAGCGTCAGCTTTTACTTCTTCGATTTAGATGACAACCTGTTCTTTCTTCCGACTAAGCTGTATTTGTGGAATGCGGAGACAAAAGTAGAGCGGGCAATTTCGTCCGGTGAGTATGCGGCGATTCATGACCTTATTGGAAAGGGTGGCGACTGGCAAGAATGGGCAACAAGGGAAGAGTTTACATATCGAGATTTCCGAGACATCCCTGGAATGAAGGTTGCCGAACAACAATTTTCGAAAGACTTGTTTTCCGCAGTTAGCGGTTCCAGCTGGCAGGGTCCATCGTGGCCATTGCTGGAGCACGCAGCAAAACAACAGAGGCCGGTAGCGTTCATCAGTGCTCGCGGTCATGCTCCTGAGACAATTGCGGCCGGCTTCAATACACTTGCAGACAAAGGACTACTGGCGGCACCTCTATCCATCCTGTGTATTTTCACTGTGTCGAATCCTGAGGTGCAGAAGGAGCTGAATATCGACGATCCGAATATGACGATTGCTTCGATGAAGAAAATAGCAATTAAAACTGCAGTGGAAAAAGCGCTAGAAAAATATGGAAATGAGCCAGCGCATCGCTTTGGCATTTCTGACGATGACCCCAACAATGTAATGCTCGCCATTAATGCAATGCGGGACTGCAAAGTGAAGTACCCAGATAAGCGTTTCTTCGTGATCAATACCAACAAAGACCACTACGTGAAGCTTGAGGTTTTCCCGATGTTGCATCCTGTAACAGCAGATAAAGAGGGTAAACGACTACTTTCTTGGCCAAACGCTTAGGGAGACATTCCTCAAGCAGAACGCGCATAGCGAAGAAGCATTTCCTTTGCGAGTCTCAGCACAGCTACGGCTTGATCATGACTCACACTTGGGTAGTCATCTAAGAATTCGCTAAGTGGGTCGCCCGCTTTAAGATAGTCAGTCAATGCCTGAATAGGGACTCTGGTACCAGCATGGAGAAACGCGGGGAGGAAATATTCCTCGAGGACCTACTGGCCTATTAGGTGTCTTATCATTTGGGTCACTTGATTAGAGATTTCATTTTTTCATTTAGATCTCCCATAGCTGATGCTTAACCAAAAGCCGCCCCTTTCGAGGCGGCTTCCAGGCTGGCATGTTGCGGTCGTGTTTAACTTAACTATGTCGTGTTTAATTTTGTCGTGTATTCCTCGTTGTGTCTATCCTAGTCGAGATTAGCTGAACAGATTGGCGTCGCGTGCGGAGGCAACGAACCAATTGACCAGTCCGGGAGTGGCCAATCCACCGATGATGCACAGTGCTCCAAAGGCGAGACGCGAACCATGAGAGTACCCGTCATTTTCTTTTGGTGTTCCCTGGGCAAGTGCGAAGATCGCTTTGATTGCCAGTGCGCCACCATATAAGATGCCGAGGATTTCAAAGCCATTGGCCATGATGTTCAACATCGCTTCCAGATTGGCCATGTTATTCACTCTAACGGTCCCGGCTGTATTGATGCCTGTGATATAGGTAGCATCAGCGCCTTGCGGTCCGATTGTTCCGTTGCTTGCACCCTGAAGTGTGGGTGAGTATTGGGAGAACGAATCGTACTTGTTTTGGGAATAGGAGGTAGGAGCGTAGTTAGTTGCTAACTCATTGGTGTTTGCTTGACTAGTTTGATTGATTTCTGGACTGGTGGGTTGACTAAAAACATCATCGTCTGTCGTGAGTTCAGCATTGTTTGCTGTCGAAATCGGATAGCTGGTCCGATTGTGATGCGGCAAAACCGACGCCAGCGAGACCGGAGTGACTATATTGTGGGCACAAGCGACCACTGCTGCAAAGCCGACTTTTCCTTTGTGCAACATTTCTTCGACCTTCTGATTTGCAGCCAGACAGGCTATTTCACTTGCCTGTGCGGCGGTAGCTGTCTTTGACGTCTCAGCTTTGTCGACAGCAGCGTATTCGACTGCAAAGTCGGTGCCACCAGGTTGCCACTTAGCAATGAATCGTTCCAGATCATCACCGGCGGTGGCGCTGCGTGCGATGGCTGAGAAAGGTCCGATTTCACGGTGGTTCTTGAAAAATTCGTGAGCGTCCATAACACCGTTGTCCAGTGCCAGTTCGTAGAACTTGGGTGTGGCGATGTACGGAGCCATGATGTAGATTTCTTCATTGAAGCTTGGTTGTGGTCCGTGGATCCAGAGCACGGTTCCACCCTTTGCTTCGCCTGCTACTTCTGCAGCCTTTACGACGGCTTGCAAGTTGTCTTGTCCTCCGGTCAAGGCAACTTTATCCAACTGTTTCATTCCTTCTTCAAACTTGAGAATTTCCGGTGCGGCACCGTTTTGATCCGATGCAATGATCACTGATTTCGTTATTGATGTCGGTAGTTTTGCAATGGCGGATTTGATCTCCTTTATATGGTCTTTCACGCTTTGCGATCCATCGACAACCAGTACCAGGTGACTGGGTGCAGGTGCTTCCACTTTCTTGATCGTTTGAATGATGTAGGAAGCAGCGTGAACAAACGGGTCTTTGATTACGTTCGGTCCAAGTGTCGCGCCGCGTGCCACACGGATGGACAAACCAGAACCGGACAGGTCTTCCTCCTTGATGACGCCGGTAAGCACTTTCTCGCCTGTTGCTGAAACACTGGAGCGGATTCCTTTTACATTCATGGTCAGCTTCTCAGGCGAACGAATGCTCATTGTGTTGTCGGCTGAAATTGCAAAATTGTTGTCTATGAATCGTGGCAGCGAGACTGAGGCTTCGGTCAACGTGTGCAATTTAAGCGGAACGACAACAGCGACGCGCACTTTCATTTCGCCTTGGGCTGGGACAGGGTAGCAATGAAGCAGCGTGCGTCCGCGACCAAGATCCGTGACGATAGCGGGAGCATCATGCCCGGCTTGGACCGGAGATTGGACAGTAGAGGCAGCCATGCCTGAAGCATTGAAGCGCGCGTTGGTAGGCTCGCCACCGGGCCAGACTGTCATTTGCGAGATGACAGCACCTTCAGGCAGACCGATTTCAGCACGCGCTTCCTGCTTTTGGTAGGTGCGGTTTTTGAAAACGAAAGTCCAATTTACTGTTGCGCTGAGCGTGGT
>JADZFV010000332.1 GCA_020854255.1 Candidatus Melainabacteria bacterium | reverse complement strand
GCATACAAATCACTGCGATGAGTCGGCTTTCCGCGGAATTGTTCGGGTGGAATATAGGCATGCTTTCCGACAACAGTAGCTGTAATTCCGGCCTCTTCGTTTTTTGCCACATTGAAATCAATTAGTTTCAATACACCATTTTGCGTGAGCATAAGATTGTCGGGTGTGAAATCTCGGTGCACCACATTCAGTGAGTGCAGGTAGTCGAGTATATCGCACATTTGCAATGCAAATGCTCGCACTTCCTCTTCAGACATTTTGCCTTTTTGCGATACCACTTCCTTGAGATTATTTCCGTCGATATGCTCGAGGACAAGATAGCTGCGGTGATCTTCGATGAAGTAATCCGTCAGTTTCACTATCTGTGGATGGTCCATTTCGTTGAGCAGTCTCGCCTCTTTTTCAAATCTCGACAATGCGTGCTGTCTTGCTGCTTGATCGACGAATGTAGGTAAGATAGTTTCCTTGAGAACGACCTTCTTTCCAAGTTCTGTGCACAGATAAGCCGTCCCCTGTCCCCCTAAACCAAGTCGTCCAATTACTTCAAACTGTCCTCCCCTGAGCAATTCCCCAGGTATGAGCGGTTTAACGCTGGCTCGCTTGGGCGGCGCGGTCAGTGACTGCAGCCAGAGTTCCGTATAACTGGATTTTTGTCTGGTCAGCAACGCCTCGTCGAAATTTTCCGAGTGAGTGGCATTAGGTGCATACTGTTTCAAGCGCTGATTAAGCAGTTGTCGATCTTCAGGATCGAGGGAATTGAGATTCAAGGCGAATGGTTTTTTATCCGCTCTTTCTAGTTTTACAATCTTTGAATTGTCACTCGAGTGGTTTTCCGGAGCGATTAGTGTGGCATGTGTGACATCCTTCCAATCAAGCCTGTCGAGCGTAAGCGTGATCGGACCAAGTGACAGATTCTTGTCCAGATGTTCCGGCGTGACGACAAGATTGTTTGTCTGGAGAACGACACGCACAAAATAATATAGAATGCAAATCACTCCCATGAAGGAGACCAATGCATAGAAAGGGTTGGAGACAACCTTCATAAGTTCGACGCTGGCAGAACCGCAACCCTTGCTCAACTCAAAGCCAAAAGTAGTGATGAGCGTTTGAAAGTAGCTCTGAATCTCCATCCGCCTGTCGTGAATTATGTTCGGATTCATGAAGGATGTATACAGCGCGCTCATCGCACTCATCCCCCAGACTGTCCCGAAAAATGGAATGCAGAGTAACGGGCCAAAACGAGTCCAGCCAGACGCCGCGCTGACGAAGGTTGCGATCATTTCCTTGATGGGGCGATGCGAAGCATACGGAATTTCCAGGCGATCGCTTGTAGCAGTAAGATTTTTCTTGGCGACCGTTCTCAAAACGCTCAATGACGTTACGGCCGGATCAATTTTGCATAGTTTGTAATTCGATTCGATATGGCGCACAAGAAAGTCCAAATCATATATCGGCACGCGATTGAGTTTGAGTTTGAGTTGCCTGCCTTGCTTAAATCGGAAAACCAGATGCGACGGGAGGATTTTGTTTTTTCCATACTTGAGCCCAATCGCTTCTAATTCATTAAGTGGAAATTGTTTGTAGCCAAAGTGCAGAATCTCATTAGTTAAGGTCAGCTTGCGTTTCAGAAGATCTTCTACGAAATAGCCAAATGCCCAAATTACAAGCCCGGCGAAGCATACTTGGCTGAAATGCCAGCCAAATAACGCTACAAAGAAGCCCAGCATCGGGATAAGCGGGTAAGCCCAGATTGGGCCAAGCGTAAAGACCTTCAGCCACAATGCCAGTGTGGACTGAAGGTCGTTGTATTTAATGACTCTGGTTGGTCCCATATATGGAATGTACCAGATCTTGTAAAAAGCTACCCGCCTACTTGCCTAAAAGCAGTTCACTGGAAGGCATTTGCCCGTTCTCGAAATGTTTGAATACGCCGAGGTCCAGGCGGCAAGAATCGGGGCGCACAGAAATGTCGCCGGAGAAGGGATAGCCAAAAACAAGCAAAAATGTTCAACGACAGGGTCTTAAAGTCCCTGGAAGTCGGGACCGCTGCCTTGCGAGGTCGGCTTCACGCGCAGGTTTACTTCCGGACAGACGATTTCGCAGGTGCGGCAATGAACGCAATTCTCCAGCGACATACCGTGTTTTCTCACTTTGTCTATTACATCAACGCGGTGTACTTCGGCTGTGCAGTCTGCGACGCATGGAGTGGTCTTACCGAATCCCTCGTATTTGTTGATGCACTTTACGCAGACATCGGCGTTGAATTCGTCGATGTGCTGGTTGCCTTCGTGATATTTTGTTCCGGCAAAGAAGACTGCATCGGGACGCGAATAGATGGTCGCTTTTTCGAATTGCGGCTCATCGTATTTCGGGGGCACGAAATCGGGAATGATGTGCTTCCAATCGGGCTCGTATTTGATCGGTCCGATATCGAATTTACCTTCGATCAGCCCCAGCGATCTGATGCCATCTTTCGGCGCCTTGAGGGGGTTTTTGAAACCAATCTTGAGCATGCCGATCCAGGGTGTGGATTTGTCGATGCTCTTCACCATCTCCGGCAAGTAGTGGCCGAGCAGGCGGGGATTTTCCTGGAAGGCATGACGGAAGTAGCGATTTTGGAAAGACTCTTTGACGACGAAGCTGTTTCTCAGCTGTTCGTCATAAGGCTCCAATGCTTGCTCGGAAGAGTCGCCTTTCATCAATGCGTCAAACAAAACTCTGGCAGCAACATAACCGCATTCCATGGCCCGATCGATACCGGCCAGGTTTTTTACGTCGAGGACGCCTAAAGCGTCGCCGAGGAGCAAACCGCCATTGAAGTGGAATTTCTTAGGCAGGCTGTAATAACCGCCTTCAGGCAAAAGGGCGGCTCCGTACTTGAGCAGTTTTCCACCCCTGATCATCTCTTGAATCCAGGGGTGTTTTTTGTACTCTTGCAGTTTGAGCTGCGGGTTCATGTTCGGATCGGGACTGTCGAGACTGATGACCATACCGATGGTCAGTTTCTTGTCCTTCATACCGTAGACGAAGCCACCACCGAAGGTGCCATCGAGAAGCGGCCAACCTAATGTGTGCCAGACCTTGCCGGCGTAGTCTTCATTGACCTGCCAGACTTCCTTTACTCCCACCGACCAGATTTGCGGGCAGTCTCTCATTTTGAAATGGTCTATAACGTCGCGGGAGATAAACCCTTTGTCGCCGAAGCAAGTGAAGCGAGCATAGACATAATCGTCTTCCGATTTAGGGTCTTCGGAGACAGCCACGCCGGCTACTCGTCCGTCTTCAAACACAACTTTGTGAGCCGAGAATCCGGTATAGGGATCGACCGAGACATTGGTTACTTCTTTGGCTTTTTCCATGACCTGATTGGCCAGCCAGCCGGTCACGTAGCTCAAGGTCAAAACCAGATAGCCTCTCTTGTCGAAAGACTTCGGGTAAAGCTTGGACGGTATGTCCCACTTCTTGGTCAGAGATAGAACCGACATATTCGAGTCGGTGCATTCTGCCTCGATGGGGAAATTCTTTTCTTTGTAATCCGGGAAAACCTTTTTCAGCACATGCGGATTAGAAACCGCACCACTTAAAATGTTCGAGCCGAAATCCTTTCCCTTTTCGAGAATGGCAATCGTAAACTCTTTGCCGGATTCTTTGGCAAGTTCAAGAAAACGGTAAGCCAAGGTCAGATTTGAGGGACTGCCGCCTACCAGAAGAAGATCGTACTCAATGCGCGCTGACAACTGCTTCTACCTCTTTTCCGGACTGTACTGCTTTAAACTGCTTGATTAACTCAGGCAGAACCTGATACACATCGCCCACGATACCGTGATGCGCAAACTTGAAAATCGGTGCATCGGCGTCTTTATTGATGGCTAAGATTAGCCCCGACTTGGACATGCCGACCCGATGCTGAATGGCTCCGGAAATTCCGCAAGCGATGTAGAGTTTGGGTCTGACCGTTTTGCCAGTTTGCCCGACCTGGTGCTGATAGGGAATCCAGCCCAGGTCGACCACTTTTCTGGAGGCGCCTACAGCTGAATTCGGGAAGCATTTTGCCAGCTCATAGAGCAGGTTGAAGCCTTCTTTACTTCCCAAACCGTAGCCACCACTGATGATGACATCGGCTTCGGTCAGTTTGACACCCTTTGATACTTCTCTGACTGTGTCGGCGACGATCAGGCGATAGTCTTCGTCTTTGAATTTTACTTTCAGTTTGACGATTTCGCCTTTGCGATTGGCATCGGCTTTAAGCGGAATCATCACGCCCGGGCGAGTTGTGGCCATTTGTGGATTTTTCCAAGGCCCCAGAATTCTCGCTTTGAGACTCTCGCCGAAACTGGGGCGGATAGCGTAGAGGCAGTTGGGATACAAACCTATTTTGGTGGGGTCGACTTTGCTCTTGTGTTCGTATGGTCCGATATCGAGCTCCGTGCAGTCGGCAGTCAAACCGGTATCGAAGTGCGCGGCAATGCGCGGAGCCAGGTCGCGGCCCGTGGTTGTGGAGCCAAGCAAGCAGGTGTGCGGAGGCACGGCAAGCGACTCCAGAAAATCGCAAAGAACACGCCTGTAAGGCAGTGTGCGATAGACCTTCAGTTCCGGATGGTCCGCTACATATACTTTATCGGCGCCGTATTCGATGAGCTTTTGCGGCATGTCACCAAGTTCGTGGCCCATCACAATGGCAATCAAAGATTTTTCCATCTTGTCAGAAAGCAGCCGTCCGGCCCCTAGTAGCTCAAGAGTAACCGGTTGCAATTCACCAAGTATATGCTCGGCAACAACCAGCACGTCGCCTTTCGGGCAATACTGCGAAACGTCTATTTCGGCGGCTTCTTCACTCATTTTATTTTTCCGGGTATGGGACTCTTTTGTTTGTTTGTTTGCTGGAAGGCTGATGCGCCTCCCCTACGAATGTTATGAGGCGACCAGGTAGTCTGAGATGTTTGAACTCTTCATAAGCTCTTGAACAAGCTCTTCCGGCGAGTGACCCTGGTGAATAGCGCAACTTCCGCCTATCTCTCCTACTTTCTCCGTGGCGGCAACAATGGTCGGTGAGCCTTTCAAACCGCAGCGTTCGATATCGGCGCCGACCAGGTCCAGGTCGATGGTTTTGATGAATTTTCCCAGTTCTTCAGGATTGCGCTGCAATTGCTGTACACGATAAGTGCCGGCAAATGATTTGTATTCCAGCGGGTGATAGGAATTTGCCACCGTGACAAGAACAGGTGGTTCGACTACGACTTTCTGGAAGCCTCCCTCAATTATGCGGCGGGCGTGGAGTTTTTCATTCTCTATCGAGAAATCCTCGCAATATGTCACTTGCGGCAAGCCCAGTCTTTCGGCCAGTTGCGGACCGACTTGAGCGGTGTCACCGTCTGTGGTTTGCAGCCCGCAGAAAATGAAATCGAACTTGCCTACATAGTTGATTACTTTGAAAAGAGCGTAAGCCGTTGCCAGTGTGTCTGAAGCTGCAAGGCGGCGGTCTGAAAGCAGGAATCCGCGGTCTACTCCATGCTCGAGCGCCTCCAAAAGGATTTCCACGGCAGGAGGTGGCCCCATGGAAATAGCGGTGACTATGCCGCCGTACTTCTTTTTGACATGGAGAGCTGCTTGCAGCGCATAGCGATCGAACGGATTGAGCATTCTTTTGGCGCGTGCGCGGTCAATTGTACCGTCCGGGTTGATACCCGCTTTGGAACCCTGGTCGGGCACCTGCTTGACCATCACGAAGATGTTATACGACCGTGCCATCGCTGCTTGAGCCTCCTGATTTCTTCAGCTTGTAAGGAGCTGAATCTGACGCAACCGTGTTAGGCGCTAACTCGGTTCGGCTATTTTAGCCCTGTCGGCAACGCACGCAGTGCGCTCCGTAATATAAGTATTTGAATGGCTTTTCTAAATAAGGAGCTTAACTGTAATTGTTTTTTCTCTTTTGAACGATTCTGAGGATCACGAAATGGACCCGGAAGTCAAACCCTGGACAGCCAATATCGGCTCGATATTTCAGTATCATAATGTTCTTGCCGAAACTTCCCGATGAAAGGTGAAAACCAGATGTCTTTCCGCGTTCCAAAAACCTTCACCTGGCTTGCGATTAGCTTGCTTTTGATGACAAGCGGGGCGGCGATGGCGCCGGTTTGTACGGCGCAAGATGAAGTGAAACCGCAACAAGACGCAAAAGAGCCCGAAAAAGAGCCCGAAAAAGGCCCCTCGATCGAGAACGTCAAGAGCGATGGAAAGGAAGCATCGGCGGCTGCCGTGCCAGCCAAGGAAAAACGAGACGCGGTATCGGCACCGGTAATTAAGACTAAAGGGTCGTCTAAATATTCAAAATCTTCGCAAGCGAAAGAATCAGTTGGTAGGGTCGATGCCGGCAAGTACTATTACGGGCTTGTCGACACTTATTTCGATGGCGTTTTCAAATACGAGCCGCATTACGCTACCGAAATGGGTATTCACACTTACGACGGGCTATTGCCTGATATGAGCGCTGAAGGTGTAAAGAAGCAGACGCGCTTTCTGAAAGATTCATTGAAGAAATTCGAGCAAGTTGATGCAGCTTCTCTCTCTCAAAAGGACAGACTCGACCTTGTGCTCGTTGTCAATCAAATCAAAGATCGGTTGCTTGAAATCGAGTCAGTAGGCAACTACAAACGCAATCCTTCTCACTACAGCGAGCTTGCCTGCGCTGCTGTTTTCGCACTGATGAAACGCAATTTTGCCGAGCCCTCCGAGAGGCTGAAGAGTGTAATTGCCAGAGAAAAGGCTATACCGGAAATGCTCAAGAGCGGGCGAGCGAACATACTGGTCGAGGCAGTTCCGAAAGTCTTTGCTGAGATCGATCTCGAGCAATTGCCTGGCATTATCTCGTTTTTCGAAGATGATGTGCCGGCTGCCTTCCAGTCGGTGAAAAATGAGGCGCTCAATCAGGAATTTGACCTCGCCAATAAGGCGGCGGTAGCCGCTCTCAAAGAGCACGAAGCTTATGTACGCAAAGAGATCTTGCCGAAAGCCAAGGGGAATTATGCGCTCGGAGCCGAGCTCTATAAAAAGAAGCTGCTTTATCAAGAGATGGTCGATGAGCCGATTGATTCGCTATACCAGCGCGGCATGACCGAATTGCGTCGCCTGCAAAAGGATTTCGCACGCTCGGCTCACGCGCTTGATCCCAACCGTTCCGCTCTCAAGGTTTTCGAAAGTGTTTCAGCCAAGCACCCTGAGCCAGGCGAGCTGGTGGATGCGGTCAAGAAATGCCTTGAAGATCTGCGCCGTTTTTGTGTTGAAAAGCCAATCCTGACCGTCCCTTCAGAGGATCGAGCCACAGTGGCCCAGACGCCTCCCTTTGCGCGCGCTCTTTCATTCGCCTCAATGGACACGCCAGGGCCCTATGAGAAGAACGCAAAAGAAGCCTATTACTTCGTTACTCTTCCGGAAAAGGACTGGCCGGCAAAGCGTGCGGAAGAGCACATGCGCAGTTTCAGCTATCAAGATTTGCTCAATACGAGCGTCCATGAGGCTTATCCCGGCCATTATGTGCAGTTTCTCTGGGTCAATATCAATCCCTCCAAAGTACGCAAGTTGACGGGCTGCGGCTCCAATGTCGAGGGTTGGGCTCATTATTGCGAGCAGATGATGGTCGATGAAGGGCTCGGCTCTGGTGACTTGAAGCTTAGACTGGCTCAGCTGCATGACGCTTTGCTGCGTTGCTGCCGATATCTGGTGGCGATCAAAATGCATACCGAAAAGATGACCGTCGCGGAAGCGACAGACTTCTTTGTCAAAGAAGGATTCCAGGAACGCGCCAACGGTGAGCGTGAGGCGAAGCGGGGAACAAGTGACCCCACATATCTCGTCTACACACTAGGTAAGCTTCAAATAATCAGTTTGAGAGACGAGTACAAGAAATTTAAGGGACAAGATTATTCTTTGAAAGCCTTCCATGACGCCTTTCTCTCTACAGGCTGCCCACCTGTGAAACTGGTCAGGGCTGAGCTGTTGAACGATTTTACCGCTTTTCCTCTGAATACTAGGACTGCAAAGCCGACCAAAAAGAAATAGAATGGCCGGTCAAGAATCAAGATTGATAAAAGCTGGGTCTCACGGTGAATGCGCGGAGGGCGCCAACATAATGAAAAACGAAATCAAGAGATCGCCTGTGAGAACACGTGCAGCCAGGCTCTTTGTCCTGGCAACGGTTGCGGTAGCGGCAGTTGCGGCAGTTGTTTTGACTCCGGTTGCGCAAGCAGCCAACGATTTGCAATGGGCCACCGATCTCAATACAGGTCTGGCGCAAGCTAAAGGAAAGAAGTATGTCCTGGCAGACATCTATACCGACTGGTGCGGATGGTGCAAGCGCCTTGATCGAGACACCTTTGCCGACCCTCAAATGATGGCGTATTTGAACACCAAGTTTGTTTGCGTAAAGGTCAATGCCGAACATGCAAATGGACAACCTGTGGCGTCGAAATACAGAGTAAAAGGTTTCCCCTGCGCGCTGGTCTTTGACCCGTCCGGCAAAATTATTGGCAAGCTGAGCGGCTATTTCAAACCTGGTGACTATAAGCAGGCCCTGGAAGACTTGATAAAGCACCCGCCGTCTGATCCCCTGGCGGAAGAATAGACAGACTGAGAGCTAAAACTTAAACGCTGTGGCGCGAAGTATTCCTGTTGCTTTCTTGCTTGCTTCCTTAGCGAATGTTAACTGGTCCCGGCGCTGGATCTGACGGTCGCTTTCAGGTGTGGCATAATCTTGGGTCGGCAGGCCTATAAATGACCGTTTGCTTGTGCCTCACCTTCAGGCACCACAATTTTGACTTTCAGGAGAATTACCATGTCCCAGGCTACGGAGAGCAAAGAGCTTACGCGCAACGAAAACGGTATGCTCAAGGGAAAGAAAGGCATCATATTTGGTGTGGCAAACGATCACAGCCTGGCTTGGGCTTGTGCAAAGGCTCTCTACAGTGAAGGTGCACAACTGGCATTTACGTATCAAGCCGAAGCGCTAGAGCGTCGCATCAAGCCACTAGCCGAAAGCGCCGGTAGTAGTTTCGTGGACAAGTGCGATCTGGGAAAAGACGAAGACATCGCGGCAACTTTTGACAAGCTCAGCAAGCACTGGGAAAAAATCGACTTTGTAGTTCATGCCGTTGCATTCGCCAACAAAAAAGATTTAGAAGGACATTTTGTAGACACGTCACGTGAAGGATTCGCTCTCGCCCTGGATGTGAGCGCCTATACATTGACCGCCGTCACTCGTGCGGCGCTGCCTATGATGTCCGATGGCGGCAGCGTCGTGACGCTTACTTATTACGGTGCTGAAAAGGTTATATTGAACTACAACGTCATGGGCGTGGCCAAAGCAGCGCTGGAAGCCAGCGTCAGATATCTTGCCGCCGACCTGGGTGAAAAGAACATTCGCGTCAATTCAATTTCAGCCGGTCCTGTCAGAACACTAGCGGCTATGGGCATCTCTGGATTTAGAGAAATGCTCAAATTTGTCGAGCAGCGGGCTCCTCTGAAGCGCAATGTGGAAGCAGACGAGGTCGGCAAGACTGCTCTGTATTTGATCAGCGATCTGGCATCGGGCGTTACAGGCGAGTGTATCCACGTCGATTGCGGATATAGCATCATTGCTATCTAAATAATCCGGAGGCTTGATGTCGAAGGATAAGATATTGCTTGTCCTTCTAACGACCATTGCTGTTGCGGCCTTTTGCGGCGGCGTATTGCTCTGCCAGCGCGTTGAAAAGGACGGCTTGTTTCAGGGGCAGTCGACCTGGAAGTATTTGAACAAACGCTTTCTCGTTCTTTTGGCTGAGTCCGAGAAGAAGAATCCATCCTCACTTGAATCTCAGGCTGTTCATGCCCGTCTTCTTCACAATGTCGGTGTTACTTACGGCTATACGGATCAGTGGACGGATTCAATCAAGACTCTGAATCAGTCCCTCGATTTCAAAATGAAAAGCAAATCCGTCAAAGCCGAATCGGTGATTCGATCAATAGAGTCGCTCGGTAAGGCTTACTTTTTGACGGGAAAATATGAAATTGCAAGAACCGCCCTGGACTTTGCCGCCCGTGACTGGGTAAGGGAACATGGAGAGGAGAGTTTAGATTATGCACGTTGCATGGGTTTCACCGGACGCGTGCACCTGTCCATGGGCGATTTCAAGTTGGCTGAGAGCTGTTTTGAAACGGCGATGGCAATTTTCAAAAAAGAAGACGATCGATCGTCTCTGGCCCGGTTGCATTTGCTGATTGCCCAGAGTGCCATCGCCCGCGATGACTTACAGAAATCTCGCCAGCAACTCGATAGGGCGATTGCTTTGCTAAAAATTGATTTTGGGGACGATTACCGAACCTACTTCAATGACGAAGTTGCTTTGCTCAATTGTCTAGAAGGGCAATTGCTGATTGAGGGGGAATTGCCTGAGGGGGCGGCTGGCAGTGCAGTCGACCGGGACACTCAAATCGACACCGGGTTAAAACTGATAAACGACGGCTTCCGGGTGGCGATTCAGTCCTACGGTACAGACGATGTTTATACACAGGCTTTTCGCCTGATATTGGCAGAGGGTAATATGAAAAAGAGAGACATAAGCGCATGTATCTCCACTCTCCAGCAAATCGAAGCTAGCTTCCAGAGAATTGGATTGCCCAATCATCCTTTTCTTGCGCGGGTATACGATCTCTATTTAAAAGCTCTCAAAATTCAGGAAAATCAAAGGCATTCAGGCAATTTAAACAGCAGGCGCAAAAGTTTGACCGATGTTCTGCAAGCCAAATTGAAAAAGGTTGAATACTCAGCCTCCCAATCCAGCCAGTCCGAATCGGATGCTCTGGCATCCAGATTGAATTACTCTACCAAGTTTTTGGCCAATCGAAATTTCAACGATCCGTGGCTGTTGCCGCTTACTACGATTATTACTGTCTGGGCCTTTTCCGGCATGTTCGCTTGTTCTTTGGCTTGTGCCGCACAAGCTGGGCGCAAGGACTATGTCAGTTCGGTGTGGTTCTTACTTGGTGTGGTTTTCAATCTTGTCGCCTATCTTGTAATTACTGCATTGCCATCGCGCAGCACATTTACCAAAGAATTCGGCGCCGATTTTGCTCTCGTCAATGACGCCAGGCATGGGGTGTTTCTTCTTGCCATGACGCCTTTAGCGGCAATTCTTGGTGCTTCGATTTTTTATTATCCGGCTCCAGTGCGAGACCTTTTCATAGCCGTCTTTCTGGGATTTTGTGTTTGTCTGATTTTCTTTCCGCCAATCTGGTGTTTTGAAATTGCCAAAAGCAAAGGGCGAAATCAATATCTGTGGGTTCTAATTGGGCTATTCACCAGTGTTTTCGGTTTGGTGTTTCTTTTGCTTTTGAAGGAGGGTGATAAGGCTGAAGTTGACGAAGAGGAAACAAGAAACACTCACTGCGAATCAGCAATGCTTCTGGTGTCGGCAATTCACATTGCACTGTTTGTCGGTATTGTCGCCAATATTTATCATTCTTGGATGCTGCATCTGGAGCTATAGAACCAGAGTGCTGATTCAAATTGTCGAAATTAAAAGGACAACACATTAGTGTTGTCCTTGAGAGGGGGTGGAACAGGCGTAAACTACCGAAATTACGTGGCGGTGTTATTCACATTGTGTGACCGCATACATTGTTTGAAGCGCACAAGTTGCGCCTCCGCAGCGGCGAATGAAATCACGCGCCAGCTCTCTGATAGAATCCATGCTTTTGAAATTGGGCATGAAACCGAATTTGATCGATCGAGAATTCGCCAGAATATGTCGGACAAATCGAAGGCCGGGTTCGGTTATATCGATGTTTTCCGGTCCGCCACTGCCCTGGACAATGGTGCGTACAATCGACGCTTCAGCGACAAATGAAGTAACCAGATCGACCGGAGCCGGTAAAACAGGATCGAAGTTGATTTCATCGTTAGAGGTAGCGTCGTTGTTCATGTCGGTCTCCCGAGGTCAATAATAAAGAAATTGTTGCGGTCACCCTTGTAATCTAAACACCACCACCATCCTTGGCAACTAAACAAACGCTAAGGCGTAATATCCACGGACTATTGAACCTATACATACCTGCTATGGGAACGGCAAAGAGCAGCTTGCTATGGGCATCTTCGATGACTGCAAACTGATGGGCGGACGAGGTTTCGATATGTTTAGCCCGTAAATATGCGGATTTTAAGCATCGCTTATGAATGATCGCTCACATAACGAAGTGGCTTTCCAATCGTGCTTCAAATCAGCACTTTGCCTGGACCAGTTGGCTCTTTTTAGTGCCGGTCGATTTTTGTCGACCGCGCCGCCAATTGCAGTAGCGAGCACCGCCAGAGCACCTCGATCTGACATAATTACTCTTGCTGTATTCGCAGAGGCTGGGCGTTTTGCCCCGCTTTTACTT
>JADZFV010000331.1 GCA_020854255.1 Candidatus Melainabacteria bacterium | reverse complement strand
TGCGCTGGCCCCGATTGCTTAGGCCACGGACTCAATGACTTAAGGTGGAGATCCGCCAATCACCTTTAACTACATAATGATACCACAAGTGGTACCGCTGGCAAATTGCAATTTCGTAACCTACAATGTGTTGAATTCGTCGTTCTTTCCGCACATGCTGAAGATTGACGCTGGCGTCTCCCATACAAATGATTCGCCGTAAGGCGTACCTTTCTCACCTCGCAGGGCAGCCGGTGCTTGACCACGTAGTTAGACTCGCAGGATGCGGCGGGCATTGCATGCTGATTGTCACATGCTGTGAGTTGCTCGCCGTCGCTCCGTGGAGTCGTACAACGCAGTGAGTCAAGCACAATAAAAGGAGTCCGCTGCAAGCGGCTACCTTCTTTACGCGGCTGCGGTTTCAATTCTGAAGTAAACCTCCGCCGGCGTCTTGTAGTCCAGCGCCTGGTGCGGTCTGCCATTATTGTAGAATTCAACCCAACGAGCAATTGAGTCTCGCGCCTGCCTGGTGTTCTCATACGCATGCAGATACACCTCCTCGTACTTCAGGCTGCGCCAGAGCCGCTCTACAAATATGTTGTCCATGCACCGTCCCCGCCCATCCATGCTCATCTTGGCGCCAGAGACGTGTACAGCGTCGACGAAGTCTTCGCTGGTAAACTGGCTTCCTTGGTCCGTATTGAAGATATCCGGAGTCGCTTGTGACAAGGCTTCGTTCAATGCGTCAATGCAGAAGTCCGCTTCAAGCGTGTTAGAAAGCCGCCAGGACAGAATATACCGGCTGTGCCAGTCCATTACCGCCACTAAATACACAAAGCCTTTCGCCATCGGAATGTACGTGATGTCTGATGCGAAAACCTGATTTGGTCGTTCAATGTCCAGACCATTCAGCAGGTATGAGTAGATCTTGTGTTCGGGATTGGGCTTGCTGGTGCGCGGCTTGCGATACAGAGCCTCAAGACCCATGAGTTTCATCAGTCGCCGCACTCTCCTTCGAGTAACGTGCTTTCCGATTCGCTTCAGCGCCTGCCTGATTCGGCGAGCTCCGTAATAAGGGCGTTCCAGAAATATTTTGTCGATTAACATCATCAACTCCAGCGTCTCCGCATCAACCTCTACCGCTTTGTAATAAAGCGTTGAACGATTCAAATTGAGCAATTCACATTGCTTGCGCACGGACGGGGATTCTGACTCCCTGTCCACCATTTCCTGGCGCTCCTTTCTGCTTAACGCTTGAGCGCCTTGGATAAAAAATCTCGTTCCACCGTCAGCTGACCGATTTTCGCATGCAGTGCCGTTATCGTTGATTCGCTTTCGCCGCTCTCGTTGCTGTTCCCTTTATCAAACGCTGCGCAAGCATTGTCCAGCAGATGCTTTTTCCATTGCGAGATCTGATTTGGATGAACATCAAACTTTGCCGCCAACTCCGCAAGCGTTCCCTCTTCTCGAACTGCCGCCAGCGCTACCTTCGCCTTGAAATCGGCAGAGAACTTCTTTCTAGACTTTTTCATTGCCACTACTCCTTTGAATCTCTATTCTACGATTTTAGGGGTAGCGGATTCCACCTTAGCTGGTGGTCCAAATTTCCGGAGCCAGTTCACCCGAGCTCCTTTCCGAAGAACTTCCATAAGTGGATCTTCAGTAACAACCTCTGGCTTTTTTAGCTCAACGACTGTATCTTTCTTCATTAGGCGTATCTCCTTCTTTCTAAGCAATTGAAAGAATACGCCACCTAATTCAATTAATCAAAACACAACTTCTGGCAAAAACTCGATTCCACCTTAGCTGGTGGTCCAAATTTCCGGAGCCAGTTCACAGAGCAAAAGTCAAATTCAATCCTACACATGAACTGATGCCACTCCAATTAAGACGCCTGAAGATCGAATTGGCTCTTCGCAATTGGCTGGTTCAAGATGATACTGTTGTAAATCGTTTCTTCAATCACATGATTATTGCTCAAACGAGCTAAGCTTTGTTCAAACTGATTATCCGGTATGCGTTGATTAGCAAACTCAATCGACCGCTTCTTATAGAGTTCTACGTGGTTTTCAAAATCTTTTGAAACGCCCTTAGCATCAGATAGCCGCTCGCGATTCCATAAGTCGGTTCTTGCCAAATCTAGAATAAATTGTTTGCGAAATTTGCGAATCATTAATGTATTGTCCGATATCCAAAGCGAGTTCTGGCATGGATACAGCGCTCCAACCACTTCTGAGCCAACTACATTACAAGAATCACCCTGCAGATAATCGATTCCATAGTCAGAGATCTCTAAAAAATTTGCGACATTGACAACGCCAAACAATAGCGACAATACTGGAGGTGGCGCACTTGTTACATTCGAAAAAATTTCATTTGAAGGGGCAAATTCTTCCAATTTCAGTGGATCTTCTTCGGGAAGTTTGACAAAAAAGTAATTTCCATCGCTCCAAAAACGGAATTGAAATTTTGAAGTCGAATCTTCAAAATTTTTGTAGTTAAACTCAAAACTTACATAATGAGGTCTTTTGAAGAAAGTTCGAAAATCTGCACTCAACGAGTATTCCTGCGCGGTGCCGGCTCGATAAGTAGTTTTGACGTTGCCTTGATCTTGATATGTTTCAACTAAAGCATATGTCTTAATTGACCTTTTCAAAACATTTATGGCTTCGCTTGGCATTCCGTAGCTCCTCAAACCTCATCTTCTTCTTCCGCCAAAGTTGGGATATCTATTTCTTAAATCTTGGAGACTACTTTTCTTTACGTCATCTTTCATTTTTTCCAAGTCTTTCTCTGCTTCAGATTCCTCCCAGCTCCGTTGTGGAGTGCTTTGATCCTTAGCCATCGACTCGAGTCTATCGAAGTTATATCCTGCCTCCTTCAAGCAACATTTTAATTTTTTGTATGCGTCTGTCGGACTTATTATTCCCAACGCCAAGTCTTTCTCGTATTGCTCTATGCATTTCTCACCCTTTTCGTGCTGGTTAAGGTTGTTATACCAATAATTGAGTGCGTAGAGAAAACCAGCTGCAGAAGCTAGACCTCCTACTATTGTGCCTGTGAGAGTTCCTCCGGCTGCACCACCCGCTGGAATAGAGACGGGTGGAACATTTGGAGGCGGCGACGAAATCGGCGCGGAGGGAGCTGGCGCAGACGTGGTACTTGCTGTTGCACCAGATGGTGCCAATCCTAGTGTGTCGACATTATTCGTAGGATCGTTGTCCGCGTATCCATAAAAATTGCTTCCAGAAGTGTTTTCAAGGGGATCTTTGCTAATCCATCTTCCTATCTGCGAATTGTATGCGCGGAATACGGCAAGATTTAACCGGCTTCTGTCATGCATGAAGTAACCGGCATATTGAAAATCTGATGCATTATTGCCCTGTACTTTGGTGACACCACCAAATGGGCTATAGCAGTATTGAGCCTGAACGTTGCCGGTTCCGCTCGTAAGTTCTCTTACAGAAGTTTGATGATCTCTAGAATAAAAGTAGCTTGTGCCGGTATCAATTTGGCCCCAATGAAAGAATTTTTTGGACGCACCGCTAGAAATATCCCTCTCTTCTAGTCTTTGATGCGCTGACCAAACAAATTGTTGTGTCGCTGTAACTGAGCCAGTTACAACCTCAACTATTTTTGTATTTCTCCCAAAAGAGTCGTATGAGAAAAGAGAGTAATTGCTCGTTCCTGGATAAACAATTTCTATTAGCCGATTCTCGGCATCCCACTTGTAAGTGTTGGTGCCGTCGCTGGTCATGTTGCCGTTTGCGTCCCAGGTGAGCGTTGAAGAAGCGCTCGCGGTGACGGTTAGTGCATTCGTGTTTGTTTTCGTGGTCGGCACCGCATCTGTGGCGGATACATTTGCAAGGCTTGCATTCGATGGCACGGTACCGTTGCCGGAGAAGCTCTGCGAAAATGCTAAATCCGCCGCATCGCTGTTTTTGGCTGTCACACCCAGAGTCTGCAGATTCGCATTGCCGTTGATTGCGCTCGCTAATCCGGCGGCGATGCTCACTAAGGTATCGGAAGCACCGATGTTGAATGTCACCGCCTGCTGACCGCCCGGAAGCGTCGGATTGAAAGTTGTGATTGTTGCGGTATTCCCGGCGGTGACTCTTCCTCCTACGGCAACGGTCGAATTTCCGTTGGCGTTCGTTCCTTGAGTGAGGGTGACGGTGGCACCACCGCTGGTGGAGGTTGTGTATGTAGTGCCGGCGGTCGCGAT
>JADZFV010000330.1 GCA_020854255.1 Candidatus Melainabacteria bacterium | reverse complement strand
CAGCCTTATATAAAGCTTTCAGCAAACCAGTCAAATCCAATGCAATAAGGGGAAAATGCCGCCAACCAGAAGCCCGGCCTTACCTACATAGTTTGTACTTTTAAAAAGTGACAGAGATGTTTTCAAATACGGGTCTTAGATTTTGCCAGCATAGTACGAAAGCAGCTTTTCCAATTCCGGCTCAGGCTTTCTTTGCGCACGCAAAAGAGTCCGGCATTCGAGCAACATCGCTCTGGCTTGCGCTTTGTCTTTGTTCTTCAGAGCCACTCTGATCACGTTCATTCTGCTTCTCACCGATATCGCTGCAGTTTTTCCAAACACACGATCTCTTATCTTTATTGCCTCTAGAAAGTTCTTTATGGCCTCCGGATAGCGCTGCATTTTTTCATTTGCTTCGGCGACTAAGGCATAAGTCGTTGCCACATCGGCGTTGCTGTGCCCGAACTTCTTGAGGCGAATAGACAAAAGGTCGCGTAAATACGACATGGTGTCCGCACATTTGCCGTCCACACAAGTAACGCGCACGACGTCGTTGAGCGGGCCTATTAGACGTACATCGTCATGCCCCCACTGTTTCTGCCGTTTTATCAATATCTGCCGATAAACTTCTTGCGCTTTGGCCCACTGCCTGCGATTTGAATATTCGCGCCCTCTTTTTTCCAGCGCGGAAAGGGCTGAGGACTCGGGTTCAACACCTGGCTCCGGCAACGCATTTGAGGCCTGGGCGCCCGCCAATAGAAGTGCAGCTGCGGCGGCAGCGAGGCAAGTCGACTGAGTACATTTCGAGAAAAATAAAATCACACGAGTGGCAATTCCATTGCTACCGCCTCTTCTTAAAGTTGTCAGTTGCGCCCTCCTTTTGCTGCAAAACCAGAGCCTTTTCAATTGCCTGCACCCACTGCTCTTTCGCTCTGGCACCAAGAATCTCTTTTACTTTATTGTGTGCTATTGACACCGGACTGATAGCTTTTATCGATGTCTTCTTCCAACTCGCATTTTGTCATGACGATTATGGGGATGTTGTGCAAACCAGGATCAGAATTGAGGCCTGAATTCGGCGTCACCGGTCTCTGTAAGTGACGGACATGAACCGTCTGCGGAATTGCTTGAAGGAAATGTCTTCTTTGTGCCCCCAGGGATTGTACAAAGTGACAGTGCCTCCATCCTCTCCGTTGGGATCATAATCGATCACACTGTACACGTGATTTGTCACGGTCGTCAGACCATAATTGCGAAACGGCTTTTGCCATGCGACCACAGGTACTTTGTCCTGGACACCGACATGCTCCATGAGCTTACTTTTGGTTACCGATTTGCGCGTAATCCACTGGAGATCGGAATCAGCACCTTCACCGGTCAGCAGTCTCATCAACTTTCCAAGGAAAACCCCTCCCCCATCGGCTCCTTCAGTAGTGGTCAGCCCGCCTGTCCAATTGAGCGGCGTGCGCCGCGTAAAATCCTTGCCGCAGTATGCGCCGTAAGCCTTCTCCAGGATTGAACCCCAGACGCCGTATTCGCTGGAACCATTGTATAAACCACGCTCGGCTTCGGTTGGCGCGCTAACGGTAATCGGCTCGTCTTTTGCTCCCGGGAAAGTGACTGTATAGGTGCCGTTTTTGTTATCGACAATCATTTGCTTTATGGTCTCCGGGCTCATTTGGGCAACAGCCGCAATCGAGGCGACAAAATAGCAATCGCCCATAATGCCCTGCTGGATTCCGTACATACTCACGCCCTTCTCATCCATCTCTTGAGCGTAGAGATTCGGATCTTCGATCTGGTTCTCCCAGGTCTTGCGAATCAAGAAATCCATCTTGCTCAACTTCGCATCTGTCTTATCTCCAAGGCTTTGCGAGGAGTAAAAGTGCAGGACATCAGTTATTTCCACTTCGTCTAACCGGTCCTGATTCTTCAAGAAGTAGTCCAGCAACTTCTTCACGTCTTCCGGTAAGTTATCATTACCGGCAGCCTCCTTGAGCTCCGCTTCGCTCAGTTTTCCATTACCATTTTTGTCGGCAACTTCAAGAAACCGAGCACTGTAAGGATTATCCGTTGCATTTCTTTGTTTAGCTTTGATCACTTCTTCGACTTTGCCCAAATCTGACATGGAAATTCCAGCAAAACCACCAAAGGGCGAATCTTCGTCTGCAGAAAAATCCAATTTGGAGCTCATACCGTAGAGCACAGCAATGGTTTGGGCGAGTGCCCCTTTGATTTGCGGGCTTTCAACCTGCCTGGCCAATTCCTTTGCGCTCATAAAACCGTCTCTGTTAGCATCAAATTCCGCAAAGTGCTTTTTAGCCAATTCAATCACTTCCAGCTTTGATTGCAGCTTCGGCTTCCCGTCACCGCCAGTGGTATCCTTGCTGTTACTCAAATTGTCTTTGTTGGTATGAGCTAAGCGTCCAGCCGCAAGTCCAGCAGATACTGCTCCAGCTGCCATTTTCGCTGGCGCCGCGGATGGAATTGGCAGCAGATCGAGGAAATTCAATGAAGACGAATTTTTGCAGTCGACTGAACTGTCACGCGCTTCATCGTTTGACTCATCCACATGCCAGCCCAGCGTGCCGCTACCCGTTGCGCCGGTAAAAGCTGCTGCTTTAGGGACCATAAGAAGCATCCTCTTTTTGTAGAAGCTGTCCTGGGGAGATGACAGTTTTGGGTTCGGGGAGTGTCATTGTGCAATGCGGACCTAACATTGAAATAACAGTCTGCGCGTTTTGCGAAAATCAAAACGGGTGAGGCTCTGGGGTGTCTTTTTGAAATTTCTGAGTTACTCCGAAAGCAAAATGGGAACAGGGCATTCGGGGCTTTGTCAAACAGCGAATCGAAGCCAGTTTTACCACTTCATATAATAGAACACCTTTCAAGAAGAGCAGGCGCAGGTACACCCTTTTTGAGGGGGTGCCCTTGCGCTGCTCCGGTCCTTCAGCGACCGTCAGGTTTTACCCTGAAACGAAGCGGGTGTGCGTTAGCACCCCATCTCTTCGTCGGTCCAGAGTGACTGAGGCACGGGCTTTCCGGTTTTCACATCCCGCAAGGCGAGATGGTACATCGGTCCACCGGACCAGGGGGAAGCCTGGACGTATTCCTCGAACACCCTCCCGTTGGGCATCGTGTAGCGATGCAGGTCGGCGACCTTGTCCTTCCAGACACCGGGGAGAATGCCGTACACCTGGATGCGCGCCACAGGGAGGTTGGTCCACCTGGAGAAGCGCTTGCGCCTCCCGTCAGCGAACACGGACACTCCGAACTGACGCACCTTCTCCTTGCGGAGCACGGTCTTGCGAGCCCAATCGTTGAGCCCAATGTACTGATCAAAACGAGCCATGGTAACTTTCCTTTCGGTTGTTGTGACGAAGTTCTCCCGACGCACCATGCGCCGGAAGCAGAACCACCCCCAGAGCTCAACTTAAGACAACCAGCGTTTAGCCGGCAGCTCAGTAAAGACAGAGGAGGCATTCCGTTCAAGTAGCTCGCCGCCCATTCGGCGAAGCCACGAAGAATCGGTGAATGCTTTGAGTCGGCGAGACGAACCCAGCAAGTGGTTCGATTTCGACGTTTCATGATTTGAACTAGCGAGAACGAAACAAAGTTTCGGCTCGGTGCTCATAGAACGAGAAGCTCAAAAATGAGTTTCATCGGTCAGTTGTATTCGACTCATGCATACGTTTGGTTCAACTTCGCTAACACCGTCTGGTATCGCTACTGTTGCTGCGTTTTACGGACCTGGCATCTCACTTGCGATGAGTGCTTATAACCATCATCTCTACTAACTACCGGATCAGTCGCAATCTTGCTCTGGGCTGCTGCACCAAACATCCGAGCTCTGCATAAGGGGGCAGGCTGGAAGTTTGCTCTGTGGCGCGAGCATGGACCAGACACAAAAGTGCGACAGGAAAGACTTGAAATTAGGCGAGGGCCCTGGTTTTCTTCGATTTGTTTCCGGATTGAGTTGAAAGATAGATGATACATTCACCCTACATGCGCGTGCAGCAGGAGGCAAGATACGAAGCTGTAATAGAGACTCGTAGTTAGCATTTAAGGAGAGCTAATCTGCCAAAACAACCCGCACCGCTTGCGCCAGGGCCAACTGACAGCACTTCGCGCCGCTATGCTAGCGTCTAATCTTCGCTCTTTCGCATTGACTGCTGAGCACCGCATTGAAGATAAAGAACCCGAGTAGCCCTGGTTTACTCGAACTTATAGCCAAAACCCTTCTGGGTGGTTATGCGAGAGTCTTCTTTATCCGAGACCGCCAGTTTTTTCCGCAAACGCATCACTCTCTGGCGCACGGCCTCCTGGTCTGTTTCACTTTTGAAAACGCGATCGAGTAATTCAGCCGCGCCGAATAACCGGCCCGGGTTGCGAACAAACAGTTCCAAAAGAGCAAACTCTCCGGGAGTCAGACCAACGTCTTTACCTGACACCGTTGCCACCTTTGTGACCATATCCAGCGAGATTTCCTCGTAGACGAGGCTTTCACTCTCCATTGCCGGCGGACGGCGCAGAAGGGCTTTGACGCGTGCCAGAAGCTCGGCATAAGAGAAGGGCTTGGTCAAATAATCATCGGCACCGCAGTCGAATGCCTGCACTTTGTTGGAAACTGACGACTTGCCGGTCAGAAAAAGCACAGCCGCCCGGCCGCCCGAATGGCGATATTTATTGCAAATCTCGACGCCCTGCAAGCCCGGCAATTCCCAATCGATGATGGCCAGGTCATAGTGATGGGCCAGAAGCTGTTCCAGCCCTTCTGTGCCATCACCTTTGGTGTCAATAACATGCCCGTGAAAGGCCAGCCCCTGCTCGATAATGTCAAGCTGCGTGTGATCGTCCTCGATTACCAGAATTCGCGCCATCGGGCTGTCAACATCTCCTAATAGTCAGTTATTTGCCGAACACAGCTATTTTCCACAAATCATAATCCACATACCGCTGAGTCTACCGTAGAATTTAGCAGTTACAGGGTGGAAAGTGCCTGTTGCCGACCAAAACCGCCCCCGATGTTCAAGCTCAAACTAACCCATCAGATACTTCTGGCGATCATCTTGCCGCTGCTTTTAGAAGCGGCTTTTCTCGGCATCGTCATCTCCAACCTGGCTGAGCTGGAAGGGTATTTGGAGCAGGAAAAGCGAGTCTCGAATGTGCTCACCCTGATTGGCGTTGTGTTTCAAGAAACCAACCTGGCAGGCGGCAGTTTGATGCTTTTCAAAATGACGCACAACAAAAACAACATCCTTGAAGCGCAAAGCGTCGCCACCGATTTGATGGCTCACTCCAGGCAGCTGCAGGAAGCTGCCGAGTTAATGCCCAGCCGTCCTGCCAGCATTGACGAGTTTCTCAATATCATCGACGACATGCGAGAAACATCGATGAATATAGCCGGTATTGCTGCAGACAATTTCGAAGTGAATGAGATGCGCTTCGCGGCGAAATTTCGCAATTTGAACAAACGAATGCGCAATGCCAGCAAGCAATTGCTCGAAGACCAGGCGACAACACAGGAGCGCTTGCAAAAAAATCAAACAGACGCGCGCGGCAGGTTGCTTCAAACAATCACTGTGATGGCAGTGGTAAACGTCTTTCTGGCGCTTGGATTTGCCGCCTGGATGACACTGGGATTTTCACGCAAGTGGAACGTCTTGATGTCCAACACGATTAATTTGGGGATTGGAAAACCGCTTCAAGAGCCGATCAAAGGTGAAGACGAACTGGGCAGGCTGGATAGCGCGTTTCACACAATTGCGCAAGAACTCGAAGTGGCGCGAGAGAAAGAACGCGCGCTTGTCGACAAGACAGTACAGGTGATCTGTTCTCTCGATCCGTCCGGCAAGATTTCTCAGATAAACCCGGCTGTGACCAGGCGTTTCGGGTATGAACCAGAGCAAGTATCAGGTATGAAACTGGTCTCCCTGGTGCATCCGGACGATCGAGATCTGGTGCACGAAAAGCTGAACAGGCGCCGCCATTCGGCCGAAGAAGTAGCATTTAATTGTCGCTTCAAAGACTCAAGCGGACATTACAAAGACACCGAATGGACGACGAGCTGGTCTCTCAAAGACAAAACATTCTTCTGCGTAGTACTGGACATCACCGAGAAAGTGGCCGCGGAAAACTTGAAGAAAGACATGCTGGCAATGATCAGCCACGATCTTCGCACTCCACTTTCTTCGATCAAACTTATCCTCGAATGTGCCGGGCAGGGCGTTTACGGCACCTTGTCGGATCGTGGAATCACAACCATGCGCAATGCGCAGCAGTCCTCTGACTATTTGATCAATATGATCAACGACCTGCTCGATGTGGAGAATTTCGAAGCGGGTGGATTGGTGCTCGATTTCGAATCGCATCCGGTCAGCTCGATTCTGCACATCGCCACAGATATGGTGGAGCCCAGCGCCCAGAAGAAACACATAAGAATCAACGTGCAGGCGGAAAAGTTCAATGTGCGCGCCGATGGCGAACGGATAAACCGCACCCTGGTAAACCTCCTGGGCAATGCCGTCAAATTTGCACCGGACAACAGCACCATTACTCTAAGTGCTACTCCCTCAGAGGATAGGCGCTGGGGCGAGTTTTCTATTCGCGATCAAGGACCGGGAATTCCGGAAGAGAAAATTGAATTGGTTTTCGAAAAATACCGCCAGGTCGGCACGCGCTCGGAAGGCGAAAAGAAAGGCTCAGGGCTCGGTCTGGCAATTTGCAAGGCACTTGTCGAGGCCCACGGCGGGCAGATAGGAGTGAGAAACGTTCAACCGCAAGGCTGCGAATTCTGGCTCAGAATCCCGCTTTCGTAGGGGCGATGCCATGCATCGCCCGCCTTTAAAAAACAAAAATAACCGGTCGAAGCCGGCAGGCTGCCGGCGCTCCAAAGAACGACGTTAAGAGCCATGTCGTATCGGTCCTACAGATTTCCCAAGAAGTAAACCGATTGGGGGAACAAGAAGCTAGCAGCCATCTTCTATTAGCCCTAGAGGTTGCGCGCCGAGCTGGATTCCGGAAGTTTGCCGGATTTGTCAATCGCATCGACAATGCGCAAATCTTCTTTAGCAGCATCCAGTTTACCGAGTTTCTTAAATGCTTCCGCACGGTTGATGTACCACAAGGGCACATCACGATCGATGTCGATGAGTTTGCTCAAACTGACTACAGCCGCCGCATAATTCCCTGTTTTAAAAGCAATTTTCTGGTTCAAATCCAGAGCAGGCACATTGTCCGGATGCTCCTTCAAGACAACGCTCACATCTGCCGAAGACTTCTTTATATCACCGCAATAGAAGTATGCTATAGCTCGCTTCACCCGACTTTCGACAAACAGCGACGACTCATGCAACACAGCAAAGCCGCTGACACCCAGAGCCTCTTCCTTCCTTTCGGTCCTGTCTCCAAACATTTCAAGCGCCAGCGTGCACACGCGCACAGCCTCTTTATATTGCTTTGTCCGCAAAAGACAATCGCAGAGCTTGACTATTGCCGTCTGATTTTGTCCGCCCAATCGCTCGTAGCGCTGAAAGGCCCGGCAAGCGATCGCCCAGTTTTGCTTGTTGAACTGCAATTTGCCGATTTTGTACAAAGCAGTCACGTAATTCGGATTGAGAGCTTCGGCTTTCTGGAAATTTTTTAGAGCATCGTCCACACGCCCATCATCATACTCAAATTCGGCACGCCAGACACAAGCCACGGCAGAGCGCGGGTTGAGCTGATTCCATCGATCGAAGGCGACGTACAGATCATCGCGT
>JADZFV010000329.1 GCA_020854255.1 Candidatus Melainabacteria bacterium | reverse complement strand
AATCAATGATTTGCTTGATATCGACAAGATTGAATCAGGCAGATTCAATCTGAATATGCAGGAAACCGAAGACGCCTCTATGATTTCGCAGGCGGTAGAACTCATTCAGCACAGTGCGGACGCCCGCAAGATCACAATTGAGATAAACGCGGCAAACCTCGATGTCAATTGCGATGAGGAGCGCATCATACGCGTACTGACGAATTTGATCGCCAACGCGATCAAATTTTCTCCGGACGGCTCCAATATTGTAGTATCAACAACACCAGTCAAAGACGGTATTCTTTTTGAAGTAAAAGACCAGGGCCGCGGCATGCCCGCAGGCGAGCAGGAAAAGATCTTTGAGCGCTATCACCAGGTGGATAGCAGTGACGAAGCAGAAAAGAATGGCAGCGGGTTGGGTCTTACTATTTGCAAGGCACTTATTGAAGCACACCAGGGCACTATCGGCGCCACCAGCAAAGAAGGTGAGGGAAGCACTTTCTGGTTTCGGATTCCACTTGCCGCCAAAACACCAACTGGCAGTTTAAACGGAGCGAACCTTAAGATCAAAGAGCCAAGCGCAGAACCGATTCCTGCGGCAAAGAAAGCTGACTAAAGCTTACTCAGTCCGTTTCATCGCTGACCTGAAGGCAGGTTATACCTTCATCGCGCCACATTTGTACAACACTGGTACGGTCGTCAATCGCCAACCACGGATTCCATGCTTTGCGAATTTTATGGAGCAGTTCGCGCTTTACTATTACGTCGCTGCGGAAGTCCTGGGCGGGACGCATGAACAGCAAAAATGGCTCGGTCCAGAACCCGTGTTTGTGCAACCAATCCTTTGTAGTATCGTATAGATTGATTGTTCGACCGGAAACATAAATAATCGGATAGCTTTCACTAAGCGAGCGGACGACTCTGGCGACCGGCTCGATCAGCGGATCTTCCGCAACAAGAAATGGATCGAGAAAACCTTTCCAGTTTTTCGGGCTTCTCTCAATGAAATGCATTCGATGGGCGCAATCTGCAAGCGTGCCATCCAGATCTACAAGTACGCAGTCGTTCGAGTTCGAATTTGATTTCGCCAATTAATCACCATGAGTGCTCAACGGCAATATTCTAACGGATGGCGCTGCCTCAAATCGCGCGTTTGAGAGGCGATTTGTTGGCAAAGCAATACAGAGACATTTCTTTCGCTTCGCTCGCAGGCTCGACATAGCCGTGCTGCAGCAGGTCGCAGAAAGCCTCCAGGTAGATAATGCGCTCTTCCTCCAGCTCGGAGAATACCCTGCACCCGCATTGCAGGTACTCACCGTCGACACTGTCACAATAGTTACCCAATAACGGTATTGCTTTTTCGGCGACCGGGCATAAGAACTAGGTACGGGTGTAGAGGAAAAACGCCATGACCAAATCCTGGCAAACGCTTACAGCCAACGCAGAATCAGCGGCGCGCGGCGGCAAGTACGCTGAAGCTAAAGACTTTTACCGCCAGGCGCTTGCCGACGCTAACCAGCGCCAGGACCATGTCAATGCTTACTACAGCCAGTGCAGCCTGGCCGGGCTGCTAAGGCTTCTGGACGAATTTGCCGACTGTGAGCAATTGCTCAAAGAGGCGCTGCAACTGCGCTGGCAATTTTCGGATCCTCTCGCTCGTGAGCCCGTATCGCCCTTCAATGATTTAGAGCGCTTGCTTGTCAAACAAAACAGGCTGCCGGAGCTGGAAGCAGCACTGACAAATGACACGCAGCAAATGCTGGCGAAACATGGACAGGACTCATTCGAGTACAAAATGAGTCTGATGAATCTCGCCAAAATGTACGGAACTCATTTTAAAGACATGGACAAGTGCAGGCTCTATTTTGCCGAAGTAGTCGAATGGTCGAAAACGGTAGAGCCGATCACACGCAAGATGGTCTACACAACCTACGATGGCGTACTGCGCGCCGCCGGCATGTCAGCAGAAGCCGACGCCGCCCAGGCGGAATTGGCGGCTCTCAAGAAGCAGTCGCCGGCGTAAGTCGAGTTACGATGAGCCTTTCACTCCACCTTATTCTATAGCCACTTGCACAGAATATGGTGCAATTCCTCAAGCGCAAACGAAATTGGCTAACCGGAGGAGCATCTACCGGTCGCCTTCAGGACTCTCATTTAAGGCATGAAGTTTTGCCGCTCGGGCGAATTCCGCAGCAGCCTCCTTAGTCCGACCCAGTTTTTGAAGAATCTCCGCCCTGAGCTTGACGACCTCCGGATTCTCATCGCTGTCTTTCAACATCGAATCTGCATCAGCCAGCGCTTCCTGCAGTTTGCCCAGTCCCAATTTGGCGCGCGTTCTTAACTGCATTGCCGTGATATGACCAGGATAATTGTTAAGACACAAGTTTGCGTCGTCTATAACCCTCTGAAAGTTCTTCAATGCCAAATTGCATTTTGCACGGTTTACTATCTCACGCCTGTCGGTTTTGTCAGCGATTGCGCGATCGAAGTCAGCCACAGCCTTCCTGTATTCACCCAATGCTTCGTAGCAGAGCGCTCGGCTGAGATAGCGTTGGTTGTTGGCATTGGGAAAGTGATCGATCTTATATTGAGCAGTCGCCAGCGCCTCTTTCCACCTTCCAGCTGCTCGATACATTTTGCACTTTCGGTCGACAAAGTCTTCCATTTTTGGAAAAGCGGCATGACCCTGGTCGAAAACCTTTGCCGCTTCGTCGATTTTCCCTCTGTCTTGCAAGTTCTTAGCCAAAACACTATAACTTTCAGGGCGACCCCAATAGCGGCAAACCTTGCGCAATGCATCGAGAGCTTTATCAAGCTTCAATTGTCGTTTGTAGAGGGTGGCGATATCCGCATAAATATAGCCCGCAAAGTTAAGTTTCTTCTGCGCTAAATCTGCGTACTTTTCTGCATTTTCCGGATCTGCCTTCATGGCATACATGTAGGCGCGCTCGAAGTTTATGAAAGGCGAAGCCGGAAATTTCCTTTCCGCATCTTTGAGGGTTTTGAACGCATCTTCGGTTCGCTTAAACTCAAAAAGGAAGTGTGCTTTGTTGACGTAGCTGTCTTCGTCTTTTGCCGTGTCGATATACGAGTCCAACTCAGCAAGCGCTTCTTTTTTCGATGTATGCCACGACTTCCAGGCCTTTACCAAATGAATTTCAGACGCCTGGGGATTTAGCTCAATCGCCTTGTTGAATGAAGTGAGCGATTCATCCGCATGTCCGCTGGAGCTTTGCACAAAACCCCATTCAGCATAGATAGCAGCGAGAGCCTTTTGGGAGACACGTTGCTTTATCGCCAATTCAAGCAATGTCGCAAATGTTTTTTCAGAGTCTAAATATTTGCCCTTAAATTGCAAGGCTTCTGCCTTTATCCAAAGCGCCTTCAAATCTGCGGGGTTTTTCTTCAGTCTTGTCTCGGCTGCGGCAAGCGCGCTTGCAGCATCCGGCGCGCCCAGCTCTTTCAGGTGTTTGTAGCTGTGAGCATACTGGTGCGCTTTTGCTGGCAGACTGGAAAAAAACACAAAAGCGGGCGCCAACAAGAGGGATATTGCAGTATTACTCTTCAACAAGAAACCTTTCCTACATTTGGACCCGCGCAGCTACATTATAGGCTCTCGAAGGTTCAGATTTCGACAGGATGAATACAGGGAGCTTGCAGTCGTTTGTACCTCGGATCAATCACATAAAACGACAAAAAAGGTGGAATCGACGCCATTTTGATGGCTTGGAATAAGAATCTTCAGTACGTAGCAGGCGAAGCCGGCGTTCCAGGCTCGCATGAGTACTGGGGATAAAGAGAGAGGAGCCAATCGACTCCTCCCTCCTAGCTGCGCCTGTCGCTATTCAACTGTGTAATTGTGAACTAAATTGCCAGGCTGACGAACATTTGTTCGAGTGTAACCCGTGCGCGCTCCGCGACGTATGGATTTTCATCACTCGCCAGGCGATCTAACACGTGAAACGGCATGTGGCAACATTCCGCCATCGAGTAACGAACATCGGCATTTTCATCTCGTGAGAGAATTTCCACAACTTCCTGCGGTGCGGCAGGATTGGTTGCTACCGAAGCGCGCACTTCCCAGTGCTCATCGCCTGCCAGCACCTGCAGCACCTCGGCAGGTGTGACTTTGTTTTCAGCGATGCGTCCGCGAACTTTTTCTTTACCGCAAAGAGCCAGACGAGTCAAAACTCTCTGGGGGGTATTCGGGCTGCCAGCGAAGATGTAATAAAAATCCATGACCTTGTCCTCATTCAATTTATTTAGCGACATTACAGCTGCTTTCCCTGGGAGCGCCGCCATCCTGGCGACTTAGACTTGGAGCACCGCCATCCTGGCGGATCAGTCTTTTTCCGTGCGGAGCCGGCTGGAAGCCGGCGCTCCAGCTAGTGCCAGAGACTCTGCATAGCGGTGAGAAGCTCACCCAGTCCGCGCCCCTGAAGCGGTTTTCTCAAGTAGTAGTTGATGCCCAGATTGTGCGCTTTCTCTACGTCGTCGCAACATTCCGAAGCGGTCAGTAAAACTATAGGAACTTCTTTCATGTTGTTCTGATTGCGAATTTCTTCCAGCACTTCATGACCGTTCATCTTCGGCATATTCAAATCGAGAAGCACTATATCCGGTGCCTTCACGTTGTTGTAGGGCTCTTGCTGAGTAAGGTAGCGGACTGCGGCTTCTCCGTCGTTTACGACATGCAAGTTAACATCAACTCCAGTATCGATAATCGCCTCCTCTGCAATTCTTACGTCCGCCAGACTGTCCTCAACCAAAAGTACTTCAATATGTCTATTCATCATCTGTGCCCTCCTCCGCGTCAGCTGTTGTATCCAGGGTTCTATAATCCTCATAAATCTGCCTACTTCTCACTACTTCGTTTCAGTACTTTGCTCGGACTCAGTCATCATCGGCATCGTAAAGTGAAGCGTTTCTCGTAAAATCAGCCCCATGCTTAACGAGACGCTGCCACCACCGGTTTTCTTCTTTTCGTCCCAGGACATTCAGCTTTTTAGTTTGAACATCTCGGACAGCTCCCTCGATTTGGAACTCCAGACTTGGGTCATACTTACTGGCAATTTCCCTCATCTGAAGTTCCTTCTCGAGGATCTCCTTCGTGCAATTCTTCACGTGCTGAAGCTTTGCCTCAGGAAGAACACCCTCAATACTT
>JADZFV010000328.1 GCA_020854255.1 Candidatus Melainabacteria bacterium | reverse complement strand
AATCAATGATTTGCTTGATATCGACAAGATTGAATCAGGCAGATTCAATCTGAATATGCAGGAAACCGAAGACGCCTCTATGATTTCGCAGGCGGTAGAACTCATTCAGCACAGTGCGGACGCCCGCGATATCAAAATAGAGATAAACGCGGCAAACGTCAATGTCAATTGCGATCAAGAGCGCATCATCCGTGTACTAACGAATTTGATTGCCAATGCAATCAAGTTTTCTCCAGACAGCTCGAAGATTGTTGTAACAGCAACACAAGTCCGCGACGAAATTCTTTTCGAAGTTAAGGATCAGGGACGCGGCATGCCTGCCGGCGAACAAGACAAGATTTTCGAACGATATCACCAGGTGGACAGCAGTGACGAAGCAGAAATGAAAGGAAGCGGGTTGGGACTGACTATTTGCAAAGCGCTGATTGAGGCACACCGGGGCACTATCGGCGCCACCAGCAAAGAAGGCGAAGGAAGCACATTCTGGTTTCGAATTCCGCTGGGCACTAAAAAGCCATCAGGCAATCTTGACGGAGCGACGCTTAAGATCAACGAACCGAACGCAGAACCGATTCCTGCCGCAAAGAAAGCGGACTAAACCTACCTCAGTCAGTTTCATCGCTGACTTGAAGACAGGTCAGCCCTTCGTCTCGCCACATTTGCACGACTCTGTTGCGATCGTCAATTGCCAGCCACGGATTCCATTCCCGGCGAATTTTCTGAAGCAGCTCCCGCTTTACTATCACGTCACTGCGATAGTCACTGGCAGGGCGCATAAGCAACAAGAAGGGCTCGGTCCAAAACCCGTGTCTATGCAGCCAGTCTTTCGTGGTGCCATAAAGATCGATGGTTCTTCCGGAAACATAAATGATCGGATAGGTTTCACCAAGCGAGCGCACCACTCTGGCGACCGGCTCGATAAGGGGGTCTTCAGCTACAAGAAACGGATCGAGAAAACCCTTCCAATTCTTGGGCGTTTTCTCAATAAAATGCATACGATGCGCGCAATCTGCAAGCGTACCATCCAGATCGACAAGTATGCAGTCGTTCGAATTCTCTGATTTCGCCAATTGATCTTCCTACGTGGTCAACGGCAATATTTTAGCGGATGTTTCTGCTTCAAATCGCGCGCTTTAGTGGAGACTTGTTTGCAAAGCAATAGAAAGTCATCTCTTTCGCCTCACTGGTGGGCTCTACGTAGCCATGCAGCAACAAGTCGCAAAAGGCGTTGAAATAGATGATGCGCTCTTCCTCCAGCGCGCAGAAGACCCTGGCTCCGCATTGCAGGTATTCGCCGTCGACGCTGTCACAATAGTTACCCAATAGTGGTAGTGCTTTTTCGTTGACGGGCATAAGAAATAGGTACGGATGTCGAGGGAAAACGTCATGACCGAATCCTGGCAAACGCTTACAGCCAACGCAGAATCAGCGGCACGAGGCGGAAACTACGCCGGAGCGAAGGACTTTTACCGGCAGGCTCTTGCCGACGCCATGGCGCGCCAGGACCCCGTCAATTCTTACTACAGCCAGTGCAGCCTGGCGGCGCTGCTCAGGCTCCTGGACGAATACGCAGATTGCGAGCAATTGCTCAAAGAGGCTCTCCAGCTGCGCTGGCAATTTTCGGACCCTCTGGCTCGTGAACCCGTATCACCTTTCAATGATCTAGAGCGCTTGCTAGTGAAACAAAACCGGCTGCCCGAGCTGGAGCAGGCGCTGACTCATGACACGCAACAGATGCTGGCAAAACATGGTCAGGACTCATTCGAGTACAAAATGAGTCTGATGAACCTGGCTAAAATGTACGGCACGCACTTCAAAGACATGGACAAGAGCAGGCTTTACTTTGCCGAAGTTGTTGAATGGGCGAAAACAGTAGAGCCAATCACGCGCAAGATGGTCTACACGACCTACGACGGCGTGCTCCGCGCTGCTGGAATGACCGCAGAAGCTGACGCAGCGCAGGCGGAATTAGCTGCGCTCAAGAAACAGTCGCCAGCGTAAGTAGACTCAAGAGTCAATATTATAGACCTGGTCTCACTCTTCTTTTTTCTGCAGCCACTTGCAAAGAATATTTTGCAATTCCTCAAGCGTAAACGCACTCGCCAGACTGTCGGGGCGTTTACTGGTTATCCTCAGGTAACTCATTTACGGCATGAAATTTCGCCGCTCTGGCAAATTCAGCGCCAGCTTCTTTAGTCCGACCCAGCTTTTGAAGAATATCCGCCCTGAGCTTGATGACGTCCCCATTCTCATTGCTGTTTTTCAACAGCAAATCTGCATCCGCCAGCGCATCTTGCAGTTTTCCCAATCCCATTTTGGCGCACGTCCTCAATTGCATTGCGGTTATGTGACCAGGATAAACGCTAAGGCACAGATTAGCGTCGTTAATAACCTTCTGATAGTGCTTTATGGCCAAATTGCATTTTGCGCGGTTCACTATCTCACGCTTATAGGTTTTGTCACCGATTGCGCGATCGAAGTCCGCCACCGCTTTCTTGTATTCACCTAAAGCTTCGTAGCAGAGCGCTCGGTTGAGATAGCCTTGAGTGCTCACTGGAAAGTGATCGATCTTATATTGCGCAGTCGCCAACGAGTCTTTCCACCTTCCCGCCACGCGATACATTTTGCACTTTCGATCGACAAATTCTTCCACTTTCGGATAAGCGGCATGAGCTTTGTCAAGAACTTTCGCAGCCTCATCTATTTTTCCTTTGTCTTGCAAATTCTTTGCCAAAACACTGAAACTCTCAGGGCGCGGCCAATAGAGGCATACCTTGCGCAGCGCGTTGATCGCTTTATCGATCTTGAATTGTCGCTTGTAGAGGGTGGCGATATCCGCATATATATAGCCAGCAAAAGAGAGTTTTTTCTGCGCTTTATCCGCGTACTTTTCTGCACTTTCGGGATCTCCCTTCATTGCATATATGTAGGCGCGTTCAAAGTTGACAAAGGGCGAATCAGGAAACTTCCTTTCCGCCTCTTTGAGGGCTTTGAACGCATCTTCGGTGCGCTTAAACTCATAAAGAAAGTGTGCTTTGTTGACGTAGCTGTCTTCGTCTTTTGCTTGAGCGATGTACGCGTCCAACTCAGCCAGAGCTTCCTTTTTCGATGTTTGCCACAGCTTCCAAGCCTTTACCAAATGAATTTCAGATGCCTGAGGATTTAGCTCAATCGCCTTGTTGTATGACGTGAGCGCCTCTTCCACGTGTCCGCTAGAGCCTTGCGCCAAACCCCATTCAGCATAAATTGCAGCCAGATCCTTTTTGGAGACATGCTGCTTTACTGCCGATTCAAGCAATGCCTTGAATGTTTGTTCAGAGTCTATGTACTTGCCCGTAAACTGCAGGGCTTCTGCCTTTATCCAAAGCGCTTTTAAATCTGCGGGATTTTTTTTCAGTCTTGTCTCGGCGGTGGCAAGTGCCCGAGCAGCGTCCGGTGCGCCCAGCTCTTTCAAGTGTTTGTGGCTGTGAGCATACTGGTGTGCCTGCGCAGGCAGGTTGGAAAAAAACAGAAATGCGGGCGCCAAAATCAGAATGCTGGCGATCTTACTCTTTGGCAAAGAAGTTTCCTGGTCGAATCTATTTGAACGATACCAGAAATAATTGCTAAGCCAGTTGCGAGTAAATATTGCTGGCGTTCTCGCGTCGATTGCCGATGCTGGCGCTTCTTTCAAACTTGGATTGGAAGGCGACGGCAGCCTCAGCAGGTGTTTGAGCTGCTTTAACTGCGGCGTAAGCACTGGACTCACTAGTGGCGAACTCGTGCATGATGAAGTCTGCTTGTACGCGCCAGTCTGTGACGGGCTTGCCCTGATCTTTTGCGAAAGCTTCCAGAGCGGTGCGGCGGCCGCCTTGCCACTGGCACAGTCCTATGGCATTTTCATTTGAATTGTATGCATCGGTTCTGAAGCTCGATTCGGCTTGGATGTTGCCCAAAATTCCAGAGGATTGAGCAGGTGTGAAACCCTTTTCAATAAAGTAGTCATACAGTTGCTTGGCTTGGACTTGCTCGCCCTGACCTAAGGGTTCTCCCTGGCTGCTTGTTCCACCTGTTGGAATGGCTCCATCTCCACTGCTTCCGTTGCCTTTGAAATAGCCACCGCTGTCGAATCCTCCATTTCCGGCGAAACCTGCATCGCCGCCGCCACCTCCGCCTGCACCGGGTCCGCCTCCGCCACCTCCTATGCCGCGGTTGACGAAACCGTTTTCCGGCGGGGCACTTGCTGGAGCATTTGGAGGCTGACTGAACGGCACGAAGTCAGGAATATTCGGCTTTGCATTCACCAGATCTTCCATCCATGATGGCACCGGCTGTCCCGGATGTGCTTTTTGGAAGAGACGAATCATCTCTTGAGCTGCTTGCTTTTGCATCTCAGTTGAATGAGTGATGGCAGCGCTCAGACTCTGATTGTTTTCCTTGTCTGGATTTTGAATTTCTATGTTGATGCTTCCATCAGGACTGGGCGTTGCTTTCGGATTGGCCACCAGTTGTCCTTCAGGAGTAAAGAAAAAGTCTGGCTCTCGCTTAGCCTGCCCGTTTTCAACCGATGTGCTGAAGCGTATTGGCTTGCCCTCGGCAATGGCTTGCTGAACTGGAGCGGGAATCTCAGGAACCGCACGTCGGCCGGCATCGTATATTGGCGTCATTTCGAGCTGCGGGCGCTCTCCCGTCTGCGCAACGCGCATCGGAGGAACATCCAAATTGTCGCCGGCCTCTGCGGGCGGGCGAAAGTCCTCATTGGGCGTCAAACCCGAATAAGGATGCTCGGCACCACGAAAGGCATTGCCTGCATCTAGCTGCGTAGCAGCATTGAATTGCTCAATATGCGCGTTCATTTCGAAAGGGTTGGGTTGGATGGATAGCGAAGGATCTTGAATTTATTCTTGAAGTGTTGCACTGTCAATACGTGTTTTCCCATGGTCTCCCCAAAAGCCCGCCAATAAAGAGAAAGCGGCCATGAAAAAGAAAGAGGAGCCAATCGACTCCTCCCTCCTAGCTGCGCCTGTCGCTATTCAACTTTGTACGTTTAACCTAAATTGCCAGACTGACGAACATCTGTTCAAGTGTAATTCGTGCGCGCTCCGCGACGTATGGATTCTCATCACTGGCCAGGCGGTCCAGTACGTGAAACGGCATGTGGTCGCATTCCGCCATTGAGTAGCGAACGTCGGCATTCTCATCACGTGAGAGAATCTCCACAACTTCCTGCGGTGCGGCAGGATTTGTTGCTACTGATGCGCGCACTTCCCAGTGCTCATCGCCAGCCAGAACCTGCAATACTTCGGCAGGTGTGACTTTGTTTTCAGCGATGCGTCCGCGTACTTTTTCTTTGCCGCAAAGAGCCAGACGGGTCAAAACTCTTTGGGGTGTATTCGGGCTTCCAGCGAAGATGTAATAAAAGTCCATGATCCTATCCTCAGTTAATTAAGCGACATAACAGCTATTTTGGGGAGCGCCGCCATCCTGGCGGCCTAAACTTTTTGTGTGCGGAGCCGGCTGGAAAATGGCGCTCCCTGAGCCGGCTGGAAGCCGGCGCTCCAGACTAGTGCCAGAGACTTTGCACAACGGTGAGAAGCTCACCCAAACCGCGCCCCTGAAGCGGTTTTCTCAAGTAGTAGTTGATGCCCAGATTGTGCGCCTTCTCGACATCGTCGCAACATTCCGAAGCGGTCAGCAGAACTATTGGAATATCTTTCATGTTGTTCTGATTGCGAATTTCATCCAGCACCTCATGACCGTTCATCTTTGGCATGTTTAAATCAAGTAGCACTATATCCGGTGCCTTCACGTTGTTGTAAGGTGCTTGCTGAGTAAGATAGCGAACTGCTGCTTCACCGTCGTTGACGACATGCAAGTTGACATCAACTCCCGTATCGATAATGGCCTCCTCTGCAATTCTTACGTCCGCCAGACTGTCCTCAACCAAAAGTACTTCAATATGTCTGTTCATAACCTGTGCCCTCCTCCGCATTCGCTGTTGTATCCACGGTTCTATAATCCTCATGGTCGTGTCCCTACTTCTCTTCAGTACTTTGCTCGGACTCAGTCATCATCGGCATCGTAAAGTGAAAGGTCGAGCCGCCGTTCCTCATTGTGTCCACCCAGATGTTTCCACCGTGCCTCTCAACAATCGCTTTGCAAATTGCAAGGCCGATCCCAGTGCCGGCATACACCTGTCCTGAGTGGACTCTTTTGAACATGGTGAAGACATCTTTTGTGTGACGGCTTTCGAATCCGGTTCCGTTGTCTCTTATAGACACGTGCCAGAAGGCACCGGGCAAGTCATCGTCAACATCGAGGTAAGCGGCCATTTCATCGCTGCCTATCGACTCGGCACAAGAGATCTTCACTCTGAGCGGCTCCTCGCGTCTGAACTTGATTGCGTTACCCAGAAAGTTCTGGAAAAGCTGAACCAGTTGCAGCGCGTCGCCCTTCACTGTCGGAAGTTCATCAACACTTATGTTGGCTCCACTTTCCTTGATTGCTACCTCAAGGTTTTGCATCGCCTCCTTTACGCAATCGTTGAGATTGATTTCTGTGAATGGTCTGTCACAACCCTGGACTTTTGCATGATTGAGCACGCTCTCGATGATGCGCTCCATGCGCTTGCCGCAGTCGTTGATGTGTTCGATAAACTCATCGGCCTTGTCGTCCAGCTTGCCTACATAGCGTCGCAGCAGTAAATCTGTGAACCCGCGCAGCGAACGCAAAGGTTCTTGCAGATCGTGCGACGCTATTTTGGCAAACTGTGCCAGGGCAGTGTTCGAGCGTGCCAGTTCTTCAACCGCCTCTTTGAGCCGTTCTTCGGCTTTTGCTCTGGAAGCCACTTCAACCCGGAGGGCTTCGTTTGCAACTGCCAACTCATGTGTGCGTTCTTTTACTCTTACATCCAGTTGCCGTGCATGTTGTTTGATTCTGGCGGTCAGACCACTCATCGTTAACGACACGACTAACATGGCTACAAAAGTTAGAATGCATGGGGTTTCGGACCTCATCAAGGTGTAGTGCGGAGACACCACGAAGAAGTCATAACTGATTACGCTCAACAGTACGGTGAGCAACGATGCTCCCAAGCCATATCTGCAAGAGACGAGAACAACGCCCAGCAGATAGAGCATACAGAAGTTTTCTTCATCCACATAAGGAGACATTGCTATGCCGACCAATGTGCATAAAAGAGTTATTGAGACTGCCACTATGTAAGGAAATACAACCTTGATGCTGACAGCGTTTCTCGAAATGTCAGCCCCATGCTTAACGAGACGCTGCCACCATCGGTTGTCGTCCTGCTGTCCCTGATTATTCAAATTGGTTTGAACAACCCGGACAGCTCCCTCGGGTTGGAACTCCAGACTTGGGTCATACTTACTGGCAATTTCCCTCATCTGAAGTTCCTTCTCGAGGATCTCCTTCGTGCAATTCTTCACGTGCTGAAGCTTTGCCTCAGGAAGAACACCCTCAATACTT
>JADZFV010000327.1 GCA_020854255.1 Candidatus Melainabacteria bacterium | reverse complement strand
CGCCTTTAGTAGCGTCCACCGCCACCAGGATTCGGATTAGCTTGATTCATGCGCGGATATCCATCGATGCCGCCCTGTTGAGTGCGCTGCGCATAACGACTTGCAGCCAGCCTGTCGATAACGCCCATATTATTTTGCTTCAGTTGAGTCTGGCTCATGCCGCTGCCGATTGGAGGCGTTCTCTTGAACTCAGGATGATCGCTGATGGCGCGAATATATTGCGGAGTCGGGTAGCCGCCGCCTGCGCCGCCACCGGTATCGCCGCCATGGTCGACGACCATCTCAGCGATATGAATATCGTGAGCGGAGATCTGGTTGGGCTTCCAACCTGCTTCGATCATGGTTTGGACAACTTGCACTTGCTTGACGCCATAACCGCTGGTGTCACTACCCATGGCGCGGGCCGTAAGCGCCGCCGTCACCATCGCCCCCCGGTCACCGCCTGTGGCGTTGTAGACTTGCGCTGCGGTGGAAATTACGGCTGGATCGCGTCTTTGCACATCGTCGAAGCCGGACTGTTGCATTTCAACGAAGATGTCTACGCCAGGAGGCAGTGCTGCCAGCGCTGATTGTCCGGTTTGCGCCGCCAATTGCTCGATTTGACCGGCGCCCGTGTCGCCGCCTGAATGCAGGACATCTACGGTAGCAGTCGATTCGACTACTTGTTGACCGCTGGAGCCGGATTCGGAAACACGTCCGACACGCACATCGGCGGGACCGCTGTTTTCACCTTGCACGGTCATACTGACGTTTTGCCCGTGAACACTAGCTTGTTGGTGGCGAATCTTCACGTCGACAATATTAGTCGTGTGCTGCTGAACGCGCGGAATGGCGCTCAGCGGCACAACCGGCGGAATGGAAGTATTGCTAGGTTGAATAACTGCTTCCACCTGAGTCTGAACGATCTGCTGGCCAGCCGGCGGATTGGACGAGATGATTTGCGTGTCGACACGTTGACTGGACGAATCGGCAGCTACGTTGAGCGGCTGGTTGTTGACTCCGCGAGAAACCGGCGCTTGGCCGACGCGATAATTGAGTTGTGCTTGTTGCGTGACGCGGTTTTGCGCTGAAGGCGGAGTGAATGAACCGCTGAATTGCGAGCTGCCACCGCCGCCGCCGTCTGTTGGAGGAGGAAGGTCCACGACTCGGCTGTAGCCGCCGCCGTTGTCTCCGCCGCCGCCGCCATTATTGATGATGCTGCCGGAGACTTGAGTGGATACAGTTGCCGCGCCGCGTTTCATTTTTTCTTCGGCCATCTGTTCTAAATAAGCCTGTTTCATCGGCTCTCTCGGAGGAGTGTTTGAGTTGGCGTGGTTAGCGCCTCTTATGGCTACGGCGTTAACGAAAGCAGGATTCTTCAAGGTCGTTTCAGGCGACGCATCGTATTGTTGAATCGTCGCGCAAGCGTCTACGATTGCCGGTGACAGTTTGCCGGTCAGACCGCCTGCCATGGCTGCTCTCTCTTCTTGAGACGTATCTGGAGTAGCACGGTCGTCGACAACGCCCTTCATGTAGTTGGCGATACCCTTGGCGGCTAGCGGGCGCTGCCATACTGGAATGTTGGTGCCGAGAACTCTGGCCATCGCGGCTCTGTTGTATGGATCGATACCCATGTTTGCCGAGACCAGGGCGTCTGTTGCCGGCCAGCGAGCTGTACCAAAACCCGATTCAGGCGACGTATTGTCGGTCAATGTATGGAGCATCCAGGCTTGTTTTTCCGGAGTCATATCGCCGAAGCGTGTACGCAGGTGCTCTGTAAATGCGTTGGCGCCTTGCTCGTCGCCGGTGACATAGGCTTGTGCGCCTTCGACGGCGTTGGAGAACATCGCTTGCTGGAATTGACGCTTGGCGCGATATGTTTCTCTCCAACTCGAGCCTTTGTACTGCATCCAGTTGGCGGCAACTCTATCGGCAAAGCCTCTGGGCTGGTCGGCACCGGAGTCGATTGCGGATTGACGGGCTGCGTCGAATGCTTCAGCATCGTCGGTCATGGTTTGTGCATAACCGGCTGATGCAATTTGCATAGCCTTTTGTTCTTGCGTGGCGTTGGCGCCGAAACGCACGTGAGCAACACCTCTGGGCGAGCCGACGATGGTGGGCTGTCCGTCGGGAGATTTACCCATTGATACGCCGTCATAAGTACGGATCAACTTAGCCATGATGTTAGGCGCTACGCCGCCATATCCGGAGTGATCGAGTGCTACAAATGGATCGAATTTGGGCGGTCCGGCGATGTCTTGAAGTGCTTCCGGAACATTCATAGTGGTCATGTCCGGATTGCCTGTGGTGGCGGCAGCGGCCGTAGTCTGTCCGAGGTTGGCGTGAGCGCCGGTAATCGGAGCGGCGGTTTGCTGCCCCATCGCACCAGGTTGTCTGCTGGGCGGCACTACCTGCGCGTTCTGCGGCTGTCCTGTGACCGGCTGTCCGGCACGATTGGTCGGTGTTTGCGTCACTCTCAAGTTGATATTGCGACCGTCAATACCCTGGCCCAGAGAGACGATTTCGTGCTCTTGCTGGCCGGTCACTTGTTCTTGCCCGGTTTGCAGAGTTTCTGAGGTCTTGGTATTGAGCTGCGGATTTTGTTGATTGCCGGTGGTTGAGGCGTTCGACTTGGGAGGCACGATAGGCGATGTGCCTGAGCCGGTTCCAGTTTTTTCTGGAGTCGTCTTTCCAGTTTGATCTTTGGCATCTACGTTCAGCTTGGGATCGCCAACTTTACCGGCGACGGTCTTACCATCGGTCTGGTTGACTTTCAAGTTGGTGTCTTTCTGTCCGGTCACTCCAGCCTGCTGATTCTCAGACTCTTGAGTAGTTTCGACGTTGTTGGCGCCTTTCTCATTGCCTGAGCCGTCGCCTGTCGTGGAAACCTTAAGTGAGCGACCTTTTTCGTCGACTGCATTGAGAGCGGGCGGCGGTACATCAGGCTTCTTGCCGGTGGCGGGAGTGACGGGCGGCAATACAGGCACGGCAGATTCTTTCTTTTCTTCTTTGCCGTCTTTCTTGCCGGTCGCATCTGTGCCGGCTACCGTGAGCTTGGGCGTGTTTTTATCGCCAAGTGCGCCTTTTGCTTTCGCTTCAGCTTCTTCTTTTTCCTTCTTTTCTTTCTCGGTCAAAGGCTTTTGTGGAAGCTGTTGTTGTGCGGCGGCACCGTCGCCGGCGGTATCGAGACCCATCATCTTTGCCATTTCAGCGGCATCGCGATCCTTGGCTGCTTGATCAGCGCCTGTACCGGTCGTGGTTTTTTTGGCGCCTTCAGCAGCTTGCGCGCCTGCCAGTACTGCTCCGATTCCAGCGGCAGCGGCACCAATCTTGGCACCATTTTTCAAACCATCGGCAACTGTAGATTCTTTCTTAGGCGGAACTGCACCGGTGGTGCCGTCGGCGCCGGTTACTGCTTTGGCTTGCTCGGGAATTCCAGTCTGATTCTTTAGTGCTTCGCGTTTTTTCTTTTCCTCTTCTTCCTGTTTCTTTCTATCTTCTGCAGTCAGAGGCTTGAGAGGTTGGCCGTTTGGATTTTGCTTGTCCTTGCCGTCGCCGGGCTTTTTGGCACCGTTCAAATCGCCTTTGGCAGCGTTTTGAATCTTGTTGAGCGCTTCTGGATCTTGCGCGCCATGCGGCAGTCCGTTCATCTTCACGGCTTGAGTTTGTTGAGGACCACGAGCGCCGCCGTCTTGCAAACTGCCGCGCCACTTGGCGAATCTGTCCATGAGGTCGCCACCCTTGTTGGCGAGCGCTTTGCCCACGCCGAGCAGACCACCTGTGATCAAACCGGCAGAGACGAAGTCGGACATCGGGCTGATTTGAGCACGAGCGAGAAACGACGGCACCTGCACCATTAGCTGCAGAACGCCAATCGCCATGACGATTTTGCCCCAGGGATTAAAGTCGGAGAAAAGAATAATCACCATGAGCTTCAGCAAACCTACCCAGACAAATGTCCAGAGGCTGACTTCAACAAATGATTTGACATAACCTGAGGCCACATTCTCCGTATCAGGTGTTGCGAAAAACACCAGAAAGATTGGACCAAACATATATTGGGCGGTGATAAGCGCAGTCTGAATGGCTTTCAAAACCAGGATATAGATGAGCTGCGCAATCAAAATACCGCCGATGATCAGATAAATTACCAGACCGGCGAAGGCGACGATTTCACCGACCAAGCCGAGCGCCAATCCGCCGGCGGCAGCCCCGACGACAGGAGCAAAAGCATGTGCAAGCAGTCCGGCGCCGGCCATCAAACCGCCTTTTACAGCCGATGCCATAGCAGCATCGAGGCGCATGATGTCGTCTGCCGAATTGAAATAGATAGCCTGGATCATTTCATTCGAAATTTGAATGATGAAAGCATAGATAGTCGGCCAGGCAAGCAAAAGAGCAGCTGTGAAGATCAAACGACCGACAGCGCCCATGAGTCCTGCGCCCCCGCGCCATGCGGCGTCGGCCCAGTATTTCCAGATAGCGAGAATGAACAGAAGCAGCAACAGGTCGACAGCGATGCCGTACATAACATCGGCTGTAGCTCTTACATAAGGAGAGATGTCGTCTGCTTGACCGGCACCAGGACCGTTCTGAATTCCGTTGACGGCGATGTTGGGATTCAAAACAAAAGTACGCAGAAATGCGGTAAGGAAGCGAACCGTGTCGGCTACCCAGCCGTTGATCCACTCTGATATCCATTTACCGATCAATTGACCTATGTTCTGGAACAAGTTGCCGATGATGTCATCGCCCCAGAATCTCTTGATACCCATGTAGGTATCGTTGATGTAGCCAAGTTCGCCTGTGCCCAGAAGAGTATTGGTGACGTTCTGGATGACGCCTGTAGTGTTGTTTGTAGCTGCCGTATAAACCAATGGCACTTCGCCTGGAGCGTCGGCATATTGACCTGGAACTGTGTTCTGTGTTTGTTGAGCACCTGACGAGAGATTGCCTACTCCCGGATCGACAGGAAGCGTATCGGAAAGCGTCGGCTCCTTAGTTTGCGCAAAAGCTGCTCCAGCAAAGAACATAGGCGCCAGCGTCAAGAATAACGCCACTAGCGCCTGTATTGTGTGTTTCGGAAGTCTTGTGCCTTTTTTCACGGGGTGTATTCTCGTCTAATTCGTTGAATTTAGAACCATGGCTAAGAGGGGCGTGGGTGCGGCCTCCTTGCTATGGACAAATATTATGACTAACGCAATACCCTGTCATTGGGGAAATTCCCATCCGGGACAAAAGGCCGGTATCTTGGCGATACCGGCCCTTCAGACCTTTCAGATGATTCCGACTAGTGTGATTTTGTCGGTTCGTTTTCCTTGAGGAGAAGTCCGGCGAGCAATGCCGAATTCTCTGTGTTTTTCAAACTAGGTTTGGTTCTTTCGAACGATTCGAGCCGGATCTTTTTAGAGACCGCCGCCCAGTCCGCCGAAGTTGTTGATAGCGAAGGTACCGATCAAGTGAACCGCTGTCGGTCCGCCGAATCCGATGCCCAAGCCTTTGGCTACGTTCATTGCCGATTCGCCGCCGTCTCTTTGACCGAAGGCAATCTTCATTCCAGCCATCGAGGATGGAACTGTGGACAGAGCGGTAACTACGCGGGAAATGTCGCGAGCAGTGTCATATCCGAAGTCTGCCAATTGACCGACTTCATTGCTTTGCCCGTAGCGGGGGTCGACCGGCGCGCCCACCAAGCCCTGAGCATGAGCTGCTTGGTCGTATACACCAATAGCCATAAGGACGAGTTGGGGAGCCAGGAGGAAGCCCACGCGAGAGGCAACTTTGAACGAGCGGGAAGAAACTACTTTCTTCGCCAGTGTTTTGAGTGTGGTTGCCATTGAATTACCCTCCATAGGTTTTTCGATTGAGATGTGTGTTGACCGTGGCGTCTGAATTAATGCTTAGTTGATTTGAAGAGGACTACACCGTGGACTCTGGATTCACTCGAGATTCCGCTACCCGAAGGTACAGTGGAGCCGGCTTGATAGAAGTTGTTTCCATAACTTTGGATCGGAGATCCTGGTTTTGCAGCCAGTCCGCGAGCTGGTTGAAGCCTGCGTCCTGAGACATTGTTGGATGAGCGTCGGGGAGTGATTTTGCCGCTCAAGCTGCTGTTTGTTGAAGCCGGAGCAAACGACTTTTGTTGTACAGCTTGACCTTGCGGTTTGCTCGCTTGTGGAGGCAGAGATGCCACTACAGGCGAAGAACTCAATGGTTGACCGAATTGACCCTTGTTGGCGACCGGTGCAAAAGGATTTAGCATCGGCACTGCGGTTGTGAAACTGGGGATACCCGAGAGTTGAGTTTGCGCGATAGGCGCTACACGAGGACCTCTAGCTACTTGTTGTGGTCTGCGAGCTAGCATGGTTGGGTCGATTCCGAGCACGGAAGACGCCTTAGGCATGCTGCCGTGGGTTACTGAATGCTGACTGGGAGCTGGTTGGCCATATCCGGCTGGAATTCTGGCTTCTTCCATCTTGAATACGTTGGGCGCATATTTGAATCGAGCGCCTTGTGCTTCAGCCGATTGAACCGTGCTGGAAGCGGCGATGATTGCGACTGTGGATAGGATTGCAAATTTGACGTTCATCGTAATCACCCTGGTTAAAACCTAAATCCGCTGCGTAGTCCGTAATTAGCCAGTCCGAGTCCCATGATTCCGCCGGAGTAGAGCATTGCTGGGCTTCTCATCCGGGACATGGTGAAGGCGCCGGCGCCGAAGGCTGCCAGACCTGTCAGACTGTGACTCAAACCGGTGCGAGCAATGCCTTTAAGAGGAGATCTTTTGACTTTGCCGGACATCGTTTGTGTTTGAGCTGGGAAATTTTGTCCGTTTTGCCCGGGTTGCTGCCAGGCAGAAACACCCATGGGCGGTTGTTGTTGGTTGTACTGTGCACCAGCTTGTTGTTGAGCTTGAGGAAGGAGCTGACCAGGTGCGTACTGGTCCATCTGTGCTCCGTTCATAGGCTGGAACTGAGGCTGGGACATTTGGTTGTTGGCTTGCTGCGAGAGTTCTTCGCGGCCCATGAGAGCGTTGAAGGCATCTTGCCGGTTGGCGCGAGCATCAGGCATTGCTGCTTGAGGTTGTGCGTCAAAACCATTCATCTGTCTTGCTTGCGCTTGGGTTTGCGAGAGCTTTGCAGCTGCTTGCGGATCCAAGGGCACCACTTCCGGTGGCAGAAGTGATTCTTGGTCGGCGCCCAGTCCGCTCATCTGAGAGAGCGCTTCCATTTGACCTGCTTGCATACCCTGGGCCATTACTGGTGAGGTTGAAAGCTGTCCGACTACCGAAACAACTGTCAAGGAAAGTACAAGCTTGGTAGCTGCTTCCTTGGCGATTTGTTTTGCGGTGTTCAGAGTCTTCATCTATTTTCCTGAGGTTCTTTCTTTGGTCTTTAATGGGAAACTGTGCGATTTGGAAACCAATTGGTTGCCTGTGATGCCCATATTAGGCAATCCCTGGAAGACTTGGTAGCGGGGGGATTCCCAAATCCATGGGAAAATCCCCCCCTTTTTCCAGCCCTGGGCTAGAAATTTGTCTCGATGGCCGTCGGAAGTTGGTGTTGACCAGTCTTCTGATAGTTGATATTGGCTGGATCGAAGATCGTGTATGGGAAGCCAAAATCAGTTGTTTTCGAGCTGTACAGCGGTATGCGGCGGAAGCCTTGACCGAATTCAGTCGATTGCCATGCATTCAATGCGCCGATTCCGTTCATACGGGTGGCAGAGGTGCCGTAGTCGAGAATTGTGGATCCGGTAGGGATCTTGCAATCGCCGACTTTGAAGCGTTGACCGCCGCCCAGATCAATGTCGCTGTGGCGTAAATCATCATTGGTTCCGGCCGGTCCCTTGTTGTAGCCGTTGCCTGTCGGTACGCCGTATGGCATACCCCAGCCGGCCAGAGAGCCGAACTCAGTAATGATGTCTTGCGTCGGTCCGCCGCCGCCCAATATAGATTGGTTTTGACGTACGCCCCATTGGTGAGATTCTTGTCCGCCGCGGCGTATCTTATTGATAGTGGTGTTGTAACCACCGGTTCCAGGCAAGCCGCCGGTCGGAATGATATTCAATTGGTCGGCAGGATTTATGAATCCAGCCGGTGCGGTCATTGATCCAGGGTCGGCTCCAGGCGTTGATGGCGCTTTCGGTATAAAAGGAGTCAAGGCAGGTCCAAGTACGCCAGGTGGCATTTCGACGGGCGGTCCGACCGGCAGTGGCACGCCGGATGAACCCTGGTCGATTTGGTTGGCTGGAATGGCCGGCACCCAGGGAAGCAATTCTGGATTGCCCAGGTGACCTGGTGTAACGGGCGCTGGTGTGGCGCCGTCGCCGATTGCCGGTGGTTGTCCTTCAGGCGGGCACACAAAGGGTGGCGATGGAAGCGCCCCCGGTATCAGTGGTGTGCGCAGTGTGGTCGTTCCCTGTGCAAACACAGGCAAATTCAGTGAGCACAGCGCGGCTGCTGCGATTACTGCTTTGAATGTCCTCGAATTAAGCATGGCGTGTGGCCTCCTGAAAGCCTTTTTCATCAATACGGAGCGATAGTTAGGCGTGAACGGGTTTGACCTCTAAATAGAATGCGTTGGCCGTGTAGGTCAGATGCGGCTCGTGCGCCGTGTAGCGACGCGCGTGTAGAACCACCGCCCATCGAACCTTGTCCTGTCGGACGCGGTCCGTCTTGCGAAAATTGAGGCATCGCTTGCAGATCGGGCTTCTGGCTCAGTTTTTCACCGAAGTCGGTGGTTTGAGCACCATGGGTTCTGTATATTCCTAAATCTCGGGTGGTCTGACCACCCCATCTTTGTATGGGAGCTTGATCGCCGGGCATTCCGCCTTCAGGGCAGATATTGACCAGCGCAGCCGGTGGTGGAGTAAAGTTTGCCGGTCCTGGTATAGGACCATAGTCTCCGCCGGGAGTAGAAGGCGGATGCGGGACTTGCAATTGCGAGCCCAGCGTGTACGGCGAAGCCAATGTATCTGAGGATGGAAGTCCTACATAAGAATTAGGCTGATCGATTTGCGTAGCCGGAATGTATCTCACCCAGGGCATGGATTCGGGAGCGCCGTAATGCCCTGGTGTCACCGGAGGTGGTGCGTTGCCGGACCCTATGGGTGGCGGGCAGCCTTCTGATGGGCAGGAGTACGGCGAAGAAGACATCGCACCCGGGATGAGTGGAGTGCGAAGGGTATCTATCTGAGCTTGAGCGGCAGTAGCCAGACCGCCGGCAACAACTACGGCACAAGCAGCGGCTTTGAGGCTTTTAAGCGCCTTCTTCACTGTCGCATTGCTTGTGATTTTCGCCGTTTTCATTGGTCTTTTTGAGCTCGTGCTCGGTCTGTTTTTCCTTACTGGGTCTGTGTTTTCAGGAATGATGCGTGACGGGTCACACTGTCCCTGGCTACTCAAACTTACGCTTAATGTACGAAAATCCGCCCCTGTCTGTCGTTGGTGGTCTTACGCACAGAGTTGCGGTTTCTCCCACTCAGAGCGCTTTTTGCGCAAAATATATTGGGCGGCGCCCTATATATATAAGGAATTAGTGACGGTTTTCAAGGGGCGATTGTCCGCCAGACGCCCAATTTTCGAAAATTTGGCAGCATGTTAGATTTTCTCGAACAAACCTAACAAACGCCTAAAATTCAACTCCAGTAAGGTTTTCAAAGACTTGTTAGTTGAAGTCCAGAAAATCTAACAAGCTTACAAAATCAGATTTTGGACTCCCCCTTGGGAATCCCAAAGTCCCGCTGGTGGCACGTTTGGGAAGAAATAAGAAAAGCCAGCTTGACTCCTTCAGCCAGCCCGAATACTGTCAGGCATGCAGCTGTGGCGGGGCGAGAAAAAACTTGGGCGACTGGATTTACTCCATCATCTTTTTAGGCGCAGTGACTCTCGTCGTGTTTATTTGCGTGGCGTCAGTTCAGACCTCCGTACGATTGCGCAGGTGGAAAGCAGCCAAGCTTGCAAATGATCTCGATATGGAGTTATTGGCTTCGGACAATCCGAGCACGCTTGTAGTGGCAGGAGAGATCAATGACAGGCCCAGCTCTGTTAGATACAAGAAAGTGAAAAGCTACCTCGAGCATATTCGCAACGGTTTTTCCAAAACGCCTGTGATCGAATCGGAAGAATTGCTGGTCAGTGTCGAATGCGATTGCGGGATCGAATTTAAGGTTGCCAGGACGGAAGCTCCCGGCAAAAGCGATGATCACATCTCAATTGCGTTGCTTGTCTCGAGCGGGCTATGCCTTGAATCAAAGCAAAAAGAAAAGGCGGCATTTATTTTTGAGCAACCAGAGACTGTGCAAAGCCTTATTGATCTATTCAACAGATCCGGAGCATCAACCCTCGAGGTTTGTGCAAACAAAGTCAGTGCGCTGATTGTCGAGCCGGGTGACAATAGTAGATCTCCGGCTCATGTGGCGGCCATTCTGGAATTACTTGACAGATTTGCAAGGCTCTTGGAATTCGTCGCTGACGAACACCACCCTCAAGAAAATTAGAAAACGTTTCTCTTATATCTCCGCACCTTACCTGTTGGCTGTTTCGCGCCACAAGGAAGTCAAGATCAACTCGCTGCGTATATGGTATCAGCCACCAGATATGGCTCTAGTTTCACATGCGGTGGCAGTCCTACCCCTGGTGGCAAAAATATTTTTGTACAAACGGATCTTTTATCGGTATTATATGAACGAGAAAGGGGGGGAGCACGTGACCATTCAGCAATCCAACGCAGTACAACAATTCAACCCTGCAGCTCCAGATGCACATGAGGATGCCGTCGCACTTGAGGGTCTTGACCATATATTCAAGTGGGCATCAGAGGTGGTGGCGGAGGGAGAAGACAATCGCGTCAAACTCGCTAAAGAAAAACGCATTCGCCGTCAAGTTCTGGAGATGGTCCAGAAATACCGTGAGCAGCAAATTCTCGCGAAAGCCAATGAAGAGAATGCCTATTTGCAACGTCGCGTAATTGCCTTACTACAAAAACTGCAAGAAGTACTTGAGGAAAATGCTCAAGTCAAACAAATTGTAGTCAATCAATACTGGCAGCTCAGCCGCGTTCCAGCCATGGAGCGAGAACTGAGAGAATTTAAGAGTAAAGAGTGCGAGCGCGATGCAGCGGTGACAGAGCGCAAATACTTGATGTCCGCTCTGGCGAAACTGAAAGTAGAGCGTGATTACCTGGAAGACATCGCATCGGTCAATGAGACTGAAAACGCTCGGCTGGCAAGGATGTTGGGAGAAACCAAGGCTGACCTCGATGCGCTCAAATCGCGTCATTGGTATAGCCCGATCGTTGATCTGTTCAGCAACAAGGTCAGGTAGCCCGGAAACACGGAAACTCTTGGAGTCCAGGAATCTCTAAGCAGCAAATAAAAAGGTATCCCTCGAAACAATAAGTTGGCTTGGTAATCGGAAGGGCGGCTGCGCAAGTAGCCGCCTTCTCCATGGCGAGCATGCCACTTTTTCCATTTTCGAAATAATTTCAGGCGCCTTCCATATTCTCAAGAGCGTCCCCCACACCATTGTCCTCAGCCAGTCGGTCGGTCTCGATCATAAGCTGAGCACGTTTTTATGGAGTAATAGCCATGAGTCTAGAAGCCAGTCAAAGTGTGGCAGACCGATTTGAGTCTGCCTTTAGCCCTGGCGGATCCAAAGATCATCTCGGCAAGATCTTCGAGGAGTTAAATGATCTGCGAACGAATTCTAAGTTAATGAGCGGATTCAATTCGACATTAAACGACGGTAAAAACGACGTCGCCGGACTGGAAGGCTTTGAGCTGGTCGATAAAGACAGTGAAGGAGACCTCCGGTTCGCTCGTAAGAATGGTGTCAGGCGCGAGGTGAAGCCAGACGGTACCGTCGTTGAGATATGGGGCCAGGAAGGAAACAATCGTGAATTTGTAATAAATGAGCAGGATGGGACTGCTACTCATAAGATTCGACCTGGAGAATGCGTCTGGAACATAGCCAAAGACATCGTCCGCGAGAGAAAGGGGGATAAACCGACCAACGCGGAAATTGCCGAAGAAGTCGAACGCATAAAAAAAGCAAACCCACAAATCAAAGATATTGATCTAATCAAGGCGGGAGATCCACTAACAATTCCCAAGGAAAGTGTTGACTCTCTGACAAAAGAAAGAAAGCTCCGAAACGTAGGTAAAGTCAAAGAAGAAATGCTAAAAAAAGGCGGAGTCTTCGACAAGGTTGACTCGAATCAGGATGGAGCGATAACAAAAGACGAGATAAAGCAGTACAAAGACAGCAATCCTTCTATGACCGATGACGAGCGCAAGGCGCTGGATATGGTCGAAGAAAGATTTGACAGGATACGCAGACGGGCCGCCACAGAACGAGGTGAAACGATTCCCCCGAAAGAGAGCATTAGCAAGGAAGACATAAAAATTTGGGCCGACTACAGAATCGCCAAAATAAAAGGTTCTGGAGATGACAGAGAGGAAGCATAACTAAACTACCGGGCGTCCAGGACTTTCTTCAACTTTCCTTCGAATCCCCGCACAGTCGGGCTGTAATACTTGCGTCCCTTCAATTGATCCGGCAGGCAGGACATTTCTTTCGCCTTGCCCTGCTCGAAATCGTGAGCGTATTGATAGCCTTTTGAATAGCCTAATTCTTTCATCAGCTTCGTCGGTGCATTGCGCAAATGTAAGGGAACAGGATATTGCTCGTGATTCATCACGTCGGCTTTTGCGTCTCCGTAGGCACGATAGACAGCATTTGACTTGGGAGCAACCGCCAGATAAATAACTGCCTGGGCAAGTGCGACGCTGGCTTCAGGCATACCTATAAGTTGTACAGACTGCATAGCCGCTACAGCCTGGGTGAGTCCCTGAGGTGCCGCCAGTCCGACATCCTCGCAGGCGAAGCGAACCACACGCCTGGCTACATACATCGGGTCTTCACCGGCTTCCAGCATGCGTGCCAGCCAGTACAAGCTGGCATCGACATCCGAATTGCGCATCGACTTGTGCAGAGCAGAGATCAGATTGAAGTGATTTTCGCCGTTTTTGTCATAACGCAGCACGCTTTGCTGAATCGCGCTTTTCAAATCGGAGTCGCTGACTTCATCAGCTTTTCGGCGTTTGGCCATCATGACCGCCAACTCCAGAGTGTTCAAAGTTGTGCGCGCGTCACCCGATGCGTATGTTCCAATCAAAGAAAGTTTTTCCTCGGCAATATCGACGCCTTCTTTTGCCAAACCACGCTCTTCATCCGCAAGAGCACGTTTCATGATCGTGACCAGCTCTTCGTTTGAAAGCTCGTTAAGTATGAAAACTTTCAATCGAGACAAAAGCGCAGAGTTGATTTCGAAAGAGGGATTTTCGGTGGTGGCGCCGACAAGAACGATGACCCCGCTTTCAACATACGGCAAGAACGCGTCTTGCTGCGCTTTGTTGAATCGATGAATCTCATCGACAAATAGTACTGTCTGCCGCGCTTCTATATTCATAAACGCTTCGGCTTCCGCCATCAAGGCCTTTATCTCCTTGATACCGGCAACGACTGCAGAAAAGGCGACGAATTTGCTGTCCGTAGTCGAGGCAACCATGCGGGCCAGGGTCGTTTTGCCGACTCCGGGCGGTCCCCACAATATAAAGGACGACAAACGCCCGGATTCCACCATCTGGCGCAGAATCCCTTCTTCGGAGAGCAGCTTTTCCTGCCCCACCACTTCATCAAGCGAGCGCGGGCGCATTCTGTCTGCAAGCGGTGCTATGGTCAGCTTTTGCATCAACTCTGAATTATCTCACGTCGACGCACGAGATTAGTTGATTTGACAGTTTCCAGCATACAGGGTACGGAAATCAAACCCAAAAGTATGATAAGAGTGCCAAAACTGATCGTCAGCCCGACAAAGTAAGAGTTCGGAATATACCGAAAAGCTACTTTGTGTTTGCCTGGCGCCAATAAAACCGCTTTCATGAGCCCATCGGAAAGAAGAAGATGCGCAGGCGCGCCATTGTCGGTTGCATTCCAACCGCTGTAATAGCTGTCCGTAAAAACGAGAACAGCCGGTACGGCGCAATCCACATTCACAAGAACGCTTTCGCGGTCGTCGGAGACAATTTCCGCAGAACCAGGGCGATTGACTGCCGGAGCGTGCAACACTTTCTCCAGCAATGCCTGGTTAATTTCCGGACCCTTCGATTGAAAACTGAAGGTACTCGGCTGCTCCGGCTCACAAAGAATGCACTCACTGAGCGGATCGTAAGGAAGAGTATCGGATCTGTTTATGTGCTTCAGCGCTTCGGTTCTGGTCTCCACTTTCAAGGCATGCGCGAAGAGCTGCACTCTTTTTCGAATTGGTGAAACTTCATAAATGCGCACGTTCTGCTTCTTATCCTCGGCAGCCACTTTGAAATAATGCGTATCCAAAAGTTTCGATTCTCGAACTACCAGGTCTTCTTCCGACTGCGTATTGATCGGGCAAAGAATATATTTTGTTGCCGTCGCCTGACACCACTTATAGAGCGGAATATCCGATTTACCAGCTTCGTGGGTCAATTCAGCACGAACAGAAGAACGCGGAAGAATTCCTGTTTCCATAAAAACAGTAGCCCAGTCAGGCAATACAGGCATGCCGCTGAGCATGAAAATTCCCCGGTCTATGTTTGTATTGGGAGCAAGAATGTTTCTTGCATAGCGCATAAACTCTTTGTCCATGAGCCCTTCGGGCGTTTCTGAAACCATCTCGGGCACGGCAATCGGATGGCGAAACAGAGACAATACTTTGTAATCTCTGGGAGCAAAAGTATTCCAGTGTGCTTCTGGTTTTTTTGCTACTTCCTTCTCGACCAGACTCAAAATTGTGGACGGCTCTTTGAAGAAGCCAATGTCTACTGTATGCCAGAGCTGCCGAGTGCCGTTCATCATAAGGTCAGTAACAATCAAAAGCACAACGAAACAGCGCAAGATAATTTCCCATTTACCTTTCAAATTAGCCAGAGCCAGGCAAGTCGCCAGACCGGCAAAACCAGCCATTGTTATGTTTGCAGCCAAATTAAGCGCTGCTTCCTTTGCCATGTTTAGATCATCGCAGCCTGAGCTCATCGACATCACGACGCCCAGCGACTGCATGTTTCCTGAGACAGTAGTTGCCAAAATCGCCATACCGATGCAAAAAAACAAGCCCCAGAAGACGCCTGCACCAAGAAACTCCTTGCGGGGCACGTCACCTTTTAGCGCCAGATGCCAGCCGCGTGCCGCCAGGGCAACGATGCCCAGTTCTACGAAAACAGTCATTTTGACAGGGAAACGTAAAAGATTTATTGATGGAATCGCCTCATAAATAGGTTTCCAAATTGGGATAAATTCGCCGAGAGAAACAATGGTAAAGAGAATGATCATCCACAACCAGAAAGCTTTTTGCTTCCAGGACGAGTCGCTCGTGCCGATGAAAGCGAGCGCCAACACCGGTGCGCCGAGAAATAGGCTGGTAACGTACGCCATTGAATTCGGGTAAGTGGGATAAAGCGAATAATGCGCCATATTCAGCTCGCCCAAGGGCTGCATGAGGAGTATTTCCAAATACTCGAACCAACCGGCGCTCCAGTTTAAGGCATCCGATGGATCAAATTTCGGCAGGTGCGGAGAATTTTTGACAGCCTCTATCATCGGCAAAATGTTGGCTGCGTTGTATGCCAGAGACAGCATCAGAGCCGCGACCAGCTCGAGCATGAATCGCTCAGCGGCTTGCCTTTTACTTCGGTCGGGAGCCAACTCTGCGATCTTCAACAACGCATAGGCTGCGTAAAGAATGCCTTCACCAAGAAACATCTCCGGGCGACCGGCGCCGAACTGTTGAGCAAGAATGAAGGACAGAGCGCCTGTAAGTGGCAAGCTGACTCTGGATGCAAGTGACAATCGGTCGATGAGAGTCAATGCAAATGGCGTCCAGCAGACCGAAAAGAGCAATGACAGATTGATACTGGAGCCAAGCATGTAGCCTGATAGCATAAACATGAAACCAAACAGAGCAGCCGGGCTGGTTATGTCCGCCAAACGCGAGGCGATGTTGCCACCTGCGTTGTCTCCACCTGCGATGTTGCCGCCTGCGTTGTTTACGCCGCCGATATTTCCCGCGCTCTTGCCAGCTAAGGTTTTTCCACCGGCACTCCAGGCTCGATCATCGCATTTAGAAAACCAGACATAACCTCCAATTCCGGCAATGAGAAGATGAAAGAAGATGAGAAATGCCTGCCCCTGCGCACCATCTAAAAAACAGGCGATATAGCCTGGCAAATAAGCCAGCGGCCAGGCCACCGCTACTTGCGGCGCACCACACAGTAAATATGGATTCCACAGAGGCTTTGTCAGCGTAAAGCCATGTTCTGCCTGAAAAACCTGCGCGATGAAATTAGCTGCCGGCGCAAAATTGTAAGTGAAGTCCGCGACATAGAGGCTTTGCCCGCGCAATAAGAAAGGCCAGACTAGGTATAGAAGAATTACGCAGTAGGCCAGCGAAACCCCCAGCAAGGCCGAGCGACCGGTTCTTCCGGCGCGGGCGAATTTGTCGCCCGCCGAATCGGCTGCCTCTATTTGCGACATCTGATCGAAAATGCTGGCAATGCTTTCTTACTGGAACATGAACATGACTTGCGGCACAAGCGACGCAAGGAAGGTAAAGATCATGATGACAATGATAAACGTCATAACCTGTTTTTTGCGCTTCATGAAAAACGAAAACATATCGACCTCGCTCGCTCTCAATCCTTTGATTGACTCTGGTTTGACTCGGCAACTTTCAAAATCGTTTCATCGTCGCCGTTATAGATTTCTATTGACTCGTTTAAATCATCGCCGTCTTCAATATCTTCCGATTCATCTAACTGGTCCTCGATACCGCCTATTGTCTCATCTTCTTCGCCGGTCTCATGCGCTGTACCGGCAGGTCCGTTGCTTATTTTCTTATCTACTTGACCGGCTGACAAGGCGGCAAAAATTGATACTGCTACATTTTTGGGCAAGCCCGGCACTGCCTGCAACTCTTCCAGGGTCGCCTCTTTCACCTTCTGGAAAGTGCCAAAATGCCCAATCAGGAGCTTTCTTCTCGATGGTCCCACACCTGACAAAAGGTCCAGTCCGGACATCAGACTGCGCTTCGCTCTGAGCTTGCGGTGGAATGTAATGGCAAATCTGTGCGCCTCGTCCCGCGTGCGCTGAAGCACGTGGAGCGCCTCGCTGCGCCTGGAAATCAACAGCGGCGACGGATTGCCGGGTTTATAAACTTCTTCTTGCTTCTTAGCAAGCCCGATGATGTCGATATCTCTTATATTCAACTCGCTTAAAGCTTCAACAGCCGCATTCAGTTGCCCTTTGCCGCCGTCAATAATTATCAGGTCCGGCAACGGTTTCTCCTCTTTCTGCAGACGAGAATATCGCCGGCCCACCACTTCTTTCATGGACGCAAAATCGTTGGCCACGCCTTCCACGGCACGAATCTTAAAACGGCGATAGTCGGATTTTTTCGGTTGGCCGTCTTCAAAAACCACCATGCTGGCGACATTGTCCGTGCCCTGAATGTTCGAAATATCAAAACATTCAATGCGCCTGGGCAGTCTGGCTGTGCCTAATTCTTCCTGCATGTGAGAAAGCAGGCGAACCACTTTGGCATCAGCTTCTTGCTTTTCGGTTAGTTCTTTCTCGAGAGCCAGTTCTGCATTCTTTCTGGCCATGTCGATCATTTTGACCTTGCCGCCACGCTGCGGAATACCAACTCGGACTGCACATTTGGATTTGCTCTGCAGCACATCGGCAAGAGCCGCCTCATCACCGACTTGATGCTGAAGCAAGACCTCCTGCGGTACACCTATATCTTCAAGCGACGTGTAATAAAGATCGACGAACGATTGATAAGCCTCATCCCAAGATGTGCGATCCATGAGAGGCAGGCAAACAGTTTCCGACGAAATCAACTTTCCTTCTCTGACGCGCATCAGACAAATAGCGATAAGCTTGCTGGCATGCGCCTCGGCAATGATGTCTTGATTGACTTTTTTGTCCTTGAAAAAAACTTGCTGCTTTTCAATTACCGTTTCAAGCGCTCTCAAACGATCGCGAATTTTGGCAGCCTTCTCGTATGCCAACTCTTCGGAAGCTGCTTCCATCTCACGCTTCAGCTGCGAAACCACCTCAGTTTGCCGCCCGGCCAGAAACATTTCAACTTGCGCGACCATTTGCAAGTATGCGGGCTCGTCCACCAAATTTTGACACGGGCCCAGACACAAACCGATGTAGTAATTCATGCACGGTCTGTCTTTAAACAAAGGAGATTTGCGCTGGCGCATCGGAAACACTTTGCGCAAAACCCTGATTGTCTCCCACATCATGCCGGTTTCTACATACGGTCCGAAAACGCGCGACTTCGGATTTTCCTTCTTATACTTCTGAGGATCTCGCACCATGATCAAACGAGGGAAAGCCACATCATATGTAATCGCCAACCACGGATAACGTTTATCGTCCTTCAAAGTGACGTTGTAGCGAGGCATGTGCTGCCGAACTAGATTAGCCTCCAGAAGCAGCGCTTCCTTTTCGGAATTGGTGACGATGATATTGACGTCGGCAACTTTCGGCATCAAGACAGCCAGTTTCGGTCTCTCGCGCATAGCTGCTTCCATCCAGTAGGATTTGACCCGGCTCTTTAAATTGAGCGCCTTGCCGATGTAGATAATTGTCCCCTCGTCGTCTCTGAAGAGATAGACACCGGGAGAGTCTGGCAGTGCAAAAAGAGCGTTTTTAACCTTTTCGTTCTGAAAGTTGCGCATATCTCAATCCTGGAATGCGCCTTCTAAATCACGCCTTTCCCCTTGAGCATAACCAGTTTTTGAAGACCCCTTCAAATCATTGGCGTCGCCATGCTTCTTTGTATACGAGCCTTTTTCGCTGGACGATCCCTTTGCGGAATCGGCGCCACTGGAGATGGAACGTCTTTTCACTGATTCAAAACCAGGAATTGCCAAAGCCAGAGCATCAGTCAAAGTTTCGACACCGACAACCTCCATAGGATCGAGGTTTCCATCAAGAGGCAAATTGCTCCCGGGCACGACCGCGCGTTTGAATCCCAATTTTTGCGCTTCTTTCAAGCGCTTGAGGACGCCCTTAACAGGACGCACTTCTCCCGTCAGTCCAACCTCACCAAGGAAAAGCAAGCCCGGGTCGATCGAGCGATCGAGCAGCGACGTGGCGATAGCCACCGCAATTCCCAGGTCGCCGGAGGGGTCTGTAAATTCCATGCCGCCGACAACATTTACGTATACATCACAGTGCAAAAGGAATAAGCCGGCTTTCTTTTCGAGCACGGCGATGATTTGCAGAAGGCGGTTGTAGTCAAATCCATTGGCCACGCGGCGGGCATTCGAGAAAGCTGTATTGGAAACCAGCGACTGAACCTCCAGTAAAAGCGAGCGCCGTCCTTCGCCGCCTGCAATTACTGCGGTTCCCGGCGGTGACTGCTTCTTGCCCAGATGATTCAAGCGGTCGCCCAGGAAAAGAGCACTGGGATTATCGACTTCGCGCAGGCCCTCACCGGTCATGGAAAATACAGCAATCTCGTGCGTGGCACCAAAACGGTTTTTCACCCCGCGCAAAATTCTCAGCTCTCGCGCCCGGTCGCCTTCGAAGTAAAGTACCACATCCACCATATGCTCCAGAACTCGCGGTCCGGCAATGGCGCCCTCTTTGGTCACGTGACCAACAAGAATGGTGGCGATACCGTGCTCTTTGGCAGTGGCAATCAGAGCCTGCGCCGACTCGCGCACCTGGCTTACAGACCCTGGTGCGCTTTGCACATCGGGATGAAAGACCGACTGAATGCTGTCGACAATGGTCACGCGAGTGCCGCCCGCCATCATGGTCCGGGCAATAGAAACAACATTTTGTCCGGCATCGACCAGGATATTGTCAGACGACACGCCCAGGCGCTCAGCTCTCAGACTGACCTGATGGGCGGACTCTTCGCCGGCGACGTACAAGAGTGTCCCGCCCAGCCCCAGGTGCCTGGCCACCTGAAGCAGCAAGGTCGACTTGCCTATGCCCGGGTCGCCTGCCAGCAAGACAACACTGCCGGGCACCAAACCGCCGCCGAGAACCTCATCCACGCCGGCGAGCCCGGTGGACATGCGCTGGCTGTGCGAAGCGACGATTTCTGAAAGCGGAAGCGCAGACGCTCGCTCGCCTTCCGGAAGGGAATGCCTGCCTATCTTGCCTGAAAGCGAAGCGTGCGAACGGCTCAACACCGTCTGCGTGGCTGCGCCTGCTGCGTCGCTGACCAATTCTTCCAAAAGCGAGCCCCAGGAGCCGCATTCAGTGCAGCGTCCCAGAAATCCGTTAGCCTGAAATCCACACTGCTGGCAGATCCAGCGCGTTTTTGTTTTTGCCATCGCCCGTCCCACTTGCTGTTTATCGCACCGGCATCATCATCCATCAGCTTGCTGGTCTTTGGGGCGATGCCATAGGTCGCCCGGTCAAAATTGGCGCTAATGTTATGGCGCCGCCAGCGCGTATAATTCTAAAGCCGCTGACAGGCAATGTTGCGGCATTGTTCTAGTTTTAAGGAAACCTGCGCCCGGACCGCCCCTTTCATGTATACTTTGGAGGATGTCAACGGCGACTTACTTCTATCAACTGCCGGAGGTTGGCTATGCTGGATATTCTTTTGTCCGTAGCGATGCCATTACACGCACCAACATGCGATGTGAAAAGCGCTTCTCTCAACCCACTGACTAAGTGCAAGATTCAAGGACAGTACGTCGTCGCTCAGAAGTATGGCGGCGCCGACCCGCACGGTGACGATCCGCACGGCGATGATCCGCACGATGAAGTCCATGACTCCAAGATGCCCGCCAATAGAGACAAGAATATCGGGAAAGCGCCGAAAGACGTCTACGGCGGCAAAGTGCCCAACGATCAGGCTCCCTATTGAGCAAATCTGCTAGAAAGGCAGCACCTGTTTGACATTTGAGTCTCCTGGGGCAATTCTATTCCAGATCGGGCCGATTACCGTCCGCTGGTACGGACTCATGTTCGTGCTGGCATTTTTTGCCGGCTCAGCAATGGCAATGCGCCTGGGAAAGAGATGGGGCATCGACACTGAAGAACTGCTGAATACCGCCTTTTGTGGATTTGGCGGCGGGGTCGTCGGGGCGCGGCTTTACTATGTATTGTTGAACTACAAGCATTTCTTGTCCGAGCCTCTGCAGGCATTGATGATCTGGACAGGCGGACTGTCCATCCATGGTGGGTTGTTTGGTGGAGCACTGGCGGGCTTTCTCTACTGCAAGTGGAAAAAACTCCCGTTTCTGCAGACGGCAGATTTGATTCTCGGTGTTATGCCTCTGGCGCAGTCCATAGGTAGGTGGGGAAACTTTTTCAATTCGGAAGCATTTGGAAGACCAGTAAGCAGCGACTTTCCGCTGAAACTCTTGATCCCTCCGGAAAGCCGCCCCTGGGAATTCAAAGATCAAATGTATTTCCACCCGACCTTCTTGTACGAGGCGATATACGATCTTTTGCTCTTTGTACTTTTGTACTTTGGATTGGCGGAGCGCCTCAGAAAGTATCCCGGCATGCTCGCATG